>LSZA01000011.1 GCA_001637315.1 Phormidium willei BDU 130791 | reverse complement strand
GAACCCACTCCCACTCGTCCGGGGTCCTCTCCCGTGGCCAGCACCTGCTTCAGCCGCGTCATCCCCTCCTCGGTCAACTGAATCAACCCCGACAAGAGACGATTAAACTGTGTCTCCGTCACCCGACCATCTTCGACGGCAATTCCGGTACTGCTGCGCACTTCTCCATCACTGGGGTCATATTCCCAGCGCAATAACTTGACCTCCCAGGCCATGGCTAACATGGTCTGAAAGGCAACACCTTTATAATGATGGTCTTTGAGATACAGCAGTTGTGGGGCAAAGAGGCTGAGATACTCCCCCTCCTCCTGCACGGCAATCACAATCACAAATTGCTCGACCACATCGGAGTTCACGGCGGTGATGATGCGGTTCTTGTCGGCTTCAACCCGATAGCGCCAGTCTCGATGGTCGAGAAACTGGGCAATTTGCTCGATTTGGATGGTCATCAGCGTCCCTCCTGGGTGGCGTTCTATCCCATTAACGCTGGGGAGGGAGGTTTTTATGCAAACTTGGAAAATTTTTTTGATCGGGTCTTCTGGATTTAGGGTGACAAGGAGGATTTATGGCAGATTACATTCGTTGCTGTAGGGGCATAACCCACCTCTACCCCTCCCAGGAGGGGATTTTTCGCCCCTACAATTTCCCTCAAACTTCGAACTCACTAACCAGCAAAATATCTAACTCGGGTATGCGCTTTAGCTGAGCATCATTTGTCAAAAATGCCTGACAGCCAGCATCCATCGCGGCAGCAATTTGCAATGCATCAGGAAGTTGTAGATTATATTGAACTCTAATCCGTGCTGCTTCCTGAGAGATTGTCAGGGTATTCTCCACAAACAGTACATCATCGCTTTTAAAAATAGCTACATAAGCTTGTTCTAAATCCGTTAAGCTCATCTGCAATGCACCCACTAAACATTCGGCAACCGTCACTGATCCCACCACTGGCATAATCTCAGACTCAAATCGCTCAAATATTGGATCGACCCTATCGACAAAAAGAGGATTCCGTTCTACAAAGTAAATGACAGGAGCCGTATCCAAAAACAACCGAGATACACCTGCCAAGGCTGTTTCTATTTTCATGATTCACCTCGCCACATCTGGCTTCGATGGTCATCCCCTTCCCGCCGAGTGCGTGAAACCCATTCTTGAGCATCTTCTCCCATCATTGGATAGGGAGCCATTCCTTTTAAATCGCTCCATCGAGGTTTAGCCTTGACAGCCGTATCAGACGTTTTTAACCCCTGTGCAATTTGCCGAATTAACTCTAAACGCTCCTCAGGAGTAAGTTGCTCAGCTTGCTGTAATAATTGGTCTAGTGAAGGACTCATCACCCGAACCTCCCCAAAATTTCCTAATGTTAAATCTCTAAAATCCCAAATCTAACTTGGCGGCTTCGGAAATTTCCGCCACATGGTCGTCGGACAGGTCATCTAAATCTAAATCTCCTACCTCAGTATAGAAGGTTTGGTCGTAGGGACGAGTCTGAACCACCACGGGCATGGGAACCGCATGGCCCAAAATTAAGGCTTGCTGCTTTGAGTCTAACTTCGCTAACACCGATCGCAAATTCTGTCCCCCCGATACCCCCGTAAAAATGGCATCAATATCTTTGTCGTCATTCAATAGGGCCGTAATCCGAGTTCCCACCTGAGACATCACCTCATTATCAATGCCTGAAGGACGCTGATCTACCACCAACAAGGTGACAAAATACTTGCGCATTTCTCGGGCAATGGTTCCGAAAATGGTACTGCGCACGGAGGCGGTATCTAAAAAGCGGTGGGCTTCTTCAATGGTTATGACCAATTGGCGCGGTTTGTCAAGGGGATTCTTACTCTGTAAATACTGCTCGGATTGGTTGACATAATGTTGGTGAATGCGGCGAGTAATGACGTTGGTTGCTAACATATAGGACAACATATTACTCTGAGAACCAAATTCAATGACGACGTGTTTACCTGCTTGCAAGGAATTGAGGATTTGATTGACATAATTCTGGGGACAAGTGTTGCGGATATATTTCAATTCATCCAGGCGCATTAACTTACGCTGCAAAGCCATGATTGAGGATTTGTTGCCCCGTCGTTCTTCACAAAAAACCTGGATATGCTCATTTTCCATCGCCAACAATTCGGTAATCCAGGTTCTACCAAACTCGTTGCGGAGAATGATAGCATTTTCAATGGCGGCTTCGGAAAGGTTTAATTCTCGTTGGACTAAGCTAATATCTTCAACTTCAATTTGGTCATAGCTTAAATACAATTCTTGGGCATCGCGAATGCCGCGCCGTCGGGTAGATTCGGGGTCGAGGGTGTACATTTCCACTTTGCCGGGAAACAGTTGCCGCAAACCTTTGACGGTATTGATATTTTTGCCTTCACATTGGGCTTCCCAGCCGTACTCGGAGTGCATATCAAAAATTAGGTTGACGGCGGCATCTTTGCGGATGACTCCCGACAAGAGTAGGCGAGTTAAAAAGGATTTCCCGGTTCCGGATTTGCCAAATACGCCGTTACTGCGTTCGACGAAGCGATCAAGGTCGATACAAACGGGAACATCCATATCGAGGGGTTTACCGATCGCAAAGTTTTTTCGAGTCGGGTCATCTTCCCAACCAAAAACAGAGCGAAAATCTGTTTCTAGGGCTTCATAAACTTGGGAAAAATGACTGGGAATGGTTTTGACGGGCAGTAATTCTAACTCGGCGCTACTGTTGGCTTCAAAGGAGGCTAATTTTTGGGATTTTTTGCCTTTGCGTCCATTTTGATTCGTGGCTTGGCCGCTGGCTTGCAACATGACGCGGGCCAGTTCTTCGGCATCCCGTGTCATTAACATCAACATGGGAGTGAGTTCTAAGGTTCCGTAGGTTCCACTTCCGGCGAGAACCGCTTGTAGAAAGTCATCTTCGGGATGGGGTGGGTTGGCAAAAACACGCTGACTGGCGGTTCCCAGGGAAACATCGGTGAGGAGACAGAAAAAGCGGGCGCGGCTTCCCTGTACGACGAGGAATTTGCCGACGCGCATTTCTTCGACAGATACATCGGGATGCAGACGAATTTCTAGGCCGTGACTGAGGGAACCTTGGATGACAGAACCGAGAGGGCGATCGAACATGGGTAGGAGAAGGGAACAGGGAACAGGGAACAGGGAACAGGGGGGAGAAGGCAAGAGGCAATGGGCAATGGGCAATAGGCGGGTCGGGTGGGTTTCGGCTTTATTGAATGTTTAGCTTAAACCGACAAGCCTGAAACGGCTGGAACGCAACACTTTTTGAGGTAATTAACTTAAGTGTTGATTCTTAAGTGTTGATTCTTAATTGTCCATTGTTCGCTGCGGTAGACTGGGGAGGGCTTGATGGGAGGTGAGTGGAGTGGTGTGGGAGGCGCTGGTTAAGGCGATTTTGTTGGGAACGCAACGGTTGGGAAAACGACCGTTGGCTGAGATTGTGCCGCTGTCGGAGGAGATTGAACCTCTGATTGATGGTGATAGCTTAGAAGCGCAGATTTTACAAGGGCTGGCCATCGCTAGTGTACAACGTCAGGCGGGACGACGGTTTCCTAAGCTGGAGGTTGAGGATTCTCTCGGGGTGGCGCCGGAGGAGAGGTTGCCTGTCTGTTCGGCGGCGGCGAGTCGACGGCTAGAGGAGATTTTGGCTGGGGAGGAGGTTCCTGAACGATTGTCTCTTTGGTTGGGTTGGGCGCAACGTTGTCGGGTGCGGGTTCCACCGCAGTGTTTGCCGGCATTGTTGGAGGTGGGCCGACAAGGGCGGAACTTGCGGCCGTTGCTGTTGCCGGTGTTGGGCGATCGCGGCTACTGGTTGGCGGCCCAAAACCCGGATTGGGCTTATGGGGCGTTAGTTGGGGTGGGCGTGACGGCCCAAGAGGGCTGGCGTGAGGGAAATTTGCCGACTCGTTTGTTTTGGTTGCAGCAGATGCGCCGGCAAGACCCCGCCCTGGCCAGAGATTGCGTTAGAGAGGTCTGGGCGCGTCATAAAGCAGGCGATCGCACGGAATACCTCAAAACCTTCCATCAGGGCTTAACGGCGGCGGATGAACCGTTTTTGCAGGAGGCGCTGGGGGATAAAAGTCAGCAGGTGCGGGAGATGGCGGCGCAACTGCTGACGCAATTGCCCGAGTCTGAGTTTGTGCAACGGGTGACGCGGTGGGTAGCGGGGCGGTTGAGGCGATCGCCCCAGGGAATTATCGTCACCCTTCCTGAAACGATGACCCCGGAGATGCGGCGAGATGGGGTGCGCGAGAAGGCCCCGGCGAAGCTGTCTCGGCCCCATTGGTGGTTTTTGCAACAGTTGGCCCGAGTTCCGCCTCGGGTTTGGGCGCAAGACGACGAGATTGATGACTGGTTGCAGATGGCGGCGGATCATCCTCTCAAGGATCTGTTGTTGGAGGGTTGGGCTGTCGCGGCGATGGGTTATGGGGATATGGCGTGGGGGCGGCGCTTGTTGCGGTGGGCGATTCCGGGACGATTGGAGGAGGTTCAGGGGCGCGATCGCCGTCTGTTGGGCTGTCTCCCCCAAGAGGAACGCGAAGCCTGGATTCTGGCCCATCTCCAGGCCCACCCGCAGACGATGAGTAAGCGTCACCCCAGTTTAAGCCGCTTACAGATCTGTGAGTGGGACTGGAGTGATGGCTTTTCTCGGGCAATTTTTCAGCGATTTTGCCAGGATATTCTCGCCAGTCAGGATAAATATGATTGGGCAGTGCGGGCAACCTTTCGCCAATTCGCCACTTGGATGAATCCTCACTTAGAGGCGGAGTTCCGGGAGATGTTGTTACCAAAGATGAAACCTCAATCCTATTGGCGGCAAACCGTTGAGGCGTTTTTGGCCATGTTGCGCTTTCGCCAAGAGTTGCACGAGGCCTTTTCTGGGAGTTGTGGGCGTTGTGGGCGTTCAGAGACGGCGGAGAATCCTTAGAATCCTTAGAATCCTTTAAGCTTCGATCGCCCCCACAATGATGTTAAACTCGATACACTTAAGCAAGCTAGGGGTGCCTGAGTCGTCAGGCTGAGATTACACCCTTAGAACCTGAGACCGGCTAGTACCGGCGAAGGGAAGCTGTTTATCGAGGAAATTCAATATGCGTACAGACTGGGTAGCTAAGCGACGCGGTCAGGGTAATGTATCCCAGATGCACTACGCTCGTCAGGGAGTCATTACTGAAGAGATGGACTATGTCGCCAAGCGGGAAAATCTCCCTCAGGAGTTAATCCGCGACGAGGTGGCCCGGGGACGGATGATTATTCCGGCCAATATCAACCACACCAACCTCGAACCGATGGCCATTGGCATTGCATCGAAATGCAAGGTCAACGCTAACATTGGGGCATCGCCCAACTCATCTAACATTGATGAGGAAGTGGCGAAACTCAATTTGGCGGTCAAGTATGGTGCAGACACCGTCATGGACTTGTCTACGGGTGGCGGTGACTTGGATGTGATTCGCTCGGCCATTATCAAGGCCTCTCCGGTTCCCATTGGTACGGTTCCGATTTATCAGGCCCTGGAGAGTGTCCACGGCAGTGTGGAAGATCTCACTGCTGATGATTTCTTGCATATCATCGAGAAACACGCTCAGCAGGGTGTGGATTACATGACGATTCATGCGGGAATCTTGATTGAACATTTGCCGTTGGTGCGCGATCGCATTACGGGGATTGTCTCTCGCGGTGGCGGTATTCTGGCCCGCTGGATGTTACATCATCACCAGCAAAACCCCCTCTATACCCATTTCGATGACATTATCGAAATCTTCAAGAAATATGATGTGTCCTTCAGTTTAGGGGATTCTCTGCGTCCGGGTTGTACCCATGATGCCAGTGATGAAGCGCAACTGGCGGAGTTGAAAACCCTCGGACAGTTGACGCGCCGCGCCTGGGAACATGATGTTCAGGTGATGGTCGAAGGTCCGGGCCATGTTCCCATGGACCAGATTGAGTTCAACGTCAAGAAACAGATGGAAGAGTGCAGCGAAGCACCGTTCTATGTGTTGGGTCCGTTGGTGACCGATATTGCGCCGGGGTATGACCATATTACCTCTGCCATTGGTGCGGCGATGGCCGGTTGGTATGGAACGGCGATGTTGTGCTACGTGACGCCGAAGGAACATTTGGGATTACCGGATGCGGAGGATGTTCGCAATGGCTTGATTGCCTATAAGATTGCGGCTCATGCGGCGGATATTGCTCGTCGTCGTCCGGGTGCGCGCGATCGTGATGATGAACTCTCGGCGGCGCGGTATAACTTCGACTGGAACAAGCAGTTTGAGTTATCTCTGGACCCTGAACGCGCTCGGGAATACCATGATGAGACGCTGCCGGCGGATATCTACAAGTCGGCGGAGTTCTGCTCGATGTGTGGACCGAAGTTCTGTCCGATGCAGACGAAGGTGGATGCGGATGCGTTGACGGAGTTGGAGAAGTTCTTAGCTTCGGATGAGGCGAAGGAGAAAGCGGTCGCCAAGGCGTAAACGCTAGACTAAAGGGGTGAGCATGGCTTGCCCCTTTAGTTTTGTTCTCCTCCTCGTGTCATGGCTCCAGCCGTGACACGCGCTCCGGCGGCTCTGCCGCCTACTCGGGAGGCAGAGCCGCCCCAAGGACATGACTCGGCTGGAGCCAAGTCACGAGGAGAAATTTTAAATTCACAAGTTTTCTCAAGCGAACTGATGAACTATGGCTCAAAAAATAGCCCTGTTTAATCATAAAGGTGGTGTTAGTAAAACCACAACCACCTTCAACTTGGGCTGGATGCTTGCGTCGAAAGGAAAGCGAGTTATTCTGGTTGATGCCGACCCACAGTGTAATCTAACGGGAATGGTTTTGCGGGAGGAAACTGAGGATGACATGAATCGCATTGCCAATATTTATCAGACCCAGTCTAATCTTAAAACCGGTCTTGCGCCTGCTTTTGAGTCACAGCCTAAACTCATTGAACCCGTTGACTGTATCCCCGTTGAAGGGCAGGACAATTTATTTCTGCTTCCGGGTCATGTGGGTCTTGCTGAATATGAAGTAACTCTGGGGATTGCACAAGAGCTGAGCGGTTCGGTTCAAGCACTTAGAAATATACCGGGAGCGCTAAATTATTTGTTTGAACAAACGGCTCAGAAGTTTGAAGCAGATTATATTTTGATTGATATGAGTCCTAGCTTAGGCTCTATCAACCAAAATTTGTTAATGATTAGCGACTTTTTCATTGTTCCAACCACGGCAGACTTCTTTTCTGTTATGGCAATTGATTCTTTAGCTAAAGTTATTCCCAAATGGGTTGCTTGGGCCAATAAAGCTAGTTCACTTTCTATCCTTAAAGAAGCAATCTATGCCTTCCCAGATGTCAACTTAAAATTCCTGGGTATTATTGTTCAGAATTTTCGAATTATTAGGGGAAAGGAGACACAAGCATTTGAAAAGTGGATTACTCGTATCGAAGAAGATGTCGCCTCAAAAATCGCTCCAGCGTTTAAGAAGCAAGGTATCATGCTTCCCGATATAGCATATCAAGAGGCAGAAGTTCACAAGAGTTTTTGCTTAACTAAAATCGCGAACTTTAACAGCTTAATTGCTCTATCTCAGAAGCATCGAACTCCTGTTTATGATTTAACACCGGAGCAGTTAAAACAACGGGGAAAGGTCTTAACGCAGAACCAGAAAAAACAGGAGGAGTTCCGACAGGTGTTTTCGGATTTAGCGGATAAAGTGATTCAACTAACGTCCGAGGCGTATGCAGTCAGCGTTTGAGCAGTTCCACATTAGTCTCGGTCGTGTTCGGGATCTGATTGCACTCCACAATTCACTGAAAGCACAATCAAGTTCCGACCTATGAAATTGGTACACGCTGGGAGATTAATGAGGAGTTAGTCTTGGAGGCTGTTGACTTTTTGCAGAAACTTGTTGAGACCATTCATGGCATCTTGAACAGTCCCTAAGGGTTTGAGGCTGGGGTCGTTGCGATAATGAACTCTCGAACTCTCAGCGGTACGGTATAATTTCAACTGGAACACGCCGTTTGAGTTATCCTTACTGGAGTACAGTTAAGCCAAGATATGACTCTCGATCGCCTCCTAGAGGAACTGGCCGAGGACTGTCAGCTGACCCTCGATTTGTTAAACCAGTTACGATCGCCCCTTTCCGACAACGATCGCGCCACCATTATCGCGGAACTCGTCGCCACCACCATTCATCTGCATAGCCATTGTGATGACTCGTTACAGGATAGACTTTGGCAAGAAGGCGATCGCCTCTCGGATGTAGACGCTTCTGAGGACTCGCCATCGTGACCGCCAACCTGCAAACGCTTCAGATTTCTATCAATGAATACCGTCGCCGAGAAGAGATGGCCCAGACTCGTCATGAGTATCGTGATGGCGAGGTGGTTCCGATGACGGGTGGAACCTACGAGCATAATGGGATTGCCTTAAATTGGGTAACTTACCTGAATCTGGGCCGACAAGACCAATCCTATCAGGTTCGCGCTGGGGATATGCGCCTCTGGATTCCCCAGTATCAACAGGCGGTTTACCCTGATGTTCTGGTGATTGCAGGAGAACCCCGGTTTAATGGCGATCGCCGCGATGAAATTCTCAATCCCTGTCTGATTGTCGAAGTCCTCTCCCCTTCCACTGAGGCCCGCGATCGCGGGGACAAGTTTCGTTATTATCAGTCGATTCCTGAGTTTCGCGAATATCTATTAGTCCATCAAACTGAACCCCGTGTGGAACAGTTCCTGCGTCGGGATGAGAAGGAATGGTCGTTGCGACTGTACGATCGCCGAGACACGACGATTTCTTTGGGTGCGATCTCACTCGATATTTCCCTGCAAGAGATTTACCAAGGGATTCTCGAACCATGACCACAAGCCAACAGCAGTCGCTCAGTCTCAAGGCGTTCTTGAACTTACCGCCAACTCAACCGGAAAGCGAATATATCAATGGACAAATCATCCAGAAACCCATGCCAAAGGCGCGTCATTCACGGCTTCAGACGAAGCTCCTGCAAGCGATTAACGCCGTGGCTGAGGACGCTCAACTAGCTTATGCTTTTTCTGAACTGCGCTGCACGTTTGGCGATCGCTCCCTCGTTCCTGATATCGCGGTCTTTTCCTGGGAACGGATTGTTTTCGATGCGTCTGGCGAACCGGTTGATGATGTCCAACAGGCGCCAGACTGGGTGATTGAAATCCTCTCCCCCCAGCAAAGTCCCAACCGCGTCGCCGGAAAGCTTCTCCATTGTCTCCAGTATGGGAGTCAAATGGGATGGCTCGTCGATCCCGGCGATCGCTCTATCCTTGTCTTCCAACCTCAGCGTGAACCGATCCTTTATGAAGGGTCTACACCACTCCCTCAGTTGGCTCAGCTTTCCCTAACTCTGACCTGCGATCGCCTTTTCGGCTGGCTTCAGATGACTCCCCCCAATCCCTGACGTCCCTCAACCCTTCCCAACAGTTGCCTGAATCTGTGGTATGATTTTAAACGGAATAAGAGGAATTTAGCGCTATTTTAATACCATATTCAAAATATTTGAACACGACGATTTTCTAAAGAAACAGGACATAAATACATCCTTTACCCGAGGGAACTTTTTGGCGGCATTCATTTTGTTGTTAAATCTATTTATTGAAGAAGGATTGACATGGGAACAGATAAATCAAAATTTAGTCTCTTTGAAAGAGAATGTCTTAGAAAATGGAGGAATAAAAGATTGTAATGATGTCCTTTTTATTCCAGATAGACTTTCTATACTGTTCGCAAATGAGGGATCTTCTAAAATTAGCGCCACCAAAAAACCTCAAACAATCTTCAAATATCTTAAATCTCTAATTGAAACTACTGAGGGAGATCGCCTCTCGGATGTAGACGCTTCTGAGGACTTGGAATCGTGACGGCTAAGGTGCAAAGGCTTCAGACGAAGCTCCTGCAAGCAATTAACGCCGTGGCTGAGGACGCTAAACTCGCCTATGCTTTTTCTGAACTGCGCTGCACGTTTGGCGATCGCCCAATATGAAGACTTTAAGCAAAAATCTCATCCCTTAGCCCTCTGTGACCAGATTCGGCTGACCCTGCAACCCAAGTTACGGGTTAATTGTATTAACTATATTTCGGGTCGCGCCCAACAAGAAGGCCATCGAACTCTAATCCCTCAATACCTTAACGAAGCCTCCCCATTTGCGATCGCCAACCTATACCATTACTTCAAACCTCGCGGAGACTCCCAAGAAGAAACCAAGGAAATCGCCGTCGCCGCATCATCCCAATGACGCCGATCAGGGGCCTCCGTTGATATTCAGTCCCTCATTGATGTCTTCAGATAATCCCTCTAAGCTAGGAGGAACCCTCACTCGCATCCCCTCCTCCTCCCCCATGTCCAAAAGCCAAGACCTTCTCACTCAAATTCCCGGTCATCCCTGGCGAGGCTTACAAAATGCCGATCGCCGCTGGAGTCAACTACGCCAAACCCCTCCCCCCTGTCCTCACGTCGTCGAGGAATCCCCGCAACCCCTCGGAGAGTGCGAGTGGGATGTGGTCATCTGTGGCGCAACCCTGGGAATCCTCCTGGGGGCGAGTTTAGCGCAACAGGGATGGCGCGTGGCCATTTTAGAACGGGGAGTCCTCAAAGGTCGAGACCAAGAATGGAACATCTCCCGTAGTGAACTACAAACCTTTGTCGAGTTGGAGTTGTTGACCCCCGAGGAATTGCAGACGGCGATCGCCAGCGAGTATAACCCAGCCCGAGTCGCCTTTCCCGGAAGTCCCGAAATCTGGGTCCGCGACATCCTCAACCTTGGCGTTGATCCCGTCTATCTCCTCGACACCCTCAAACAGAAATTTCTCGCCGCTGGGGGAACCCTCCTCGAACACACCAGCTTTCAGCAGGCGCAAATCCATCCCGACGGGGTGCGAGTGACCACAGATGGCCAAGTTCTCACCACTCGCCTACTTCTCGATGCAATGGGCCATTTTTCCCCCATTATCCGACAGATTCGCGGTCAGCAACGGCCCGATAGCGTCTGTCTGGTGGTGGGAACCTGCGCCCAAGGCTATCCTAAAAATGAGACAGGAGATTTATTTGTCTCCTTCACCCCCATTCTCAACCAATGTCAGTATTTCTGGGAAGCCTTCCCCGCCCGAGATGGACGCACCACCTATCTCTTTACCTATCTCGATACCCACCCCGATCGCTTTAGCTTAGAGTTTTTCTTTGACGAATATCTGCGACTTCTCCCCGAGTATCAACAATGTCAACTCGATCAACTCGACATCAAACGGGCCTTATTTGGGATGTTTCCCAGTTATCGCAACTCCCCCGTGCGATCGCCCTTTCCCCGGCTTCTCCCCATTGGCGACAGTAGCGGAAGTCAATCCCCCCTCAGTTTCGGCGGTTTTGGGGCTATGGTGCGTCACCTGAAGCGGCTAACAGCGGGAATTAGCGAAGCCCTAACCGCCGATTGTCTCGATCGCCCATCCCTAGACCTCCTACAACCCTATCAACCCAATCTCTCGGTCACCTGGCTATTTCAACAAACCATGACCGTTGGCGCAACAGAAACCGTCAGAGATGACCAAGCCATCAATGGGTTATTAGCCGCCGTCTTTCAAGCCATGAACGCCGCCGGAGATGAGGTATTACGCCCCTTTTTGCAAGATGTCGTCCAATTTGGCAGTTTATCCCAAGCCCTATTTCGGACCTCGATTTCTAGTCCTCTCACGGTGGCGAACGTGGTTCCTCAAGTGGGGATTCCCCCGTTACTCAATTGGCTACGTCACTATCTCGCTTTAGGCGGCTATCAAGCCCTGAATCCCCTGGGGCGGGCGATCGCGCAATGGAGTCGTGAGTCTGACAATCCCCAGCAACGCTATCAACTCCGGCGTTGGGCTGATGCTTGGTATTACGGATCGGGGAATGATTATGAGGAAACGTCAAGGTTTTGATACAAATCTTTTAACTTTAAATCAACGCCTAAAGATTCTAAAATAACATTCTGTTCAGGGTCTTGATATTCTGTCATTAACCACTGATTAGAGTTTTGTTTGAGGTGGTGTTCAACGGATAGTTTCGATTGGTCAACAAGCAGATACTCGTTAAAACCAGGAATGGTTCGATACGCCGCAAATTTCTCACTGCGGTCATAGTTGCGGGTTGAATCGGATAGAACCTCAGCAATAAAGACTGGGTTTATAACTGTATCTTTTCGACCCTCTTGAAGTTCGATAGGAGTTGGAAGAACCATAATATCAGGATAAGTATAAAGGTTCGCTTGAGGAACCCAAAGACGCTGATCTGCAAGAAATAACCGATAGGACTTTCCCGCCAGCGCCAGACTTAGCAAGACCGTCAAGGCGCGGATTAGTTCATTATGATTTGGCGTTCCCCCAGTCATTTCAAAAATTTCTCCATTGCGATATTCATGGCGAACTGATGCTGTTTCTTCTAATTCCAGATAGTCAGCAGCGGTGTAGGTTTGCGTTGACGTTATTACCATAGTTATGTTGTCCTGTTGAGGTACAATTCTGTTTAGGGATTAACTAAACTGACATTTAAGAGGGGAAAATCGAGGCGATTTCCACCTCAAACTCAGGAAATAAGGGGGAGGTTAGGCGATCGCCCTCTAGCAAGGTCTGAACCCGCTGAAGTTGGGCATCCTGACGACGATAGACCTCTAGGGTTTTCAGCCACCAATTCACCAGCCAATACTCCTGAACCCCATACAGAGAATAGAGTTTTAACTTGACCTCGCGATCGCGTTGTTCATTGATTTCCCCTTGAGAGAGAATCTCGATCACCAACTCCGGGGCTACCGTAAAATGTCCCGACGCATCCACCCCAGTCTCTAACCGAGATTGACTGATCCAGATCAAATCGGGAATCACCGCATCCCGAGGACTGAAAATCAACCCTGGAGTGGCGATTGGCCGACCGAGTCTAGTTTTCCGAGACCAGGCCTCGAGTTCAAACTGGAGATTACCACTAACGTTCTGATGACGAAAATGAGGGGCGCGAGTCACAAACAGGTCTCCATCAAGAATTTCATGCCGAGTCCACCCCCCATCATCGGGCATCGCATCGAGATCACGAATCGTCCAAACTTGTGTCGGTGTGACCATGGGGAGTCCTCATCAAAACCAAACAAAAACCAAACAAAAACCAAACCCAATCGGGCATAGACCCAGCCTGTTAATCCAAGACTGACCCTATGCCCTATGGTAAGCCAAACTAACCCAACCTAGGAGGTCTCATCCACCTCAACGCGCTTCGTCCGAGATCGTTCCCCAGACCGAATCGAGATTTGAGACTGACGCACCCCAAAGCGGTCGGCTAAGACCTGGATTAACTCCTTATTGGCCTTACCCTCGACCGGGGGAGATTGCAGCCGAACCGTGAGACTGCCATCATCTTCGAGGATAATCGCCTGTTGCTTGGAATTGGGTTTGACCTTGACGTTAAACATCATGACTCCCCATCCGTTAAACGCATTTCCGCGCGAACCATGGACTCCCCTAAAATCCGTTCAATCTTAAAGCCAAGATGTTCAGAAATCCGTTGCATGGCGCGGTTATCCGAGAGAATTTCGGCAAAGACTAAATCAAAGCCTTCCGCCCGGGCAATTTCAATGGAACGACGCGTCATTTCAGTCCCTAAGCCTTGATGCTGGAAGCGATCGCTGACTAACAACGAATACTCCGCATCACGGGTTCCGTGAATCAGACTCAAGCGGGCCACCCCGACAAGTTCATGCTGACCGGTTTCAGGATTGCGATAGTCAGCAATCAGGGCCATTTCTTGGTCATAATCAATAAAACAGAGGCGCGAGAGACGTTCATGAGTCACCCGGCGACTGAGTTTAAAGGCGTGGGCGTAGCGTAGATAGACACTTTCATCAGAGAGGCTTTCGTGGAACTTGACCGCCATCGGTTCATCTTCCGGGCGAATGGGGCGAATCGTCACCTCCCGTCCATCGCGAACCGTCCAGCGTCCCACATATTGACTGGGATAGGGGCGAATGGCCGGTTTCGGTAACTCAGCCACATCGGTGTCCGCCGGATGGAGAACCACCCGTGCATCGAGGGAAATCAGCCGTTCCGGGCTAGCCAGCAGTGGATTGACCTCAATCTCTTTAATCCAGGGTTGTTCCACCACCAGATAGGAAAAGCGGACCAAGAGTTGTTCGAGGGCGGCCAAGTCAATGGGATCGCGGCCACGAATCCCCTTGAGGGCCGTATAGATTTTGGTGTTTTCCATCAAACGCCGGGCCAGAGTGGTGTTGAGGGGCGGTAGGCCCAGGGCGCGATCGCGGAATACCTCCACCAACTGTCCCCCGGTTCCAAACAGTAACACCGGCCCAAACTGGGGATCTAAACTACTACCAATAATCAACTCGTAGCCATCGAGTTTCAGCATCGGCTGAACCGTCACCCCATGGAAGTGATCAAGGCTATGGAGTTCACCGACGCGATCTTGAATCCGTTGATAGGCCTTCGCCACGGCTTCGGCATCATTGAGGTTGAGCTGGACCCCGCCCACATCAGTTTTATGGGTAATGGTTTCCGAGAGAAGTTTTAACACCACCGGATAGCCGAGATCGGCGGCGGCGGCTATGGCTTCTTCGAGAGTTTTGGCGATACGAGTCTCGACAATGGGGATGTCATAACTGGCCAGAAGTTGCTTCGACTCAAACTCCGTTAATAGCGTCCGTCCTGCCTCTCGTACCGTTTGGATAATAGCGCAAGCCGAGGGGCGATCGTGGCCCGAGGATTCCCCTTCCTCATCCTCCAATAACATCGGCGTTTCATACAAACTTCGCAAGTTACGGCTGTAGCGCCACATATAGTTAAACATCCGCACCGCCGTATCGGGATAGGGAAACGCCGGGATATGGGCCTGATTGAGAATCCGCGCCCCAGCTTCGACATCCGCCCCACCCATCCAACTGGCAAAAATGGGCTTTTTATGACGGCCTTCCATCGGACAAGCTTTGAGTTTTTCCGCCGTCTCCGTCGGAGAGGTCATGGCCTGAGGCGTTAACACCACAATCAAACCGTCACTATTGGGATCTTGCACGGCGACTTGTAAGGCTTTGGCATAGCGATCGGGGTCCGCATCCCCCAAAATATCAATGGGATTGCCATGACTCCATTGAGGCGGCAAAATCTCATCGAGACGTTCGAGGGTTTCCGGGGCCAATTCCGCCAACTTACCCCCCTCTGTAATCAGAGTATCCGTCGTCAGGACACCGGGACCCCCGGCGTTGGTCAAAATCGTTAAACGCGGCCCTTTCGGGCGCGGTTGTTTCGCCAGCAATTCCGCCATGTAGAACAGATGGGCCAAGTGATAGACTCGTAACACCCCCGAGCGTCGGAAGGCCGCATCTAAGACCTCATCACTGCCCGCTAAGGCCCCGGTGTGAGAGGCAGCGGCCTTGGCAGCGGCTTCAGTCCGTCCCGCTTTAATGACGATAATCGGTTTACTGAGGGCAACTTCCCGGGCCGCTGATAGGAAAGACCGGGCATCGCCAATGGACTCCATATAGATGACAATACTCTCGGTGCGGGGATCATCGCCGAGATAGTAGATCAGATCTCCCCAACCCACATCCAACATCGACCCCAGGGAGACGAAGGAACTAAAGCCCACATTGGCTTGAAAACTCCAGTCTAAAATGGAGGTACACAGGGCGCCACTTTGGCTAATAAAGCCCACACTTCCGGGGCGGGCCATGGACCCGGCGAAGGTGGCATTTAACCCCGATAGGGGACTCATCACCCCTAAACAGTTGGGTCCGACAATCCGCATTTTGCCCCGGGCCGCGTCTAGGATTTGTCGTTCGAGTTCGACCCCAGCTTCTCCCACTTCTTTGAAGCCGGCCGAGAGAATAATCGCCCCGCGAACTCCAGCGGCGACACATTGGCGAATCACCTCGGGAACCGTTGGGGCGGGGGTGGCGATGACGGCTAAATCCACTTGGGCCGGAACTGAGGCTACGTCGGGATAGGCTTTAATGCCTAAGACGCTACTGCGTTTCGGGTTGACGGGAAAGACGGTCCCGCCAAAGGGATGGCTAACCAGGTTCCAGAGTAGGGTTCGCCCAACGCTGTTGGCTTTTTCGGTTGCACCAATGACGGCAACATTGTTAGGTGAGAAGATCGCTTGTAGTAAATCACTTTGCGATCGCAGAACATCATGGGCTGGATCGGTTTTATAGGGGATTTTAGTAATCATACGTTTACTCCATTTAAATTGGTTTTTCTGGACAAGTTACTGCTGATTAAGCGCTGCGAATGATGGACGCAAAGACCTTGAGGTCGTTTCTGAAAGTTGCCTGGCATCAAGATGTCTGGCGAATTAAGCCCCAGTTTTGCTCTCCCAGGTCTAAGACGGACTCATCCCTCAGCCTCCCTTGGCTTTAGTGTACGGGTCTCTCCGGCAATCTCGGAAAATTTTAAGATAGTTTTACTATTGCCGGATTTTAGTTAGGATAGGTTGCAAAAGGTAGGACAGACCTGTTACATTTTAAGGCTCTACTGTCTTAAGGTTAGTGTACAAGATCACAAATCGAGCGAAGACGATTGTCTCAAAGACCATCACCTCCCCTGGAGTCGGCGCCTGTTGTTGAGTGTCTAAGTAAGTCTGAGGGCCTTGGGATGATTTGCGGTGAAGGATTGGGGGTCTGCCGTGGTACGAGATTGGGTCACGCCATTCACTGATGAAATTTACTGATGAAATTTGCCGATGAATGTCCGTCATGCTCGCGCGAATGATTTGCCTGCTATTGTGGGCATTTATAATGCTGCCATTCCGGGACGAATGGCGACGGCTGATGTCTCGCCGGTGTCGGTTGAAAGTCGTTACGCTTGGTTTGTCGGTCATGTTCCCGAACGCTATCCCCTCTGGGTGACGGAACGAGATGAACGGGTGGTGGGTTGGCTCAGTTTTCGCCCCTTTTATGGTCGTCCGGCCTATGCGGCGACGGCAGAACTGGCGATTTACATTGACCCGGAATATCAGGGTCAGGGGTTGGGTCGGTTTTTATTAGAGTTGGCGGTTGCCAATGGGCCGATGTTACAGTTGAAAACACTCCTGGCCTTCGTTTTTGCCCATAATTTAGCGAGTTTAGGTCTATTTGAACAGGCCAAGTTCCAGGAATGGGGCTATCTACCTCGGATTGCTCAACTCGATGGGGTTGAACGAGACTTGATGATTTTGGGTCATCGTCTCGAATCTCCCTCATCGTTTTTACCGTCATCTCAGTCGGAATTGGCTTGAAGGAGTGGCCGCTTGCGTTCCCTCTTGAGATGTTGGCTAAGATGGGATTTGTTGAGGTGATGTTTCCACCGTTTTTCCACAGTTGTCGGGTTCCGGGATGGCAGAATGAAGGGTGATTCATCTGACTTTTCCACAGTTTCCACAGGGGACGTTTAAGACGCTTTTTGCTAAAATTAAACTCTTATTAACCTCAGGAATTTGAGAGAACTGTTGCGATAAATTGTAAATTATTGTGAAGTTTAGGGGCATAACAGGCAATCGTTTTGAGGAATCTCTTGACAAATATCTAATTTTGTGTAATAAGACGCGATCGCCGAGAGGTGGCCGTGACGCCAATTGCTAAACTGGCTGCGATCGCGAAACAGTTAAGCCCCATTTCACATCAATACCCTTATGGCGTCCTAAACTCCCTCGTGAGAGACTCAGCCCGATATCCGCGACCGTCACACGGCCCCTTGTCTCATCTAAAATGATTATGAAACCTTTACGAACCCTATTGTGCTTCCTATTAGGGACAAGCCTGTTCCTAAGCTTAAACCTATTTTTGCCCAACATTCCCCTCTTGCTGCGGGGAGCTGTTGCCGCTCAATCAGATGTCAGCCGCGACCTTGTCGTTCACAAGTCCATTAGCCTCAAAACCCATCCTGAGGTAGAGGTGACACAGACCAAGTCCTGGAAGGGATTGCAGGGAGGCGGCGATCGCCAACTGGCCCAACGGCCCATTCTCCAAGAACAAGGCCGTCTAACCAACCGCAGTTCCCGGCTGCGAGATGGGAGTCGCTACAATCTCTATGAATTTTCAGGAGAGGCCGGACAAGAGATTCGCATTCAACTCGACAGTTCAGATTTTGACACCTATCTGATTCTCATCGGCCCCGACGATCAACCCTTAGCCGAAAACGACGATCGCACCTCAGGAGATACCAACTCAGAACTGGTGCTGACTCTGCCGGCCACAGGAACCTATCGCGTTGTCGCCAACGCCTTTGATTCTCGCGGCCGAGGGGACTATCAAGTTGCCGTGTATGCCACGGAAACCGCCAGAAATACCGCTCAGGAGAAACCCGATCCCAACGCCACCCCAGCCACCCCAGCGCCCGTCTCCCTCAGCGAACGAGAAGCCTTGATGGCTCAGGCGGACCGCTACTATCTCCAGGGCAATCTCCGGGAAGCGGAACGGCTCTATCGTCAAGCCAAACCCGAGTTTCCCGCCGAGGGAACCCTCGAAATCGCCGACGCCATCACCGAGGATCAACTCTCCCCAGCCGGTCGCGTCTATTGGGATAATGTTCAAGAAGGCCTAGCCGAAAATCGCGAGTCTCAGGTGGAAGCCTCGTTAGATCTGCTGTTTGAAGAAGCTCCCGGCTTTGCACCGCCCTACGCTCTGATTGCTCAACGCCATCTCGATGAGGGAGACACCGACGAGGCGATCGCCTTCCTCGAAGAGGCCACCACCCGTTTCCCCGGCTCCTACGAACTGGCCCGAATACTGGCCGAAACCCTACGAGAAGACGGACAACGCCTCGAAGCCTCGATTACGGCTCGGGAGTTCGCCATTGTTAACCCCGACCATCCTCAAGCCGGGGAGATGACAGAACTGGCAGAAGATTATCTCAGCAGTTTCCGGGGTCGCCTCCGGGAAAACATCGCCCTGCGAGGGCTAGGCGGCTTAGCCGTGGGGGTTTTAACCGGACGCACCACCTCCACCGTGTTTCAGGCCATTAACCTAGCTCAGTTAATGCTGGCCGGGGAATCTCGCCTCGGGGAGCAAATCGCCGAACAGTTACAAGGTCAATTGCGGATGGTGAATGACCCAGAAATTCTCGGCTATGTGGATGAGTTAGGCCAAGAGGTTGCCCGTTATATGGGACGAGATGAGTTTGACTATGAGTTTTTCGTCGTCGATGACGAGAATCTCAACGCCTTTGCGCTCCCCGGCGGTAAAGTCTTCGTCAACACCGGTGCCATTCTCGCCGCCAACTCGGAAGCGGAACTGGCGGGGTTACTCGGCCATGAAGTCGGTCACGCGGTTCTGTCTCACGGCTTCCAACGGGTGGTTACGAATAACCTGCTGGCCAACCTGGCTCGGGAAATTCCCTTCGGTAACTTGTTGGGAACCCTAGTTAGTTTGGACTACAGCCGTAAACATGAACGCCAGTCTGACATTATTGGCACTCGGGTGATTCACAGTGCCGGTTATGCGGCTGATGGCTTGCGTAACTTCATGCAAACCCTGCGGGAACAGCAGGGAGGCGGTCCGGTTATTCCCTATCTCTCGACGCACCCGGCTCCGCGAACTCGGGTTCGGTATATGGAGGAGTTGATTGAGCGGAATAATTACAACCGCTATAGTTTTGAGGGAGTCGAACGTCACGCTCAGATTAAGGCTCGCTTGTCGTAGTTTTAGGGTGATGTCTTGACCGGTGGCCGTAACGTCTTTCGGGGCGTTACGGTTTTTTTGTGCCTGTTGCTGTTTCGGGGGGTCGGGATGAGGGGGCGGCATCGGCTTTGGGGAAAATCGGCAGTGAGACAGGAATTGAGGGGTTGCTCACTGCCCTCAATGACTCAGACGAAGATGTGCGCGGGAGGCGGCTGAGGCTTTGGGGGAAATTGGCGATGCTCGATCCTTGAGTGATTGAGGGCAGTTGTATCGCCTGTGAGTGGATTTCTACCTGTGGAATACCATTACCCGAATCCAAAACCGCTGCCAGTTCTATCAAAACGTGGGGGTCTGGGGGAGCAATAGAACCCCGTCCTCAACGAAGCGAAGGGGAGTAGGGCGGGGATACATGGACGCCCCCAGGCAAAGAGCAGGCACATCGAATACCTGCTCTTTGCATTTCCTAACAAGCTATCCTAAACTACTCAGCATAGAGTTGAATTAGCCATGCTAGTATTCGAGGCAAAATTACGAGGAACAGGCAAGCAGTACGCCATCTTAGATGAGATGATTCGTACCGCTCGTTTCGTGCGTAATTCCTGCCTTCGTTACTGGATGGACAACCCAGGGGTTAATAAGTACGACCTCAATAAATATTGCCGGATACTTAGAAAAGAGTTTGAATGGTGCAAAAAGCTTTCAGCTCAGGCTTGTCAAGCTAGTGCCGAAAGAGCATGGAGCGCCATCGCTAGATTCTTTGATAACTGCAAGAAAAAGGTTCCAGGCAAGAAAGGTTTTCCCAAGTTTCGCAACTATCAAACCCATGGCTCAGTCGAGTACAAGGTTGATGGCTGGGTCTTGTCGGATGACCGATTAACCATTACGTTTAGGGATGGCTTCAAGGCTGGAACCTTTAAAATGTGGGGAACTCGTGATTTGCACTTTTACTCCAAAAAACAAGTCAAGCGAGTCCGTGTTGTGCGTCGGGCTGATGGATATTATGTTCAATTTTCCATCAATCAAGAGCGTAATGAACATCATGAACCCACCAAGCGAATGGTAGGCGTAGATGTTGGTTTAAATCATTTCTACACCGACTCTGATGGCAATACAGTCGAGAATCCTAGATTTTTAAGGAAAGCGGAAAAAGCCTTAAAGAAAGCACAGAAACGGGTTTCTCGCCGAAAGAAAGGTTCCAAGAATCGCCTCAAAGCCATTCAACGGTTAGGCCAGACGCATCTCAAGGTTTCAAGGCGGCGTAAAGACTTTGCAGTTAAGACAGCAAGGGCGCTTGTCCAGTCGGCAGACTTGGTAGCCATTGAAGACCTAAAAGTGCGGAATATGGTTAAAAACCACCATCTAGCCACATCAATATCTGATGCTAGCTGGACATTATTTAGGCAGTGGTTGGAGTATTTTGGGAAAGTGTTTGATGTGCCAGTGATTGCTGTGGCACCTCATTTCACGTCTCAAGACTGCTCCAATTGTGGAGAGGACGTGAAGAAAGCCTTATCCACTCGCACTCATAAATGTCCGCATTGCGGTTACTTGAATGACCGGGATGTTAATGCCGCCATCAACATTTTAATGAAGGCACTGCAAGGTTTAGCACAACTACCGAGGGGCACTCGGAAAGTTACGCCTGGGGATGAGATGACCCTCTGCTTGGATGGGGAAACCCAAAAAAGTAAGGTGGCTCGACGAGCCAGGAACTCTCGTCAGCGATGATGGGAATCCCCGCCTTCAACCAAGTAAGGCGGGGAGGATGTCAAAACTACGAACTCTGGAAAGCCGCTCTAGAATCCAAGAAGAACAGCCATCTCCCCATTCCAACTAGAGACAGCTCCTCCTCCAGGAACTACAATATCAATCAAGTCGGCATTCTCAACACAGGCAACGTCACTAACCACGGCGGTCAGATTGGAGAGCAACTCCCATGACTCAACATCCAGCCTATCAACAACTGGTGCTTGACACCCTTTGTACTAACCTCAAAGACCCTATCCCGGTCATTCGCGCCAAAGCGGCTCAAGCTCTTGGTCAAATGGGTAGCCAACAGGCAATTCCTCGATTGCTGCAACAGTTCAAAGATCCCAATCCTGAGGTGCGTCGGGAGGTGGCAAAGGCATTAGGACAGCTTGGCCGTGAGCAGGTGCTTTCGGCATTACTACAACTCCTAGAAGATAGTGAACCTCATGTCCGGAGTAGTGCCGCCGAGGCTTTAGGCAACATCGGCAGTGAACGGGCGATTTGGCCATTACTAGGACTCCTCGAAGATTCTAAGTCTGATGTCCGTTGTTGTGCCAGCAAGGCCTTAGGTAACATCGGCAGCGAACAGGCAATTCCCGGCTTGCTCAGTCTTTTCACCGACTCCGATGTAACTGTTCGACAAACGGCGGCGATCGCCCTCGGCAAGCTTCCGAGTTCAACGGTTCTCACGCCTCTGCTTGAAGCCCTGCAACAGCCTAATCCAATCCTACGCCAAACGGCCGCGATCGCCCTCGGACAACTCAATCAAGAAGCTGCTATTCCAGCCCTGGTTCAATTGCTAAATGACCCGGATACTCAAGTCCGTGAATGTGCTATTGAAGCGTTAGGTAAATTGGGAAGCGCCGTGGAGCAATCCGTTGTGTAGAATGAAGAGACGTGACCCTAGAGAACCGTCAAATCATTATCGAAACCCTTTGTGTCTTACTCAAAGACACAAAAAATAGTAGCACAATTCGCATTCGTGCTGCACAATCTCTAGGTCAGCTAGGTGCAGAAACCAGCATCCCATTACTCTGTCAAATTGTACGTGAAGATGCTGACACCAATCTTCGTCTCGCGGTCATGGATGCCTTAGTGATGATTGCTCAATCTCCATTATCTCAACTCATGTCTAAACAATCTGACAATCAATCTATTTTCAATATAAATCAGGTGGGTAACATCAACAGTGGAGATGTTACCATCAGCGGTAATCAAATTGGGGTTCAGCATAATTATGCTCCAGAAGCTAAGGCTGCCGCTAACCAACAGCTTGCCCGAGTTTTGGCTAAACTGCGGGAGAAATACCCTAAGAAAACTGACGCAGAAGTCTTTGAAATTCTGCTCAATGGCTTTGCCACGATGCCTCAGAAAAATCCCCAAAACTGGCAACGCTGGCAAGATAGTTTCAGTATCATTTTTGCGGGGGCAGTCGAAGCTGCGAAAATTTCAGTGCCGATTGCAGGCATCCCAATCGAAGTCCTCAAGCGGCTTTATGAAATTTATAATCGCAACCGACAACAACTGCCAGAAGCCTAGCCTAAATTTTATCTGCTTAGATATGCCATTCCTTAGCCAGCTATGATACTCTCATGCAGAAGGGGTCAAGATGACGCGATCGCTGCCGTCTAAAATCTACGCCGAAGCCATCGTGCGATCGCCTCGCGGGGCCTCTCTCTTGTCTGAAGGAACTCCCCTGACACCTGGGACGATCGCCCAGTATTATGGCGATCGCCGCACCCTGGACGAAGCCTGCGATCGCCTCACCGCTGCCGGCTTTGATGTGCTACAGGCGGGCAATTTTTCCATCAGCATCGCCGCCCCAGGCGATCGCTACGAACAAGTCTTTCAGACCACACTCCGTTCCGTCGAGCGTCCCGTCATCAAAGAACGGGCCAGAGAAACCACCGCCAGCTTCATTGATGCGGTGGATAGCCAACAATTTGGCAAAATCAACACCGAAAACAGTCCCTTAGCCGAGTTCCTAGATGGGATCGCCATTAGTGAACCAGTGTACTATCTGGGACATCCCCATCCCTCGCCAACTCCCCCCAGCGTCCGTCCAACTTATCTGCAAGTTCCCGACGATCTCGCCCAAGCCTTAAACGCCCAATCCCTGCATCAGCAAGGCATCTGCGGTCAGGGAACCCATGTGGTGATGGTGGATACGGGATGGTACAGACATCCCTATTTCGCCCAACATGATTATCAGGTTCAAGTCTTGTTAGCCCCCGGTTCCGATTCCCCTGAGATCGATCATCATGGCCATGGAACGGGAGAGTCGGCCAATCTGTTGGCGATCGCCCCCCAGACTCGCTTAACAGTCGTCAAAGCCGATGTGGCGATCGCCGGAAAATCCCGCAATGTCAACTCCATTGCCGCTTTTCGCACCGCCGCCCATCTCCGTCCTGATGTGATTTCCTGTAGTTGGGGGTCCGATGTCCGCTATCCCCCCATATCCGCCTACCATCGTCTCCTGGCCGCCACCGTTGCTGATGCCATTCATCAAGGAATCCTTGTGGTTTTTGCGGCCGGGAATGGTCACTGGGGATTTCCCGCCCAACATCCCGATGTTTTGGCGGTCGGTGGGGTTTATTTACATCTCGATGGACCGTTAAAGGGAGAGTTAGAAGCGAGTAATTATGCCAGTGCTTTTAACAGTCCCATTTATCCCCGGCGAGGGGTTCCCGATATTTGCGGATTAGTCGGACAACGCCCCGATGCCAGTTATATTATGCTCCCCGTTGCTCCAGGGAGTCAGATTGATCAAGACCGAGCTTTATCGGGAGATCAAACTGAGTCAAATGATGGTTGGGCGGCGTTTAGTGGTACGTCGGCGGCGGCTCCCCAGATTGCGGGAATTTGTGCTTTAATAAGGCAGATGGCTCCAGGGTTATCGCCGTTTCAGGTGAAAGAGATTTTGCAAAAAACGGCTCGGGATGTTCAGTCTGGGGGATGTCATCCAGCCGCTGGGGGCTATCCGTCTCAGCCGGGGTTTGATTTGCCAACGGGGGCGGGTTTGGCGAATGCGGCGGCGGCGATCGCGTTGCTAACTCAAGGGCGGTTTTCAACGCATCAGACGGGCAATCACGAGGTTGATCCGTCAGCTATTCCGAGGACTCCTAAAATGAACGACTTTCCTAAGCTACGCAAAAACTTGGAAGCCTTAATCATTGAGTTTAATGAAATTCTGCAAGAGAAGTTTGAGGCGGGGGAGATTGAGGCGGTTGAACTCAATATTTCTGAGAGGGACTTTGTGGAGCGATCGCCAAGAACTCGCGGTATTCTTGCCTTAGTGAAGTTATTGAAGGAATTAAATGACCCCGCCCAACTCGAACTTAAACACGTTCTTGCGGCTCAGAGTCTGTTGAAAATTCGTCAACATCGTGAACTCGCCACTGAAATTTTGATTCAAGCGATTCCCCATGACTCTAAAAAGATTTCAGAAGCCGCAACTAAGGCTCTTGGAGAAATGATGACTCCATTTGACACTCAAAACGATGTAGCGAGTTTTTGTCAACCCGTTTCAAACTATTACGACATTTACTCTGGAGAAATTACAGTTAACAACATGACTATCCGTAACTGTAAAGTTACTATCGGAGAGGAACATGGAATTGATGTCGCTAAGTGTGGATCTAAATTTTACATTCGTGATAGATCTCGAAATTCCGGAAATGGGTGGCGACTTGCCAATCTTTAGATAGTCTGAATTTATTAAAAACGAGTAAATATTATGGCTGACTGTATGAAATAATTAGCGACCTAGCATCAGGTGTACAATCTCGATCTGGGTCAACGCTAGGTGTCATATTATCAGGAAGAATGGTTTGACATAATTTTGCATTTTGCATTTGCTCGCTTTCCAACTCCTGTACTCCGCTAAGATTTGCACCATATAAGGTGGTCTTATTAAAATTCGCATTCAACAAAAAAGCGTTTTCAAGATTTGCATTTATCATGATAGCATCTTGAAAATTCGCTTCTTCTAATATGGTTCTATTAGAGCAGTCATTATCAAAACAGCCAAACTCAGCACGGATTAAAGTTGCATGATTAAATTCAGCGTTAGCAAGATTTGCTCCTTGAAACTGGCTATCAGATAAATCGGCGTGACGAAATTTAGCTGAGATGAAACTGGAGTTTTGAAAATTTGAGTTCTGAAACTTAAAGTGGCTTAGGTTAATGTTATGAAGAACTTCCCTACATAAATTAGAACTCGGTCGATTTCTCAAATTTTTATCTATCAAAGCCATCCAGCGAATATATTGTAAGCCTCTAAAAAGTTGTGGGTTAACTATACAGCTTTCACCATCATCTTGCTCTGTTAGGATTGCTTCAGCCCGATCAAGTGTTTTATGGTGGAGATTATAAATAACTGGAAGCACAATCACCAAAGAGACGAGGAAAAATGGCCAAAACCGAGTTCGATAGACCCTTTGACTCCGCTGAATAAACTCCCGAGCCAATGCAGACAACGCCGTTTCCCCCTCCGAGGACTCCTGAAACTCCTTCGCATCCCGCAACGGACGACCTTGCAGCAAATAGCCCTTCGACTGACCCGATTCCTGCCAATCCTGCGCCAATTGCTCAATCTTGCGCTTCTGGCGTAACGCTTCCCGAGATTCCTTCAGCCAATCTTGTAACTGGTTCCAATGACGAATCAACGCCTCATGAGTGACTTCGAGAGTTTCCTGGTGTTGCTGATTCAGGGAAACTGAGATAAACCGCACCCCAGGCGCTGCAAACTGATTGATAATGGTCTCAAAGCGATCGCCCTCCTGAGAACTCGCCAACAACTCCGACGTCAGCAGGCGGCGGCGGGTATCCTCACTTCCCTCCCCCAATTGCACCAATCCCAAAAACATCCGACGGGCCAAGGCGCGATCGCCCTCATCGAGTCGTTCATACAGCCGTTGAGCCTCCCCCGCCAACGCACCCCCCACACCGCCAATTTTAGTTAAGGTCTCGACTTCAGAAAGACCTTCTTCCAATCCCGTCCAAATCTGAGTTAAGGCAAACTGTAACAGCGGAAGTGCATGATCCTGTCCCTGCATCTGTTGCAATAGGAGCGTAATCACCGCCTCATCTAAGGGATGTTCTGCCAATTCTGCCGGTTTGGCGATCGCCTCGTGCAACTCCTCGACTAACAGAGGACGCACTAACACCCCTTCTTCCGAAAATAGATGATAAAGGGGTGGATCTTGTTGCAACTCCCGCAAAAAATCACTGCGGAACGTCACCACCACCGTCACCTGTTGACTGCGATCGCCCGCTGCTTGAACCAAATTACTAATAAACGCCTCTCGTTCCTCCTCCGACTGACACAGAGAATAGATTTCCTCAAACTGATCCACAAACACAATCAGCGGCGACCTGTCAATCTCCGGTAACAGGGCCGCAATCTTGCGCAACCCACAAAACTCCGGTTCATGTCCCAACCTTCCCGGTTTCACCGCACAGGGTTTCTCTAACACCGCCAAGAACTCCTCACTTTTAGCGACTGGGGTGGGTTCGTTCGTGGCGACTTTCGCCAACACCATGGCCAAAGCCTCCAGGGGACGAGGCCCAGGGACCAGAGTCGCCACCCGCACTGAGTGACAGACGGGGAGAGGATGACGCACCAACTCAGGAATTAAGCCAGCGCGAACTAAAGAGGATTTCCCACAACCCGAGGGACCATAAACCGGCAGAAATCGCAGCTGCTGATTCTGTTCGTAGAGATCCCGCAGTTTGGTCCATAGGGTTTTGATTTGGCGATCGCGACCAAAAAAGCGTTGATAATCCCGTTCCTGAAATGCCAACAGTCCTTGATAGGGATTCGCCTTGAGTTGAGCGGGAGTTGTCGTTTTTTCCTGAGTCTTGATGACACTCCCATAAATGGTCACCTGATTGTTATCGCCCGAGAGGAGGAAACTTCCCGCCTGCATCTCCCGCACGTTCAACGCCGTGCTATCGACCATATTGCCGGTCACTTGGCTATCCTGAGCGGTCTGAATCTCTTGGCGAATCGACTCATTCATCAGAAGTTAACATCGCCTCCCACATTTCCCATTTCACCGACATTAGTGGCTTTACTATGGCTCATATTGGCGATCGCCTGTCCGCCTTTCATCTCACCAATCGTTTGCTGAATCCCTGGAGAACTGGTATCTTGTTGCGCCTCCGTCAAAATGTTGGCGATCGCCTCCTGTAATTGCGGGTCTTTTTCAATCATTTCAGCTAACTTGGCTTCAAAGGGTTTTTTCCAAGTATCATCCTCAGGATTTTTGGCCAACTCTTCCGCCGCCATTTTCGCGGCTAGTTCCGTCTCTAGCTTGGGTTGTAGAGCGTTCCAGAGTTGACAGGCTCGGTCCCAACCGGCTTGTCCCAGCTCGCCAACGCTTCCCACCAGTTCCGACTCGCTCACCTTTTTAAGAAGCGCTGGCAAGTAGGGAATTAATAGACTCGAAACAACAGAAATGTTCATGGTCGATGCCAAAGGTTTTAGGACGGTCTCTCCTCTGATCTTAATCCCGTCGGGGAGACTGTCAATATTTTAGGGTTATGTCGTTTCACTTCGTTACAGCCAAAAGTTTTATGAACCCGGCAGCCATACTTCCGGGTTGGGGGGCTACTATGAGCTTGCTCATTAGTTTTTATGCCTCAATCTCGATTGCTCTGCTAGCCTCAACCTCAGCACTACACAGCTAAAGGTCTGAATAATTATGGGCGCTTATCTGATCTACCATCCCCCACGGGTTGTGTCACAACTTGAAAATCGGTGAATTTACCACGACTCAACCAAGGGCAATCAAGATCCCTATATTTGGAATACAGGTTTCCTTCATAGCTACTGTCATATTACTCAAATGTCTCCACAGATTGGCGACATCAATTTCTGGGTCAGTGGTGACACATTTCCCAACTTCTCCCATCTTTACTGCGATCTAGTATTTGTGGTCGCAGAAAAACGGTACTGGACTGAAGCCAACACCATTGCCCCAAAAGACTCGCTAGTCGACAGCCCTCAAGCCTATCGCGATCACTACGTCTGGGCCAGTCAGCATTTCTTTAACCGGCGGCGGCGCTTTACGCTCAAAGCTGATCCAGAACGTAGTTTTCAACCACAAAACTCCCATCAACAATTGATTGATATCGTTCCCTATCTCAACAACCTGGGATTATCCACAGAAGAGTTACAGCAAGGGTTACGGGCGGGCTTCACCTCTCAACCTTATCGCCTCTCTAGCCATGCGAAACCTCTTTACGACTATCTTGCTCAACAAGCAGCTATTAAACTGGTGGGCGCAGAATTAGAAGCTATCCGTAGACAGAACCCGCAACTGGCTAGTCCGTCCAGTGAAATTGGATCATGTTCTGGCTGAGGAGTTATGGAACGACCCTAGGGGGTCAATTCCTCAGGCGGTTAGACCGGATGCACAAACCGGGGCGAAGAAGACTACAATATCGCTCGATTAACATTTCATGACCGACGAGCTTCTATGACTCTAACTCGCTCCTCTGGCATCCCCAAACGACGCCGACTCATACGGCGGCTTTGGGTTGCCCTCACCCTCACCACCCTCCTACTTACCCAACTCCCGAGCTTGGCCCGACAAGACCTGGCCAGCGCCCCTGAGTACGAATTTCGTGGTGTTTGGGCCGCCTCCGTTGTGAACATCGACTGGCCCTCTAGCCCCAACCTCAGCACCCAACAACAACAAGCAGAACTCATCGGCATCCTCAACCGGATGCAACAACTCAACCTCAACGCCCTCATCCTGCAAATTCGCCCCGCCGGGGATGCCCTCTACTACTCCGACACCGAACCTTGGAGTTATTGGCTCACCGGACAACAGGGACGACCCCCGAGTCCTTTCTACGACCCCCTGGAATTTGCCATTGAGGAAGCTCACGATCGCAACATCGAACTGCACGCCTGGTTTAACCCCTATCGCGCCAAACTCGGCGGTAGCTATGACCTAGCCGCCAATAACATGGCTCGCCAGTACCCTCAATATGCCTATTCCTATCGCAACCTGATTTGGATGGACCCGGGGGCCAAAGAGATTCAAGATCGCGCCTATGACGTGATCCTCGATGTCGTCAACCGCTACAGTATCGATGGCGTTCACCTCGATGACTACTTCTATCCCTATCCAGAACCTGGCGTTGAGTTCCCCGACGATAACACCTATGGGGAATACCGTAAAAATGGCGGCAGCTTAAGCCGAGATGATTGGCGGCGGGATAACGTCAATCGCCTGGTGCGTCGCCTCTACGACGGCATCAAAGCCGCGAAACCGCAGGTTAAATTCGGGATTAGTCCCTTTGGGATCTATCGCCCGGGCCAGCCGGCAGGGATTCGGGGGATGGATCAGTTTGCACAAATCTATGCTGACCCCAAACTCTGGCTAGAACAAGGTTGGGTCGATTATATGGCGCCACAACTTTACTGGCGTATCGATCCTCCCCAACAAAGTTATCCTCGTTTGCTCGATTGGTGGCTCAGTCACAATCCCTACCGTCGTCATATCTATACCGGCAATTATCTCAGTCGTCTCAATGATAGTGATTGGCCGGTGACGGAGTTTTTGCGTCAGGTGGATATTTCCCGCCGCTCTCGCTCTCGGGATTCCCTGGGGAATATCTTTTTTAGCGTTAAAGTCTTTATGGAGGATCGCTTAGGGGTCAATGGACAGTTCCGATCGCGCCTCTACCCCACACCCGCTCTAATTCCCCCCATGCCTTGGCTCGATAGCCAAGCCCCCGACGCACCCCAAGGCGTCGAAACCACGGCCAATAGCATTCATTGGCAACCCCAATACTCCGAGGACGTGCGATCGCTGGCCCTCTACAAACGCCAAAACCGCCATTGGCAGCTCGAACAACTCCTGCCGCGTCAGGACACCCAGGTGCAGGTTAGCCCCGGACGCTACGCCCTGCGAACCGTCGATGCCCTCTCAAATCAAAGTGAGGCGGTGGAAATCTCTGTCAGACGCTAAAGAAGACCCGAACTAAGACCTTAACCCACCGTGCCATACTCCCCACCCGGTGTCAGCCTCTGAGTCGCGATCCCAGAGCCGACACCGGGTTTTGTATGGCGTTCCTAGGCCGTTTCATCGCAGACATCGAGATCCCGATTAAAAATATCGATCGCCTCGCGGCAACAGCGTTTCAACTTCTCTTGCATCTCCAGAACCGGCTCCTTCCGACCCACAAAGTGCCAGTGTTCCACTGTCGACAAGCGCCAGAGACGACCCAAACCACTAAACCCAGCCGCTTCTAAACCGATCGCCCGCACATCAGAATCCACCGCGTGAAAGCGGATCTGAATCAAAATACTGCGACAATGACAGCGGAAGCTATAGCCGGGAAAATGGAAACTGATATCAATCGAATCGGGATCTAACATCTCCCGCGTTTCCACATCATCCGTCCAAGGCTTGAGATCCGAGCGTAAATCAGGAAACTCCGTCTTAAATAGGTTGACAACTGCCGCAATCTTGCTGGCAATGCGGAAATCCTTGGCTTGTTCTGCTGCGTTCAAGGTCAATCCCCCTTTCTCAACGTTATGCCGTCGTACCCACCTGGGATCAGTGGTGACTCTATTGGCTTAACTTTATTGTACTTAACCCAGTTGAGTCAGGTGTCTCACGCCGCTGAACCCTGGGCAAACATCGGGGAATTAAACCATTGAAGCCTTAGCCGATCGCCTCCGAGCCAGCCTGAGCGTGCCAACGCACCGTTTCATCAGGATCATCGAGGAGCGATCGCACCACCGCCATCGCCTCAGGCTGCCCAAAATTCCCTAACCCCAAGGCGATCGCCTGGCGAACCCGAGCCAGTTCCCGGTGAGGCGGTTCACTGCACCACCAGCGAATCAACGCCTGGCCTGCCTCAGCCTTCAACGGCGGCCAACTCACCTGAGACAGAACCCGGATCGCTTCGAGACAAACCTGAGAACTCGGTAAACTCAAAGCCGTTGCTAAATTATCAATCGTGCCAGGATGATTGATCCACCCCAAGGCGCGGACGAGTTCCAACTTGAGCGCAATAGGCGTATGAGGCGATCGCAGACAGCGGCCTAACGCCTCAATCGCCTCAACCGTTCCCACCCGAGACAGGGCGATCGCCGCCTGCTGACTCACCGCCAAATCCAAATCCAGGAGTCGTTCCCGAAGCAACGCCACCACATTCACCTCCGGGGCCAACTCCTCAATCAAACCATGCTGTAACCCCAAAGCCATCGTTGCGAAGCGGCGCACCGGCGCCGACAAATCCGTCACACCCGCTAACACCGGCGTTAGGATGCGGGGATGGCGATCGCAGCTTAACACCGCCAACACCTGAGCGCGAACCTCCGCATCAGGATCATCCCAAAACTCAACCACCCCTTCAATCGCATCCCGATGACGGATTTGAGCCAGAGTCCGAATCGCCAACACCCGCCAGCGTTCCTCCTGCAACAACTGATTCAGCGGTGCGATCGCCGCCTCCCCCAGATTCGCCAACGTACGAGCCGCCATTCCCTTAACATCCTCATCCGTCGTCGCACTCGTCACCAAATCCACCAACACCGTCAACGCCTCCTCAGAGGGGAACTGGCCAATAATCTGAGCCGCAAACCAAGCCAGTTCATCATCCTCAGGGTGCGATCGTAACAACGCTAACGTCCCCTGTAACGCCGGCCAACCATAACTCGGTAACCGCTTCGCCGCATCCCAACGTTCCTGGAAATCTCCGATCTCCAGCAACTCCAAAAAAGCCATCAGCGTTGGCGAGACCCCAACCATCTGATCCGAGTCGTGCTGGTCTAAATCTGACATCGAGTCTGGCATAGAGTCTGGCATAGCCGAGTTATTGATACCCGAGTGACGAGACGAAAGAAAAGTCATAAAACTGGAGAAATCCAAACAGTGAACCGAACAGGTGCATCACCTAACACTACCTTGACGCAAACCCAGCAGACCTGCCAGAGCAATTTCGGGCAATTTTTCCCCTTTCATGTATAAAGCGCATCACTCCAATGCACAAACCAAAATAAATACCGTTTTTTGTAGCTAAACATACGAAACCTTAACAAAACTTCTTCTAACGTTAGACCCAATCACAGCTATACCGACCTCTCAATCGCTCATTCGTGACCTAAAAAATGCCACCCTAGCTTAACCATTAACCAAGACATAATCGCCTCTAAAAACGAAATAGTCTTTTCAAGCCCAAAATCCATGCCAAAACCTTACCCCTAACTTCAAGCTCAATGTTCCCCTTGTTTTTACTAAGGCTATCCGCAAATATTCCCTAAAAAAACACCATGACCCCTTCCGCCCCCGCACCAACCAAACTCAACAAATTCGAGAAATACAAAGTCGAAAAAGATGGCTTAGCCGTCAAAGACGAACTCAAACAGTTTAGCGAACTCGGCTGGGAAGCCTTAGACGAAACCGACCTTGTGCATCGTCTCAAATGGTTAGGCATCTTCTTCCGGCCCGTCACCCCCGGTCAATTCATGTTGCGGCTGCGCATTGCCAACGGCATCCTCAACGCCGAACAACTGCGTGTCCTAGCCAGCATTGTCCAACGCTATGGCGACGACGGCAGTGCCGACATTACCACCCGGCAAAACCTGCAACTGCGCGGCATTCGCTTCGAAGACTTTCCCAACATCTTCGAGCAACTCCAACAAGCCGGCCTCACCAGTATTCAGTCCGGTATGGACAACGTCCGTAACATCACCGGTTCCCCCGTCGCCGGCATCGATGGCGCCGAATTTGTCAATACCCTCCCCCTCTGTCAAGCCATCCAAGATGCCATCACCAACCACGGAACCGGCAACCCCGAGTACACCAACCTACCCCGTAAATTCAACATTGCCGTTGCCGGAGGCCCCGACAACTCCGTCCACGCCGAAATCAACGACATCGCCTACGTTCCCGCCTTCAAAGACGGTCACTTTGGCTTCAATGTCCTCGTCGGGGGGTTCTTCTCCGCCAAACGTTGCGAAGCCGCCATTCCCCTCAACGCTTGGGTCACAGGAAATCAACTGGCCGACCTCAGTTGTGCCATCCTGCGAGTCTTCCGCGACCATGGTTCCCGGGCCAACCGGCAAAAATCACGGTTAATGTGGCTCATCGATGACTGGGGACTCGACCAATTCCGGGCCGCCGTCGAAGCCGAATTCGGGCAATCGTTACCCGACGCTGCCCCCAACGACGAAATCGCTTGGGATAAACGAGATCACATCGGCATTCATCCTCAAAAACAAGAAGGACTCCACTATGCCGGACTTCATGTTCCCGTCGGTCGTCTCAACGCTGACGAGATGTTTGAAATCGCCCGCCTGGCTCAAGTTTACGGAAACGGCGATATCCGTCTCACCGTCGAGCAAAACCTGATTTTAACGGGTCTGGAAACCGCCAAACTCAACGCCTTCAGACAAGAACCCCTACTTGAGACATTTTCCCTCAGCCCAGCCCCCCTGGTGCGAGAACTGGTGTCCTGTACCGGGGCCAGATTCTGTAACTTTGCCCTCGTTGAAACCAAACAGCGAGCCTTAGCCCTCGCCCAAGAGCTCACCGAAGAACTCAACCTGACCCGAGCCGTGCGTATCCACTGGACGGGATGTCCCAACTCTTGTGGACAGCCCCAAGTCGCCGACATTGGCCTGATGGGAACCAAAACCCGCAAAGATGGCCAAACCGTCGAAGCCGTGGATATTTACATGGGCGGAAAAGTGGGCAAAGATGCCCAACTTGGAGAGCGAGTTCTCAAATCCATCCCCTGTGACGACCTCAAACCCGTGCTACGAGACTTGCTCCTAGAGAAGTTTGGCGCCACCGCCCGAACTTAACCCATCCTCATTCATGTTTGATGGCCCCGATCACTTGTCTTATTAACCTAAATCCTTAGGACACTTTGACTCATGTTGACCAAACTCCTTTCCTTTAGCGGTCGCTACCGCATTTTGCACCTGACCTGGTTTGCCTTTTTCCTCTCCTTTGTCGTCTGGTTTAACTTTGCCCCCTTTGCCACCACCATCCAACAAGATTTCGGCTTAGATGTGGGGCAAATTCGCACCATTGGTATCTGTAACGTTGCCTTGACGGTTCCGGCCCGGATTCTGATTGGGATGTTACTCGATCGCTTCGGTCCCCGAGTCACCTATTCCCTACTACTGATTTACGCCGCCGTTCCCTGCCTCCTGTTTGCAACCGCCCAGGACTTCAACACCCTGGTCATTAGCCGCTTGATGTTGAGCATTGTTGGTGCGGGCTTTGTGATCGGCATCCGCATGGTCGCCGAATGGTTCCCCCCCAAAGAAATTGGCATCGCCGAAGGCATTTACGGAGGTTGGGGCAACTTTGGGTCTGCCGCCGCCGCCTTTAGCCTACCCTCGATCGCCCTGGGACTCTCGGTGTTTGCCGGAGGCGAGATGAACTGGCGTCTTGCCATTTCCCTGACCGGAATTGCCGCCGCCCTCTATGGTGTGATGTACTTCTTCAATGTCGAAGACACTCCCCCGGGCAAAGAATACCGACGACCCAGCCGTAACGGAGGCTTAGAAGTCACCAGCCGCAAAGATTTCGCCTTCTTGATGCTGATGAACATTCCCCTAGTGGGCATTCTCGCGGTTTTGGCTTGGCGTTTGAGCAAAGTAGGCTTCCTTACTGAAACCGGACTGTTAATTGTTTGGGCTGCATTATTTGGACTCTATCTATTTCAGGCCTATGGCTGCTGGACAACGAACGCCGACTTGCTGCAAGGTAAAAAACACTATCCTCCCGAAGATCGCTATAAATTCAATCAGGTTGCCATCTTGGAACTGACCTATGTGGTTAACTTTGGCTCTGAGTTAGCCGTCGTCTCGATGTTGCCGGCCTTCTTTGAACTGACCTTTGGCTTGAATCCAGCCCAAGCCGGGATGATTGCCGCTAGTTATGCCTTTATGAACCTCATGTCTCGTCCCGGAGGGGGCTTGATTTCTGACTCCCTCGGCAGTCGTAAATGGACGATGACGGTCTTAACCGGCGCGATGGGCATTGGCTACCTCTGTATGGGAACCGTGTCCGAGGGCTGGTGGCTGCCTGGGGCGATTCTGCTGACGATGGCCTGTTCCTTCTTTGTCCAAGCTGGGGAAGGGTCAACCTATGCCATTGTGCCGCTGATTAAACGACGGGTGACGGGACAAATTGCCGGGAATGTCGGGGCATACGGAAATGTCGGGGCGGTGGCCTATCTGACTCTCTATAGTCTCTTACCCGAAGGGGCTGCTGGAAATCTCATCTTTTTCCAAACCTTAGGGGTGGCTTCGATGGTGGTGGCCTTCCTCTGTGGCTTTTTCCTGCGGGAACCTCAAGGGTCGTTTGCTGAGTTCCATGAGGGGGAGGAAGAAGCCGTCCAACCGGTAGTTCCGGCGTTGAGTCATGAGTCATACCCAGACTAATTCCCCCGAATTCCCTAAGGAATTCACGCCCATCAGCTGCTATTGATTTGACGACTGGAGGACTGACTATGATCGCGCCGACAAAAACCCTATGTCCCTATTGTGGTGTTGGCTGTGGCTTGGAGGTGCAACCTCCGGCTTTGCCCGGAAAAACTACCCATCGCGATGCCGCAGGAACTCCCATGTGGCGCGTCAGGGGCGATCGCCAACATCCCTCCAGTCGCGGCCGGGTTTGTGTCAAAGGAGCCACGGTGTCCGAATCCCTCGACAAAAACCGGCTCAAATATCCCATGATGCGAAATTCCCTAGATGAGCCGTTTCAGCGGGTGAGTTGGGATGAAGCACTCGATCGCATCGTCAACCGGATTCGCTCGGTTCGTTCGGCTTATGGCAGTCATGCTATTTGTATGTATGGGTCGGGCCAATTCCAAACGGAGGATTATTATGTGGCCCAAAAGCTCATGAAAGGCTGTTTGGGAAGCAATAATTTCGATGCCAACTCTCGTCTTTGTATGTCCTCGGCGGTGGCTGGCTATATCCAGAGTTTAGGTTCCGATGGCCCCCCTTGTTGCTACGACGATTTAGAACGCACCGATTGCGCCTTTCTCATTGGCACCAATGCTGCTGAATGTCATCCCATCGCCTTTAACCGCCTGCGGGACTATCACAAGAAAAACCGCAAGGTGAAATTGGTGGTGGTCGATCCTCGCGAAACCCCCACGGCGAAAGCGGCTGACTTACATCTGGCCATTCGTCCGGGGACCGATATTGACTTACTGCATGGGATTGGCCATCTCTTATTACGCTGGCAAGCCTTGGATGCGCTGTTTATCGAAGATTGCACTCGAGGCTTCCCAGAGTATACCCAAACCCTTCAGAGTTATCCGCCGGAGTTGGTGGCCCGTCGTTGTAACATTCGTCTCGATGAGTTGGAATTAGCGGCTCGCTATTGGGCGGAGAATGAGCGGGTGCTGTCGATGTGGTCTATGGGCTTAAATCAGTCCTCGGAAGGGACCGCTAAGGTGCGATCGCTCATCAACCTCCATCTCATGACCGGTTCGATTGGCAAACCGGGGGCGGGACCGTTTTCGCTGACGGGACAACCCAATGCGATGGGAGGACGGGAAGCCGGGGGCTTATCTCATCTTCTCCCTGGCTATCGGTTGGTGAAAAACCCTCAACATCGGGCTGAGGTGGAACGCCATTGGCAACTTCCCCCCGGCCAAATTGACCCCAGCCCGGGTTTAGCCGCCTGGGATATGATGCTAGGACTCGAAGCGGGACTGGTACAACTGCTGTGGGTGGCCGCAACCAATCCGGCGGTGAGTATGCCCGATATTGGCCGCACGAAGGCGGCGCTGCGACGCTCTCCTCTGACGGTGTATCAGGATGCTTACTATCCTACGGAAACCGCTGAATATGCTCATATTTTGCTGCCGGCGGCCCAGTGGAGTGAGAAAACGGGAACGATGACCAACTCGGAACGGGTGGTTACGCTCTGTCCGAAATTCCGTGAGGCTCCCGGTGAGGCTCGTCCCGATTGGGAAATTTTTGCCGAAGTGGGGCGACGACTGGGGTTTGAGGCTCAGTTTAAGTTCTCCGATGCGGCGGCGGTGCATCGTGAGTTTGTTGCCTTGACAAAATCACGAGTTTGTGATATGAGCGGCATAAGTCATGAGCGGTTGCAGGAGCGGACGCTGCAATGGCCGCACCCCGAGGGAGCCGAGGATGTCCCTGAGGGCCGGTATAGCAAGCGGCTATATGAGGATTTGCGCTTTCCCACGGCTGATGGCCGCGCCCGCTTCTGTGCCAGCCATACTCGTGGTTTGGCCGAACCCCCCGATCCGGAGTATCCCTTTGTGTTAACGACGGGACGTGTGTATGAACATTGGCATACTCAAACCCGAACCGGACGCATTCCGAAAATTAGCCAGAAGTATCCTCATCCTTTTATTGAGATTCATCCGCGAGATGCCAAAAAATTAGAGATTCTCGATGACATGTGGGTGTTGATTCGCGGACGGCGGGGTGAGGGGAGATTTAAGGCGAAGCTGACGAAGGCGATCGCCCCGGGAACCCTCTTTATCCCCATGCACTGGGGTTTCCTCTGGGCAGACCATTCTGAAGCCAATGCCCTCACTCACCCGGAAACCTGCCCGGATTCCCTGCAACCGGAACTCAAGGCCTGTGCGGTGCAATTACTGCCGTTGCCCATCGCCAGCGACGCTTTAAACCAGCAACCGTCCGATGTGATGGCCTCGAACCGCTCGTCAGCATAAACGCCTCTAGTCTGGCACTTCTGACGACCAAAGGGTGGCTTCACTGGGAACCACAAATGAGGGTTCGGGCCGGTTGGAGAGGGAACTTAGCTGGAAAATGGGAATCGCCCCCACCGTCAAGGATGCAATCAAGACGCCCACGATGATTTCGTGGATGTTCTCAGAAGCCTGGCTGTGGTTGGGATCTCGCTGTTGGACAGCGCGATCGCGGTGATGAGCATTCATCGATGACTCCCCCATTTTTTTCGCGAGTTCCTAGGTTTATTGTAGGAGTCTTTTCCCAGAAATCCAGAAAACGGTAACTAAATTAACAGAAGATAACGAAGGGTCATGCAAGCAGCGACGACATTTTTTCAATTTGAAGCGGATTTTGTGGAATCCCTCCGCTGTATTCCCATGCAGGTTCGCTACAAACTCGATACCTGTGGGGTGAAGTTGAAACTGAACCATTGGCATCAGTTGGCGGCCATCGAACGACAAGTTCTGGTGGATTCGCCTTGTCAGACGGCGCAAGAGATTGCTGAGTATCGGCAGGTGTTACAGCGCTTAGTCCGCGATCGCAGCGGAGAGATTCCCAAAGATCTCCCGGTGGACGAGAATCCCCCTTGGCTGGGGGAGACGGTTCCTGAGACGGTTCAGGAGAAGGCGCGATCGCTGTCCATCGAGATTGGCGAGAACCGCTGGGCGGCCCTGACTCCCCTACAGCGGTTTACCCTGCTGAAACTGAGTCGCCCCAGTCATGAAAACCGCAACTTCTATCCCGCTTTACAAGAGTTTGGGCTAGTGTGAGGAGTTTACTGTGAGGAGTTTGAAAACCATGACCCATTCTACATCGCGGGCGATCGCGCCCCTATTGGGATTCGCCGGCCTGATGGCAACCGCCAGCCCCCTAAACAGCGCCCCCCTGCCAAATGTCCCCATCTCGTCTGAGACCCCGCAGCAGTTAGCCCAAGTGACCTCAGTCTCTCAACTCTCGGACGTGCAACCGACGGATTGGGCCTTTCAGGCCCTGCAATCTCTCGTCGAACGCTACGGCTGTATCGCCGGCTATCCCGACGGAACCTTTCGCGGCAACAACTTCATGACGCGCTATGAGTTCGCCGCTGGCTTAAACGCCTGTTTAGATCAAATTGTGGCCATCGTCGGCGGCGGCGACGGACTCGATGCCGGGGATTTAGCTACAATTCGCCGTTTACAAGAGGAATTTGCCGCTGAATTGGCGACGCTGCGAGGACGAGTCGACGGCCTCGAAGCCCGTACCTCGGAACTCGAAGCCAATCAATTCTCGGCGACGACTCAACTGCGAGGGGAAGTAGCCTTTGTTTTGGCCGATGCTTGGGGCGGTGATGGCATCTCTGACGGTGACTCGGATAATGACGTTCAAACCATCTTTGCCAATCGGGGGCGACTCAATCTCGTGAGTAGTTTCACCGGGCGCGATCGCCTCCATACCCGTCTGCAATTCGGCAATCTCGGCAATAGCTTTGCCGATGAGATGAACACCAATGAAGGACGTTTTGCCTTTGACGGAGACAGCGGTAACAGCCTCAACTTAAATCGCTTACATTACGTGTTCCCCGCCACAGACACTCTACAAGTGACGCTGATGGCCAATGCGGGCGGCCATCAGTTCTACAACGATACCTTTAACCCTGGCTTAGAAGCCGGAGGCGGGGCCACTGGGGCCTTGTCTCGCTTTGGGGAACGCAATCCCATTTATCGCAGTGGGTTAGGCGGTGTCGGGGTTGGCTTGCGACAACGCTTGGGTGACAATTTAGAACTATCCCTGGGCTATTTGGCGCGAGGGGGTAACAATCCCGAGGAAGGGGCCGGCCTATTTAATGGCAATTATTCGGCGTTGGGGCAGTTGGTGGTTGAACCGAGCGATCGCCTCAAGTTTGGCCTAACCTATATTCATGCCTACGATGTCTCTCAAGGACGGCGTTTTGGCTTCGGAGGAACGGGAACCCAACTCAGCAACCTCTCCCCGGCCGCTTTAGCCGCGAGTTCGAGTCTCTCTCAAGGGCAACTTACCACTCCCGTCTCAAGTCATCATTATGGGGTTCAGGCCCTCTGGGATCTCTCCCCTCGCTTGCGGGTGGGGGCTTGGGGTGGCTTCACTGATGCCCGTCTCATTGGCCTAGGCGATGCCGAAATCTGGAACTATGCCCTAACCTTAAGTTTCCCGGATTTACTGCTACCGGGGAATTTCGGGGCTTTGATTGTGGGGGCAGAACCCTATTTGGGCAGCGTTGATATTCCCGGAACTCAAAATATGGAGAATGAAACCCCGTTCCATATTGAGGGGCTATATAAAGTCCAGTTGTCAGAGAATATCAGCATCACTCCCGGCTTTATCTGGTTGCTGAATCCTAACCAGGATGCCGATCACGATGGGGCCTTTATCGGCACTGTTCGTACCACCTTCTCGTTTTAAACTCGTTTTAAACCGCAAATTGGGGTTTTTGTGCCGTATCAAGGCTTACTTTTTGCGGGGTTCCTGCCTCTGTAGAGTAGGTACGGCACAACCATCACGACGACTTGAATGCGATTAGAGCAGGTAGAGGCCTTTTTAGCCGTTGTTGAAACGGGCAGTTTTCAGAAGGCTGCCCGTTTATGTCAGGTCACGCAATCGACGGTGAGTCGTCAGGTACAGGCGTTGGAGACTGAATTGGGATTACCGTTATTGCACCGTCAGGCCACGGCGACGTTGACGGTAGCTGGCGATCGCTTTCTCCCTCACGCCAGTCGCATCTGTCGCGAGTGGCGAACAGCTGTCACGGAGATTCGTGAGTTGGCCGAGGGGAAACAAACGGAGTTATGTGTCGCTGCGATTCATTCCGTCTGTGCCCATTTTTTGCCACCTATTTTGCAGCGGTTCTGTTCCCGTCGCCCTCAGGTGCAGTTACGCGTCACCTCCTTGGGGAGCGATCGCTCGTTGAAGGTGTTACGGGATGGCTTGGTGGATGTGGCGATCGTCATGAACAATCCGCGTCTAACGCTGAGTTCGGAAATGGTGGTGCGATCGCTCTACTGGGAAACCGTCGAGGTGTTAATGGCCGCCGATCACCCTCTGACTCAATATGACGAGATTCCCTGGGAAGCCCTCAGCCACTATCCTCATGTGGTGTTCAAAGATGGCTATGGAATGCAGCGGCTAGTTCAAGATGCCTTTGCCCAATTGGGTCAAAGCTTCCATGCTGCTTTAGAATTAAATACCTTAGATGCTTTTCGGGGTATGGTGCGACAGGGACGCATGATCTCAATTTTGCCGAAATCCGCTCTCTTAGATGCCGATGAAACCTTAGCTGTGCGCCCCATTGCCCCCGATCCCTGTTTCCCCAATCTGCAACGGGAAGTCGTCGCCGTCACCAGTGAGGATCGACTGGAAATTCCCCCCATCGCTGAGTTTTTTGAATTAGTCTGTCAGGAGATTCCTCCCCTCGTCGTCAAGCTATTTCCCCGCTCTTCCCCCAAATCTATCGAAAATATTAAGAAAATATAATAGGATGCTTGCTCAAATTTAGTTTTATTAAAATGAGCTTAAAGCAGCGTTGATTAACCAGCAAAGTTGTGACTTAGCTCGTTTTCATCAGCGCTACTTGTTTTTTGTATCTCTATATTCAGGTAAACCAACATGGAAAATCGCCAAGAATATCAAGGTAAAATGGAAAGCCAACTCCAAGAATGGGGTGCTAAAATTGATGAACTCCAAGCCAAAGCCGACCAAGCCAGCGGCGATGCTAAACAGGAGTGGACTCAAAAAGTTGAAAACCTAAAATCTAAGCGAAATGAACTTCAACAACATCTCGCCGACCTAAAATCCTCCAGCGATGAGGCTTGGGATAGCTTGAAAACCGGCTTTCAAAATGCTTGGGATGAGTTTAGTCGCTCAGTGGACGAAGCAAAATCAAAGTTTAACTAAAACATTTAACTCAAACCCATTCCCCCCAGCGGTGAACGACCGAATAGCCGCTATGCTGGGGGATTCTGGGGAAGGGGTGCAGGGGGCCGCCCCGACGGGGTATCAAACCAGTTTAGCTCCCTGCTTGATTTTTTCAACGACGGGTTTGGGGGAAACGACGTGTTTATACAGTCCCAATTTGCGGGGAGATAATCCCATCGCTAAACCCACCAATTCCGTGATATAAAGAATCGGCATATTGTAGGATTCTTGATAGGCTTCTTCAATGTCAGCTTGACGAAGTTCTAGGTTATTGGCACAGAGAGGACAGGCTAAAACGATACAATCGGCTCTGCGTTCTCTGGCTTCATCGAGAATTTTTTTGGTCAACTCAAAAGCCGTCTTTTTTTGAGAGACGAGGATTGGCCCACCACAACATTTCGCTTTTGAACGAAAGTCAACGGGGGTTGCTCCACAAATTTCGGTGAGGCGATCGAGAGACACGGGAGACACGGGAGAATCCCAGCCGGTGATATCCTGAGGACGCGTCAAGAGACAGCCGTAATAGGAGGCGACCCTCAAGCCGTGGAGGGGGTTGGTGATTTTAGAGGCCACATCAATGTCATTCCAGAGAACATCAACCACATTGCGAACGCGGATGGCCTCGTCTTCGACGGATAGGCCCATATCCGACAACGTGGCGGCAATTTTGGGACCTTCTTGGGGATCGTCGAGGGCCTGAGCGGCTTTGGCGGACTTGTTGTAACAGCCCGAACAGGAGGCTAGGAGATCTCGATGTTGCTGTTGGGCTAACACCACATTACGAGCGGCTAAGGCCATGGCTACGTCATGGGAGAGTCCAGCGGCGACGGAACCGCCACAACAGGACCAATCCTCAATTTCGTGCAGATGAACTCCTAATGCGTCAAGGACAACTCGGGTGGAGATGTCAAATTCTTTGGCACTGGTATGTAGGCTACATCCAGGATAATAGGCGTATTCAGTGGTCATGATCAATCAGGGTTGTGGGTGCGAGTTCGTTTGCGTTTTTCGAGGGCATCATGGAATTGCTCGGGGTTCTTGACGCTGGCCGGAAGGGGAGAGAGTTTGCCCTTGAGTGCGAGTTGAATCCCTAGGGGAGCTTGATCTACCATCGCTTTGAGTCCCCCATATTTCTGCATCAATTCCGGTTCAAAGAGGATGCCTCGTTTTTGGACTAACTCGACAAAGATTTCATGGAAACGAGTGGCATCATTTTCGATTCCTTCGCTGATGGCGATCGCCTTGGCCGCTTCAATCACATCCGAGGGACGAACGCCACGGGGACAACGAGAGGTGCAAATATAGCAGGAACTACAAAGCCAGAGGGTGTTACTTTTAAGAACGCTCTCCCAATCGCCGCGTTGCAACATCAGAATCAGTTTGCGGGGCGATACATCCATGCGATCGATGTTGGTACAGCCACCGCTACAGGTTCCGCATTGCATACAGGCGGAGATGGCGGCGGCTTGACCCCCTTCGGCCAGGACTTTGGCCATGGCCCCTCCATTCATGCGATCGCCGTCAACTTGGCGATCGACTTTCAGACCAAAAAAGCATTTCTTGCGTTTCATGTTCGTCCTCCTAAATTTGACACTTCCATCCCGGCTAATCGTCCCTGAGAGGAGCCATTCATCCCATTCATCGGGGCTGACGTGGCTAAAAAGCCCGCGATATCTGCCGCCGCTGAACGTCCATCGGTAATCGACTCGACAATCGCCTTCGGACCCGTCGCCGTTCCCGCCAGGAAAATTCCGGGGCGATGTGAGGCGTTATTGGAATACTGCTGATGAGCCGTTTCATAAAAGCGGTCTACGCCAGTTTTCAAACCCGCCACCTCGGACAACTCGGAATTCCCGCACATTCCCACCATCAAGACCAGTAAATCCACCGTCAATCGCATCGGTCGAGAGGTTAAGGTATCCTCAACCCGCAACAGCAAACTGCCATTATTCTGTTCACTGGCTTCGGACAGGCGACCGCGAATAAATTGCACGCCATACTCTTCCTGAGAACTTCGGTACAATTCTTCATAGCCGCGACCAAAAACGCGAATGTCCATATACAGGGAGAACACCTCACAATCGGGCAGCAATTCCTTGAGTCCAATCGACACTTTCACGGAATTAGTACAGCAAACCCGAGAACAATAGTTATTGTTCACCTGCTGATCTCGGGAGCCGACACAGTGAACCATGGCCACTTTTTTAGGAATCTTGCCGGCCGCCGTTCTCACCTGCTTCTGTTTAAGCATGGCATCAAATTCAATGGAAGTAATGGTATTGTCATAAAGACCATAGCCATACTCTTCCTTGAAGGTGGCATCAAAGTGGCGGAATCCCGTGGCGACTAAAATGGCATTGGCCGCAATCTCTTTCCCCGTTGACGTGGTGACCCAAAAATTCGGGGCCGCTCCCTCAATTTTTTCCACGGAACAATCCGTTAAAATCTCAGTTCCTCGTAAATCCTGTTTTAAGCGATCGACAATTTCTGAACCAGGGGTAAAATCGGGGAAAACTTTATACCAATTCTTGACATATCCGCCAACTTGTGATTCTTTTTCAATCAAAACGACCTCATAGCCAAAATCTCGTAAGCGTCCAGCGGCGGACAATCCAGCCACACCACCACCAATAATTACAACTGTCTGACTCATTCTCTTCATCCTCGTATTACATCATTAGGTTGGTTCAATGTCTTTAGGAAAGGGGCAATTGTCGCAACGGTTATTTCGTCCGATTCTGCCCCAAAAACTCCTAAAAAGGTCGCCGCCGTTCTTCAAAGGTTTTCGACGTGTCATAGGGAATGCCAATTTGGTCTAACAAGGGTTCAATGGGAACCACTTTGGCATTTAAACCACAATCCTTGAACGGGTCATAGCCCAAGAGCAAGCCGGTTAATTGGGCATAGTCCAAAATGCTGACATTAAATTCTTCTTCCAGAGCATCTTTAATCGTTCCTTGTTCGGCATCTAAAAACACCGTACAACCAGGACAGTTGGTGAGCATCAAACGACAATCGGGATGAGCTTCTTTGAGGCTTTTGAGTTTCTTGTAGACACTGCTGGCGGTGTAGTCGCGGTTTTCGGCAAAGGCACATTGACGGAAGCCCATACCACAACAATGTCGCCGTTCAGGATAGTCTACAATTTCGGCGCCAAAGGCTTGTAATAGTCCCACTAAGACTTGGGGAAATTCAACGCCACCCATGGCTTCACCGGGGAAGATTTTGCCATAGTGACAGCCAATGTGGTCAACGGCTTTGACACCTTTGAGACTATACTTGGCTTTTTCGGCCAGTTTATGGCGATTGGCAAAAAACACATCGGAAGCATGAACGACGGATGGCCGTTCCCCGGAAACATGGGGAATCCAAAAGTCTCGCCCGGTGGTTTCTTTGAGGGTTTTTTCGGTGTACTCCCGCAGTTCGGGTTCTTCTTCCCAAAGTTTAATGACTTCGGTGTAGTTGGCAAAGGAGGTGACGCAGAAGGAAAAGAGATTGTCAACCCCTTGTTCATAATGAGCCACGGAGAAGTTGCGGGCCGCCACGACCATTTGGGTGTCCAGATTGGAGACATCGCCGTGATAGCCAATGGCACCGCATGAGGTATGGCCGGGTGCTTCTCTGAGGTCGATGCCTAAGTCATTTTTCAAGACTTTATAGGCAATCCCTTCGGTATAGGGGGCGGTACTTTGCAAGAAGCAACTGCGGAAGCATCCCCACAGTTGACCTCCGTCATCGTCAACGGTGGGAACTTCTTTTTGGTGGGTTTCCCAGAGGCGGTTTTCGCGTTTAACTTTCATGAGTGATTAGGGAATAGGGAACAGGGAATAGGGAACAGGGAATAGGGAACAGGGAACAGGGAGACTCTAGCCTTAGCCGTTCTTCGGAGAGAAGAAATCATGGGGCCGGTCGGCCGTCGTGGGCGGTGGGCGGTTAACGGGATTTCGATTTCGGAAGGTCGTAGTTGCGGCTGTCCGCTGTTTCTAACCAGGTTTGCCAGTATTTATCAACTTCGGCTTTACTGCCGAGTTTGCGTTCCATACCGGCTTCAACTGCATCCATGAGGGTGACAGCACCGGTTTTGTGGTAAATTTCGCGCAATTCATCTAAGTCCTCTTCAGGAATTTGACGGTGAGACCCAGCACTGTTTTCTAGGTCCATGGGAACGCCCCACCATTCCCGCATTTCGGCTTGATGTTCGTAGTAGTATTCCCAGTTTTCGCCCAGTTCGGGGAAATGGTCTGGGGCCATGTTTTCTGCGAGTAAGGTATAGCCCCGTTTCAACATATTTTCGCCGAATAGCCGTTTGGCGATGAGTTGTTGTCTGCCTTTTTCGGACTCGGCGAAGTAGCCATGACGGACGGACAGCCGACGCAGGGCTAAAATGACTGAGGCGGTACTGTTTCCTCGGGGACAGCGGGTTTTACAGGAAAAACATTGTCCACAAAACCAGATTTTGTCGGATGTGAGGAGTTCTTCGATGATGAGGTCGTCATCTTGAGTTGAGACGATGTTCATCACTTCCCGAGGGGAGTAGTCGTAGACTTCAGCCGCTGGGCAAACGGCGGTACAGACACCGCAGTTTAGACAGGCGTTCATCCCATGCTGGAAAAGAATGTCTTGTTCGAGTTCGTCATAGAGTTGTCCCATTGGCTGAATATCCTCCAACTTGTTTTAGTTACATCTAATACATCTAAGTGCTGTCTAAGGAGTCTCTCAGTTGCCTTATCAGTTGCCTTAGATGAATAGTCTCTCGCATATATGTCTATGTAGCTATGATATAACCTAAACCGGCTATTCCTCATTTTTGTTACATAACTTAATATAAATGGAGTGATTAATCATAAAAACCCCCTAACCTAGTCTTGAGTCCGAGGTTAGGGGGAGGAGTTGTGGTGAATGAACGAGAAATCTGCCCCAGGAGAGAGTTAACGGGGGCCAAGAGACTTAACCGCGCCAGCGGAAGGGTTTGATATAGTTGCCTTCAAAGGGTTTACCGGTCAACATGCGATTCCAGTAAATCCAGGGGAGAGCGTGTTTTTTCATCAACCACATCACCCAACGCTCTTTGGTGGGGTTGAGGGGGAAACTCGAGGTGGGCTGGCAGTTGTAGCCATCAAACTCGGCCATGACGGTTTTGTCATAACCGGTAATCAGAGGACAACAGGTGTAGCCGTCATATTCCGAGACGAGGGGCCTTGAGTTGAAGAAGCTGAGTAGGTTTTGGGCGACGACGGGGGCCTGTTTACGGACGGCGGCGGCGGTTTTGGAGGTGGGGGCGGAGGAGGCGTCGCCGAGGCTGAAGATATTAGGATAACGCTTGTGTTGCAAGGTTCCGGGATAGATATCGACCCAACCATAGGGACTCTCGGGGTCTGCTAGGGGACTGTGTTTAATGAAATCTGGCGCACTCTGGGGAGGGGCGACATGGATGAAGTTGTAGGGAATGCTGACTTCATCGACGGGGGTGTCATTTTCGAGAATGTCGAAGATGGCTTCTTGCTGCTCGCCTTTAATCTCTTTGAGGTTATGGGCAAATTTAACGTTGATTTGGCGCTCTTTGGCGACTTTTCCGAGGACGTTGGCATAGGCTTCAACGCCAAACATACGGGTGTTTGGGGTCAGAAACATGACATCGGAGCGGTCTCGCAGGCCCATTTTGCTGCGGAAGTGGTCGTCGGCCATGTACATGATTTTTTGGGGAGCGCCGCCACATTTGATGGGGGTGTTGGGATAGGTGAATAGGGCGTTCCCACCGCTGAAGTGACGGATGCTTTCCCAGGTGTAGGGGGCGTATTTGGGGGAGTAGTTGCTGGTGACTCCGTTTTTGCCGATGGCGTCTTTGAGGCCTTTGATGAGATGCCAGTTAATTTGGATGCCTGGACAGACGATTAGGCCGTCATACTCAACTTGTAGGTTACCGGTGGTGAGGACGGCGTTTTGCTCTGGCTTGAATTCGGTGGCTCGCTCGATAATCCAGGTGACGCTTTTGGGGATTACCTGGTGTTGCGCTTTGACGGTGTCTTCGATTTGAAACACGCCACCACCGGTTAGGGTCCAACCCGGTTGATAGTAGTGTTTCTCAGACGGTTCGATGATGGCAATGCTGAGGGAGGGGTCTTGTTTCAGGAGTAGGGAGGCGGTGGTGATGCCCGCTGCACCTCCTCCGATAATGACAATGGGGTAATGGACAACTTGGCGGGGTTTTTCGTCATCCAAGGCAGGGGTATTCTCGGAGGCTTGCAGAGTCGATGACATAGTTGAGGGGAACTTCAAGGATGATTTGGACAAAAATTGGGACTGTGGTTTGTACGGGGGGTTGTACAAAACATCGGCCACGACACGGGTTGCGTTCTGTTGGCTGTGAACTTTAACCTGACGACCCGCTTTATTAAATTTTGTTTCTAGTTCTAAGGTTATATTACTACTCTACAGTATGTCTTGTCTGGTGGCAAGGGTGATGGCTCGCCCCTAAGCCTATACGGGTCAACTTTTGTTGGATTTGTCTTGACAAAAAACAAAAAATATGATAATTAGATTTCTCGTATCATGAAGGCGAAGTTTGGGCAACACCGACAGGATTCAACCATGAGGATTCAACAATTGCATCATGGACGAGCAGGGGTAGAATAATCCGATTGCTCTGGTGCGGTGAATCCTGAAACAATGGGGATTGGTTGATGACAACCGTCCCCCTTAATGGCATCCTTGACGATGAGCGACAGATTTCGCCCCTTTATTCAGCGTGTTGGTAGTGGCCCTCATACGGGCAAAAATCTCAGTCGAGATGATGCTGCTGAGGCGATGGCGATGATGCTAACGGCAGAAGCCACCCCCGCCCAGATTGGGGCGTTTCTAATTGCCCATCGCATTCAACGGCCGCGCGGTGAGGAACTGGCGGGGTTTTTGGATGCTTGCGATCGCCAGGCCCAGAAACTCCCGGCTATTGACGGATTGGTGACTGTGTTAGGCTGCCCCTACGATGGGCGATCGCGCACGGCCCCGGTCACCCTCATCACGGCCCTGGGTTTAGCCGTCGAAGGGGTCGCTTGTCTAACTCACGGTAGCGGCCGGATGCCGACTAAATATGGAGTTCCCCTGATTGACATTTGGCAGGGATTAGGCATTGATTGGACGACACTGGGGCGCGATCGCCTCTCTAATATCCTCAGCCACCATCGCATCAGTTTCTACTATCAGCCTAACTTCTTCCCCGCCGCCGAACAACTCGTTACCTATCGAGAGCAACTTGGCAAACGGCCCCCCGTCGCAACGATGGAACTCATGTGGGTTCCCTACGAAGGCCCGGTTCATCTCGTCTGTGGGTTCGTCCATCCCCCCACCGAAGGTCTGTTTCAAACGGCCTTAAACTTACGTCAACAGCCCTGTTTTACCACCGTTAAGGGCCTAGAAGGTAGTTGTGATTTGCCCCGCAGTCGGCCGGCCATTATTGGTCAATTTGGACAACCCGGCGACGACACCTCCCCCACCTGGGAACGGTTACATCTACATCCGATTGAATATGACTTAGGGGGAAGCGATGTTCCCCTCGATGGGGAACGGGAGTCTATTGAGATGTTGCAACGCACCCTGGCCGGAGACAATACGCCCCTGATGCCGGCTGCAATTTGGAATTTAGGGTTTTATCTCTGGCGTTGCGGCGTATGCAGCAGTTTACAGCAAGGATTAACCACGGCTGAACAGAATCTCAGTCAAGGGCGATTGATGACAAAAGTTCAGGAGTTACGTGATCATGTCCGTTAAGGTGAAAGCTGTGATTTTAGCCGGGGGCCAGAGTCGCCGTATGGGCCGAGATAAGTCTTTGGTATTGTGGGAGGGGGTTCCCTTGTTGCGGCGGGTGTATGATGTGGCAGCGGCGGTAGTGGGAGATGTCACGGTGATGACCCCTTGGGGCGATCGCTATCGGGAGATTCTCCCGGCCGATTATCACTGGCTGGCTGATGAACAGCCCGGTGAAGGCCCCTTGGTGGCTTTGCAACAGGTTCTGCGGGAGTCTAACCCGGCTGAGGTGGATTGGATTTGGCTGTTAGGTTGCGATTTACCCTGTCTGGATGGGGCAATTTTGCGGGGCTGGGTGAATGATTTAGAAAACCATTTTTCTGAGGAGTTGGTGGCTGTCGCGCGTTCTCAGGCGGGCTGGGAACCGCTCTGTGGCTTCTATCGCCCTCAGGTGTTGCCTCGGTTACGCGAGTTTATTGCCCAGGGGGGGCGATCGTTCCAAAATTGGCTTGATGGGGTTCCTCATGTGCAAATTCCGTTGGCAGAGGCGGAGGCACAGATGCTTTATAACTGTAATGCTTTGGAAGAGGGCAATAGGCAATAGATAGGGAACAGGGAATCGGGGAGAAATTGGGTTGGGGTTTGGGTCCGTGAGACGTGGGGGAGTGGGAATGCTATTATCGCCTCAATGGGTCAATCAGACTTGTCCTCTCTTGGGTTGGAACTGCGATGAAATTCCGTACCGCACGCCAACAGCGTATTCGTCGGTATCGTCGCTATTTGGCGATCGCCATGGTGATCTCGATGGCCCTGGGGATTGGCAGTCGGGTTGATACAGTCCCGTTGGCGGCCTGGGTGCAAAACTCGGCTGGGGCGATGTTCTATGAACTCTTTTGGATGTTTCTGGTGGCGTATAGTATCCCGGAATTGGCGGCGGGGGCGATCGCCGGTCTCATCTTTATCCTCACCAGTTTGCTAGAACTGTTGCAACTGTACCAACATCCAATCCTAGACACCATCCGTCAAACCCTAGTGGGGCGACTTCTCATCGGCAGTCACTTCGACCCCTGGGATTTCCTACACTACTTTATCGGTTGTATGATCGGTTGGTTCCTGCTACGCCAATTGCAACGCCAGGTCTTAACTCCTAAGTCCTACCATCGTTTCTAACCGTCTCAACTCCAGATTGCTACCACCATGCGCGTTTTCCTTCAGCATCTTGCCCATGTCCTCTCTGCAACCCCCAAGGGCTGTTCGGAACAGTCTCTCAACCGCGCCTGTACAGGAATTTCTACGGATACGCGCCGGGTTGGCCCTGGGAATTTGTTTATCGCCTTGTCGGGAGAACAGTTTGACGGCCATGATTTTGTCTATCAGGCCCGGGAACGGGGGGCGATCGCCGTCTTGGTTCACCGGCCTCTCGATGATGAGACGTTACCCCAACTCGTCGTTCCTGATACTCTAGCCGCTTATCAGCGTTTAGGCCGCTGGTGGCGGGATACTCATGCCATTCCTGTGATTGGCGTAACGGGTTCGGTGGGCAAAACTACCACCAAGGAACTGATTGCAGCCATCTTAGGGATTCATGGCAATGTCTTGAAAACGCAAGATAATTTTAATAATGAAATTGGCGTTCCCAAAACTCTACTACAACTGAATGAGAATCACACCTATGCGGTGGTGGAAATGGCCATGCGGGGAAAAGGGCAAATTGCTGAACTCACCCATATCGCCCGGCCGGATATTGGAGTCATTACCAATGTGGGAACGGCCCATATTGGTTTGTTGGGATCACGAGAGGCGATCGCCCAGGCCAAATGTGAACTCTTGGCGGAAATGCCCCAAACTGGATGTGCGGTTCTCAATGCCGATAATGCGTTATTGATGGAAACGGCGGCGACGGTGTGGGCCGGGAAAACCCTCACCTTTGGCTTAACGGCGGGAGATTTGCAGGGAACCCTCATTGACTCTCATACTCTAGAACTTGAGGGCCTACGCTATCCGCTACCCCTTCCGGGCCGACATAACGCCCTCAATTATCTGGCAGCGATCGCCGTGGCCCGCCTCCTCAACCTCAATACCAATCGCCTCAACCACGGATTAGCCGTTAATATTCCCAATGGACGCGCCCAAAAACATCTCCTGGCCGGAGATGTACAGTTATTAGATGAAACTTATAATGCTGGACTTGAATCCATGTTAGCGGCCTTGGAGTTGTTGGCTGAAGTTCCCGGACAACGACGGATTGCTGTGTTAGGAACCATGAAGGAGTTGGGGGAACAATCTCTTGACTTTCACCGACAGGTGGGGGAACGGGTGAAACAGCTTAATCTGGATGCCTTGTTTATCTTGGCGGAACTTCCTGAAGCTGAAGCGATGGCCGATGGCGCTCATGGGCTATCTTTTGTTGATATTGAAAATATCGAAACTCCTGACGCGCATCACGCCTTAACCCAACGATTACGGACGTTCTTGGAAGAGGGCGATCGCGTCTTATTTAAAGCCTCCCACTCCGTCGCCCTCCATCGAATTGTGGATGCCCTAAAAAATTGAAAATTTGCAAGGGATCTGCCGCAATTCAATAGGATTGATTCAGCAAAATTAGCCATTAAACCGTGGGACTTGTGACCCCTTTTAAGCCCTTGATTCAACCCCTAAAACGAGGCGTTGCCCTCGCCACATCACTCTTCCTCAGTTGGGGATATCTGGCCGCAGATGGTTCAGCCCAATCCTCGCCCCAATCCTCGCCCCAATCGAGAGATTGGCAACTTTGGCAACGCAAGAAAACCCCTTCATCTATCAGCCAAGAGGAACAACCGTTGCGGGCGTTTGAAGATTGGTGTCTCGAACGCGATCGCCTGCCAGAATCGAGTCAGCGTACCATTGAGGCGATGTTACGTCGCGCTGACAGCCAAAATTGTCTCGAAGCGCAACAAAACCTCAATCAAATCGATGATCTCAATCTTAGCGCCCAATCTCTCAGCGATTTACGGCCTCTGGCTTCTCTCACTCATCTAACTCGTCTCGATTTGAGTGTCAACGAGATTACCGATATTTCTCCCCTACGTCATCTGACGCAATTAGAAGAGGTTTTACTAAGTCTCAATGACGTCGAAGATCTCTCACCCCTCGATTCCTTGGTGAACTTGCGTAAACTCAATCTTGATCGCAATCAAGTTGAGGATATTTCTGCCCTAAGTTCTCTGGTAAACCTGCAAGTGTTGTTTCTCAATGACAACGCGATCGAAGATATTTCTGCACTCAATTCTGTGTTGAATTTGCAAGTATTGTTTCTCAATAACAACGCGATTGAGGATATTTTCGCACTCAATTCTCTAGTTGAATTAGAAACCTTATCGCTGAATCATAACCAAATTCAGGATATTTCGCCCCTGCTTCCCCTCAAGCAAATGTATGAATTGCATCTCGATCATAATGCCATTGTTGACCTCAATGGCTTGCAACAGATGACCGGTTTAAATGAATTGTATTTAAGTGGCAACCAAATTATCAATATTGAGCCATTATCGAATCTAAATGCCTTGACGGAATTGTATATTCGTGATAATAAAATCCAGGATATTAGTCCTCTTCCCCAACTCACCAGCCTGAACTGGGCCGACTTTGAAGACAATGACATTTTAGACATTTCCCCCTTAGCCAACATGACGACGCTAGTGAGGGTGATTTTAGTCAATAACCCCGTGAACCCGTCTACCTGTCCCGTTGAACCCAGAATTTGTCAATTTGAACCGGAGGTTTAAGCCGATCTAGAAGACATCCCCCTCATCAGGGTAAACTTGTCCACGGCGAACTCTTAACACTTAACGATTAACACGTCACTGACAATGCCTACCTTTCTCCTCGAAGTCGGTACCGAAGAACTCCCCGCCAGTTTTGTCGAAGGGGCGATCGCCCAATGGCGCGATCGCATCCCCCCCTCCCTCACCGAGGCCTTCATCGAACCGGCGGCGGTGGAGATCTACGGAACCCCTCGCCGTCTCGCGGTTTTGCTGCATAATCTCCCCACTCAACAACCCAATCGCAGCGAAGACATCAAAGGGCCACCCGTTCGGGCCGCCTACAAAGATGGACAACCCACCAAAGCCGCCGAGGGATTCGCCCGCAAACAAGAGGTATCCTTAGAAGATTTAGAAATCCGGGATACCGAGAAAGGAGAATTTGTCTTTGTCCGCAAACAGATTTCCGGCCGGCCCACAGCCGACATTCTCACAGAACTGATCCCCCAATGGATCTTCAAACTCGAAGGGAAACGGTTTATGCGTTGGGGTGATGGCGACGTGCGGTTTCCCCGTCCCATTCGTTGGCTAGTGGCCTTACTCGATGATACAGTTTTGCCGCTAACCATTACCAGTGGTTCCGATGTGGTTACGAGCGATCGCCACTCCGCCGGCCACCGCGTTCTCCACCCCGATCCCGTCTCAATTCCCCACGCCACCGACTACCTAGAGAACTTGCGTCAAGCGGCGATTGAAGTGAACCCCCAACGCCGTCGCGAAACCATCGTCGAGGGGATTCATCACTGCGCCGCCCAGGTGGGGGGAACCGCTGATATCCCCGAAGACCTACTCGCCGAAGTGGTGCAATTGGTGGAATATCCCACCGCCGTCTTAGGCAAATTTGACGACGACTTCCTAATTTTGCCCCCGGAAGTCATCACCACAGTCATGGTGTCTCACCAACGCTACTTCCCCGTTCTCAACGCCGAGAAACCTCAGGAACTTCTCCCCTATTTTATCACCATTTCTAACGGCGACCCGGCAAAATCTGACCTGATTGCCGCTGGAAATGAACGGGTCATTCGGGCTAGACTCGCGGATGGGGAGTTTTTCTATAAAGCCGATTGTGAGCATCCCCTAGAAACCCTCGTTCCTCAGTTAGAAAGTATCACCTTCCAAGAAAATTTAGGAACCGTCAAAGATAAAGTCAATCGCTTCACCGCTGTCGCCAATCAACTCAGTCAAGCCCTAAACTTAAGTGAGTCAGAACAGGCTAAGATTGAGCGGTCTTGCTATCTCTGCAAAGCCGATTTGGTCAGTCAAATGGTCTATGAATTCCCGGAACTACAAGGAGTTATGGGAGAGAAATATGCCCGCGTCAGTGGTGAAGATGAAGCCGTTTGTCGGGCAATTTTTGAGCATTACTTACCTCGGGGGGCGGAAGATAGTTTACCTCAGACCCTAACCGGGCAAATTGTCGGATTGAGCGATCGCCTCGATACCCTCGTCAGTATTTTTGGCTTAGGCTTATTACCGAGTGGTTCCTCCGATCCCTTCGCCCTCCGTCGCGCCGCTAATGCAGTCGTGAATATCATCTGGGCGGCGGATTTAGAGTTGAATCTCAATCAATTCTTGCAGCAAGGCGTTGAAACCTTCAAAACCGCCCATCCCCAAGCCTCAGCAGAGTTACTGACACAACTGCAAACCTTCTTCCTGCAACGGTTACAAACCCTATTACAAGATGAGCGAGGCATTGATTATGACCTCGTCAATGGAGTATTAGGAGAGGATGACGCCGATTATGCAGAACGGGCCTTAGCGGATGTGTTAGATACCCGCGATCGCGCCGAATTTCTACAACAAATCCGTCAAGACGGAACCCTAGATATCATTTATGAAATCGTCAATCGTTCCGCCCGCTTAGCCAAAAAAGGGGACTTATCTACCCAAGACTTGAACCCCGAAACCGTCGTTAAACCCGAATTATTTGAATCCCCAGCCGAACAGGGATTTTATGATGCCTTATTGGGGCTATTGCCGCGCACCGAAGCCGCCCAAGAGGAACGTAAGTATAGCCAACTAATTGAAGGATTAGTTGAAATTGCGCCCACCGTACGGGAGTTCTTTGACGGCGAAAATAGTGTGTTAGTGATGGCCGACGATGAAGCCGTCAAAGCCAACCGTCTCAACCTGCTAGGGTTATTGCGTAACCACGCCCGTGTCTTAGCCGACTTCGGGGCGATCGTCAAAAACGGCTAACCCCAACCGGCCTCGCCACCAAGAAACCGAGTTTTTCCAAAAAACCCGGTTTCTGGCCACTTCTCGCCCCCAACCCTAACTCGAAACCGAGTTTCTCCAAAAAACCCGGTTTCTGGCCACTTCTCGCCCCCAACCCTAACTCGAAACCGAGTTTTTCCAAAAAACCCGGTTTCTGGCCACTTCTAACCCCCAAACCCCCCCTGTCAGTGATCCCCATCACAGCCAACCCAGACAAACATCAACTGTGCCACTGTTTTAAAGTGGCATACTAGAGCCATTAAGGGTGTAATCAGGGTCAACACACATGATTTCTACATTAGTTGAATCCGCATTTGAAACAGGGTGCTTAAGCGTCGCGTCAGAAGGACTCATCTACCAAGTCCTAACCCACCGCGCCTATGGCCCCACAGACTTAGACGCATTACAACGTCTCCAACTAGCCGTTCAACGAGGGAAAATCCAGCGAGAAGCCTCTCGCCAATTTACGGTACTATCAAACCTGATGGTTGCCGCTTAGAATTTCACAGTCCCTTGTCCGAGACCCCCTCCAACCCACCCGTTGAACCGACTGTCCAACACAGTCGCCTCATCGCCGCCTCCCCCATCTACTACGGTTGGGTAATTCTCCTCGCCGGAAGTTTGGGAATGCTGATGACCATTCCCGGTCAAACCGTCGGCGTATCCGTATTTCTCAACAAAATTATTCTCGAAATTATTCTCGATCGCGATACATCGCGATCGCTCGTTTCATAACAAGCCGCCCAAGAAATCTGAGACATCCTCAAGCACGCCATCCGTCACTGAACCGCTCGTCAAGGCCTCCGCGATGGGAGACAAGGCTGCAAAATCGATCGCCCCCGTAAACGCGCCCGGATTCGCGACGACAAATTGGAAAAACTCATTCGCCAGCGTCTGAAACTCCGGTGTGGCCACAATCGATTCAATCACCCCCAAATCCGACACACTCAGATTGCCAAATAACTCCTCAGCCGCATCGACAAACTCAGGTGTCGTAAAGGTATTCGCTAAAGAACCATCGGTCAACGAATTTAAATTATTGAGCGAATCCAGAGCGCTCTGAAGGTCTAATGGCGTAAAATCAAGCGAGGAGGAATCCCCAGATCCCGGTGCAGGGGCTTGGGCATCGACAAAATCATCAGCACTAATGGCAGAGGCGGCCACATTGTTGAGAACAGCGATCAAGTCTCCCTCGCGGCGAATCTCTGTATTGGCCCCCGATGATGCAATTTGCAGATCATCGACCGTTACGCCAGGGGCCAGTCGCAGTTTATCAACACCATCTTGGAAATCAACAATCACATCCTCGCCAATCTCCGCCGACACGGCCAAGCTAAAGTGGTCTATCCCATCGCCGCCGGTGAGCGTATCCCGACCGCGATCGCCCGACAACAGATCATTTCCCGGCCCACCAATCAGAACATCATCGCCCTGGCCGCCAAACAGGCTATCATTCCCAGAGCCACCGGTGACGGTATCCTCCCCTAAATTGCCAAAGAGGATATTATTCCCGGACCCCCCATCGAGAACGTCATTATCACGGCCCGCCGCCAGAGTATCATTGCCCGCTCCGCCAACGATGCTATCATTCCCGGCATTGCCGAAGATAATGCGTCCCTCATCATCATTGCGGGCCACATCATCCCCCCCAAGTAGGGCGATCGCATCGGGAAAGGCAGAATTACCCAACTGAGCCAGTTCATCAGGCGGCAACTGGCTCATAATGATACGGTCATTCCCTTGAGTGGCAATACCGAAATCAAATCCATCTTCTGTAACAATCGTTAAGACCATAGCCGTAACTCCTCAATTGACAACAAAAATATACAATAAGCTATACCTTATATAGCACCGCAACCTGAGAGATGGGTGAAATAAGGTCAATGTTTTGGCTTAGGCAAAATACCTCAACAAAACACATAAACAAAACACCTAGATAAATTGGCTCCAGGCTGCCTCAAAAAAGTCCAGTTCACATTGCATCGCATAACGATAGGTTTGCCGGAGTTGAGGGCGATCGCATCCCTCATGATCCACCACCTCCTCAAGCTGTCTTGCCAACGGCTCAAACTCATCGCTACCATAGGTACAGATCCAATCTGCATATTCATGGTCAGGAATGCCATTTTTGGCTAATTCTCGTCCTAGAAACAGATAGAGTCGCATACAGGGGGACATCGCCGCTGCAATGGTTGCCACATCGGCTTGCCAAGCCGTCGCCAGCAGAAAATCCGTATACCGCCGTGTTGCTGAACCGGCCTCAACTGTTGTAATATCCACATCCCACTCTTGGCTATAACTTCGATGTAGATTCAGTTCCTCAATTACCCCTTGAGTGAGTCGGTGAAACACCTGAAACGTCTCCCAATTGCTGCATTTAGCAGCGGCAACACTATAGGCCCGAGCAAAGGCTTGTAGGAAAAAGGCATCTTGCCCAACATAATAGCTAAATGTTTGACGGGGTAAATTGCCCTTTGCGATTCCCTGAACAAAGGAATGATTCAGGCAAGCCTGAGCCAAGTCCTGATTCGCCTGCCATAAGATTGAAGATAGGGTCATCTCTCCTGTTACGTTCATCATTTATCGATTGGCTTGTTTGACATTAACGTTTGACATTAACACTGTTACTGTGACTCCTACCTACCATGATTATTTGTAACGCCCTTGATGTTCGTCGCCTCGCCGAAGCCGAAGAAGCTCGCTTTGTGGTTACCGTTAATAGCATCCTTGCCAGTGTCATTGATCGTCGCAGTCTGTCTCGTGAATTTCCTTGGGCGGTTCAACTTTGGGGCGAAGAATTTGCTCCATTAGACTATCGTCGCGATCGCTGTCTCGTCTCCTGTAGTCAAACCCTCAATAATAGGTTAGCCTACGCCTACGCCAATGCCGCGATTGACGCCTATCAGACATTCCTAGAAGAATTTGGCGAAACCGCCATTCCTGAGGTGTTTAACTTTATTCTCAGGCTCGGTCGCCATAGTGATTATTATACAGATCGGATGCGATCGCGCTACTCCATCCCCTCAAACGTTCCGCCTCTCGAAGTGCGGCGATCGCTAATTCGAGCTTACGAACAAGGAGAAGTTTGGCAAGATAAACCCTCTCCCTTTACCGAAGAAAACCCTTGGCAAATAAAACTTTCCTATCCCAAAACATCAGCCAAGCCAGAAGTTGTGGCCCATTCTCATCTCCAATAAACCAAGTCTAAATTCAATTCAATTCGATTCAATTTAGTTGAATACCAAACCTTAAAGATAACCCCATTCAGTCTAATTTACCACCCCATTAGACTGAGCCAACGAAGGAAGCCAAGTCACAATTGCGGGGAAGCGAATAATCGCCATTAACACCAAAACTTGCAGTAACACAAACTGAGTTGCGCCGCGATAAATGTCCGACGTCTTCACAGATTCCGGTGCAATTCCTCGTAGATAGAACAGGGCAAAACC
>LSZA01000010.1 GCA_001637315.1 Phormidium willei BDU 130791 | reverse complement strand
CCCCTAACCCCTCCCTGGAGGGGAGAGACGCAGCCGTATTCCCTCTTAATCATCCCCTCCAGGGAGGGGTGCCCGTTAGGGCGGGGTGGGTTCTCTGCTTAAAAGAAACGTTACAATAAATTAAGCAATACTCTTAGAAACTGTTATATATGCCTCCGACTGCATTACTGACTAAAGGACTCCCCACCGTTAAACCCCACAATCCGAGCGATCGCTTCGATGACACCTGGCGCGCACCCCTCGCCACCCTCCTCGGCTTAGGCCGCGCGGCTGGAGCCGATTTTATCGAATTTTTCCTCGAACGCACCAACTACATTAGCTGTCTAGCCGAAGACGATGCCATCACCAGCATCTCCCCTCGTCTCTCCACCGGCGCTGGGGTGCGTGTCTTTCGCGGCAAAGCCGACTGTTACGTCAGTACCAATGACCTCTCCTTTGACGGCTTGAAAGCCGCATTAGAGAAAGGATTGGCCATCATGGGACTCTCCCTCCCCGGAAGCAACGCCTACATCCCCGACATCAACCTAGAAATCACTCGCGACTACGCCAAAATCAACCATAAAGAAGGCTGGTTGGCTGACTGTAGTTCCATGCGGGAAATGAGCGATGTGTTGCTGGCGGCGAATGACTGCTTGAACCAGAAAGCCAAACACGTCCAATCCCGTCGCGCCGCCTATTTCCGCGATTGGCAAGAAGTTCTCGTGGCCGCCAGCGATGGTGTCTTTGCCCGCGATATTCGCTTGACGCAATCCGTCGGCTATAGTCTCCTCTGTGCCGATGGCGAGAACCGCTCTTCCATCAGTCAACGGATTGGCGATAGTAGTAACCCCACTTTCCTGCGCGATTGGAACTACGATCGCACCGCTGAGGAAGTCTCCGAAGCCGCCGGAACCATGCTTTACGCGGATTATGTGGAGTCGGGGCAATATCCGATTATCATGGCCAACTCCTTTGGTGGCGTGATTTTCCATGAAGCCTGTGGACATCTTCTCGAAACCACTCAAATTGAGCGAGAAACGACCCCTTTCTTAAATAAAAAGGGTGAGAAAATCGCTCATGAAAATCTCACGGCTTGGGATGAAGGACTCTCGAAAGGAGAGTTTGGAACCCTCGACATGGATGATGAAGGAATGCCAGTTCAACGCACCTTGTTGATTGAAAATGGCATCCTTAAAAACTTCATTTCTGACCGAGCGGGTTCCATGCGCACGGGACATCCTCGCACCGGAAGCGGTCGCCGTCAGGGCTATACTCACGCCGCTGCCTCGCGGATGCGCAATACCTATATTGCCCCTGGGGAGTACGAGGTTGAGGAGCTATTTGCATCCGTTGAGAAGGGCATTTACTGCAAGAAAATGGGCGGCGGCAGTGTTGGACCCACGGGAGAATTTAACTTTGGGGTTGATGAAGCCTATTTGATTGAAAATGGCAAAATCACCAAACCCTTGAAAGGGGCAATTCTCATCGGTGAAGCGACGGAAATTATGAATAAAATTTCCATGTGTTCTAAGGATGTGGAACTCGCGCCGGGGTTCTGTGGTTCTATTAGTGGCAGTGTTTATGTCACCGTGGGACAACCTCACATTAAAGTGGATTCCATCACTGTCGGCGGTCGTTAAGACTCTCGTTGAGACTCGGATTAAGGAGGTTCAGTCATGGGATTGACAACCTGGAAGTTCACTGTCGAGGACTATCACAAGATGGCTGAGTTGGGGATTCTTAACCCTGATGAACGGCTAGAGTTGATTGATGGAGACATCTACAAGATGAGTCCAATTGGTAGACGACATGCGGCTTATGTCACCAGGATTTCCAACTACCTCATCAGGCAATTGGGGTCAGATATGAGCATAATTAATGTTCAAAATCCGATTGTTCTGAACGATTTATCGGAACCTGAACCGGATGTCAGTCTGTTGAAACCTCGGGAGGATCAGTATTTTTCTGGACTTCCCCAAGCCGCTGATGTCTATTTAGTGATTGAAGTGGCGGAGAGTAGTTTGGAGAGCGATCGCAGTGAAAAACTGCCTCGCTATGCGGCGGCTTCAATTCCCGAGGTTTGGCTCATCAATGCTTTGACTCATCAACTCGAATGCTATCGTCATCCTGAAAACGGACGCTATCGGGAATACCAAACCTTAGAACGAGGTGATTCTCTGAGATTAGTGTCGTTTCCTGACCTCCTGATTCATCTTGATTCGTTGTTGTTTGAGGGCTAGAGATTTGGGATATTATCTTATCCCAGTCTTCCCTCATTCTTGCTCATTTAAACCCATTCATTGATTCAATTTAAACCCTGTATGACAGACATTCAAGTTCTTGCCAATCAAGTCCAAGATATCGCCAAGCAGATTGGTATTCGTAAATACGACATTTCGGGTTCGAGTGTCGATGAAACCAGCGTTCAAGTCGATCGCGGTGAACCGAAACAGGTGAAAGCCTCGAATCGTTCTAGTGTAACGGTGCGCGTCTGGAATCAGAACAACACCGTGGGGATTGCGTCTACGACAGACAGCGATGCGAAGGGGTTAGAGTTGGCGTTGAAAACGGCGGCTGAAGCCAGTGAGTTTGGCGCAAAAGACCATGTTCCTGATTTTAGCCCTGAAGCGACGAAACCCATCGAGAACCTGAAGACGGTTCAGGTTCCGCCGACGGAGGTGACGCAACTGATTGAGCGGTTGGTGGATTTGGAGAAACAGTTACTCGATGCTCATCCGGCGATCGCCAGTGTTCCTTATAATGGTCTGGCACAACGGGATCTGTCTCGTTTTTACCTCAATAGCGAGGGCGCACAGCGTCATGAAGCTCATTCAGTGGCCTCCGTGTACCTCTACAGCAAAACGGAACAAGAGGGCAAGAAACCCCGTTCTGCGGGGGCTTATAAGGTCGATGTTGGGGTCGATCACCTCGATTTTGAGGGCTGCTTAAAAGAAGCCGCCGAGAAGACCATTTCTCACTTGAACTATGAGAAAGTTAAAACGGGCAAATATCGGGTGGTGTTCTCCCCGGAAGCCTTTTTGAGTCTGATTAACGCCTTCTCGAATCTCTACAACGCGCAAAGCATTCTCGACAAGCGCAGTTTGTCAACCCCTGATTCCCTGGGAACTCAGGTGGCGTCGCCGCTGCTGTCGGTGTTTAATGATGCTCTACACGCGGATAATCCGACGTCGAGTTACTTCGATGGGGAAGGAACGCCGACGCGCCGGGTTCCCTTGATTGAAGCGGGTGTTTTGACGGGATTCTTGCACAGTGCGGGAACTGCAAAACGCATGAATACCCAACCGACGGGCCATGCGAATATGGGTGCGAAGGTCACGATTAGTCCTGACTTTTATCATATTTTTGCCGCGTCACAACCGGAGCAGACGTATTCGTTGGAGACGGAGGAAAATGTGGTCTTTATTGATGATTTGAGTGCGTTACACGCTGGGGTGAATGCGTTGCAAGGGTCATTCTCTCTTCCCTTTGATGGCTGGTTAGTGAATAAGGGTGAAAAGGTGAGTGTGGATTCGGCGACGGTGGCGGGTGATATCCGCGAGGTTCTCAAGTCTATTATTTATGTCGAACCCGAGGCGGAGGTAACGCCTGGTGGGGTTTGTCCTCGCATCTGGGTGGAGGGTTTGTCGGTGACTGGGGAGTAGTCGCCAACCCTGATATTTTGGGGTGAGGGGTGTTCCGGCGTTGTTTCACGGATGGGTTTAGCCTATGCGGTGAAAGGCGCCGGAATGCTTCGCGGATGCACTAATTCTAAGGACTCGATTCAGCCAAGTTGCGGATGTATTGTCGAATGACGGGTTGTAGGCTTAGCTGGAGATTACACTGGGATGAGGGTTCTAATAAACTGCGTCGTTTGAGAGATTGGATGGCTTTGAGAAATTCTCGATCTGAGAGGAGATTGGCGGGTTTGGGGTTGAGGTTGGCGGGGGAGTCTTGGTTGGCTAACCAGTGCAGTAGGGTTTTTTCGGCGTTCCCAAGGCGTTGGTAGTGGAGCGTGAGGACGGTTTCTAGGTCTCCTAAGAAGAGAGTGGGATAGGAGAGGAATTGTTCAACGCTACCGTTGAATAAGTCGAGAATTGTGGAAGCGGTTAGGTTGAGCCACAAGGGATTGTTGTTATAAAGCTGAGTCAGTTTGGGCCAGGTTTTGGGGTCTTTGAGTTGGCGATCGCGGAGGATTTGACTGGCGAGTTGAGGAAACCCTTGAACGGGAAGGGTTTTACAGTAGCGGGTTTCGCTTTCTAAGGCGGCGATTTCGAGAGGATGTTCCCAACTCAGGAGCAGAATACAACTTTGGTGAGAGCAGGTGCCGAGTTCACGGAGGAGTTGGCCATAGCCTTGATAGTCTCGACGGTAGGTTCCGACAAATTCACCGGGGGTTAGAGTCTCTTGCAGGTTGTCTAGGATGAGCAAGCAACGGTGAAGTCTGAGATGGTCTAGGAGCGATGTGTTCGGGGTGGAGGTTGCGGCGAAAAACTGGCAGATGTGGTTTTTTAGGGTTTCTAGGTTGGGGAACTTACGATGGTTGCACCAGAGGATATGGGTAAAGTGGTCTTTTATGTGTTCGACAAGTTGTCGAGCGAGGGCGGTTTTGCCAATTCCTGATAATCCGGTGAGGGTGATAATGCGGCTATGTTCCTCGAATATCCACTTTTTGAGGGTGGTGAGTTCGTCGTGACGGGTGTGGAGGCGATCGTATTCGGGAGCTTGGCTGAGATTATGGCGGGGTGTGGTATCGGATTCGCTGTTACTGGTGGATGGGTTAGTTGAGATTTTTGGCTCGTTGTATAAGTCGTTACAGACATTATTTATGTTATCGCCTATATGTACTGACTCTTCGTAATAAGAGAATATGCGGTTTTCAATGAGCGATCGGACATTTTTCTTTTTTACGTCTTCTTCGAGTAGTTCTGAGAGGAGTTTCCATAAGTCGGACGCTGATTTCCTAACGTGATCGTTTGTACAGTGGTATTCTTTGGCGATTTCCTTATATCCTTTCCCTTGCCAGGCTCCCTCTAAGATAGCGCGTTGCAGGGTATCTAAGTGTTTTCCCGTAGTTTTTAGAAGCAGGCGATCGGTCCACTGCAAGGCTTCCTGAATCTCCATAGCTGTCCAATTAGATTGTAGTTTTGTTGATGTTAGCCCCCAGTTTGCCACATTTTCACCTTTTTAGCTACAGGACATTACTTTTTGTCACAATTTTATTTTGGGTGTTGGAGTTGAAAGCCCCCCTAAGTCTCACTTTTTGGGGGTTGGCAAATACTGGGATAATTATAACAATAGTAACTGGATTGTTCAGTATAAAGTTTGCGTGTTCTGGAATGAAAAACTTTGTATACTGGGCTTGTATATGAAGAAAGATTAGGTAAAGCTATGGCTATCAATCTCGATTTATTTTCGGGTAGTAACTATCAATCAACAATTCGTAATTACTGCAACAATTTAGGATGGAAGATTAGCGATCTCAATGATAGAAGAACCATTCTTAAGTTTACAACAGAGTCTGGAACAACTCAAACAGTTTTTATTGTCCGCTATGACACGACCTTAGAGTTTTCTTGTCCTAGTGGCGTAAAGTTTAGAGAAAAAGATAGTATTCCAGGTTGGCTATCCACACTTCTTCTTTCCCAAAACTCAACTTTTAAAATTGGCTTTTGGGCAATTGAGGAAATCGGAGACCAACATCATTTCTCAATTATGCACAATGCTGAGATTAGTTTAATAGATGTTCAATATTTTGGGAGAACTGTTTTGAAATTGATTGATGAGTGTGAAAAACTAGAACAAGCAGTTTCACGTGCATTAAACAATTATTAACTCAGTAATTGGAGTTTAGAGCTAAGGATAACCTCCAACCATAATCTGAATAATAGGAAATTTGGAAACCAAGTTGGTTATTGAGGGATGCGCATCATATTACAGCTAGGAGTCGTATCTTGATTTATCAAATTACAATCCGCCCAGCGATGATAACTCGCAAAGCGTCCCCGAACCCACCAGTGCGATCGCGCTTTTGGTACTGGGGATAGTGGGTCTGACTTCCGTGAGGAAAAACCGTCAGTCAGCCTAATACTGGGTGGGGTACATTTCGGCGCGGATTCCCCTCATTCCCCGGCTCCCCTTCTCCCAAAACAGGAGAAGGGGAGTTTGATGTGAAGCGCCGATATCCTTTCCCTTGCCAGGCTCCCTCTAAGATAGCGCGTTGCAGGGTATCTAAGTGTTTTCCCGTAGTTGTTAGAAGCAGGCGATCGGTTGACTTCTACGCTTCCTGACTCTCCATAGCCGTTTAATTCAATTGTAGTTTTGTTGGTCTTAGCCCCACAGTTTTCCACATTTTCACCTTTTTAGCTACAGGACATTACTTTTTGACGCAATTTCGTTGTTTGAGTTGGAGTTGAAAGCCCCCCTAAGTCTCACTTTTTTTGGGTTGCTCAATCAAGCATAATTTGAGACTATGATGGGTGTTAGCAACATTCACGATGATTAAGTTAAGATTCACTCGTTTGAGGTTTACCTAAAAGGTCGGTATGAAAACTTACTCTGCTTCTGGCGATCGAACCGTTGTCGGCTACATCACCGGTAAAAATGGTCAATACGAAGTTTTTCACAAAAGTCCTAAATCCAATGATTTGTACTTTAGAAACTCTGCCACTACTGTAAGGACTCGTTTTCGGGTTAACTCCAACGGCAATTATATCGCCCCTGATGGCACAGCTTACTACAACAACGCGAGTGTTATTGCGGCAATTCAAAATCGCTATGATTTGGGTAAGTATAGTTGAAATTAATTTTTGGGAATTGGACTCATAAAAATAAGGAGAGATAAAGTATGTCAGACACCTCAGATATTGAGTATCGGTTACAACAGAATGCTGAACGAGCCGGAGAAGAAGTTATAAGGTGCTGATTCAGACAGATAAATTAGCTGAAAATTTCTTAGACGACTTGTTCAGTGAAGGAAATTACTGAGACAAGGAGTAAAGCAGTGTGGTTTTTAATTTTTGTTATTTCATTGGTCGTAATATATTACTATTTAAGACACCAGATTCGTCAATACACGATTCGCCAAAGAGAACAAAAAAAAGAGTTAGAGAAACAGAATAGGAGGCAAAAAAGTCAAAAATATACCTCTCAATTAAAAACTTTTGTTTTAAATAATTACGGTTCTGATGGAGGCTATTGGGACTTTAATGCCGAGGTAAATTACATCGCGCCCGACGATCCAACCGATGATTTCACTGCTGAAGGGTGTAACCCACGATGGGTGGATCGTGATGGTTCGACTTGGGAAATGCTTAAGGTTTATATTGGAAAGATACAGGAAATTGAATCCCGATCCCCATTTTACCTAACGACGGAAGAGCGCAGATTTAATGTAAATCATCTAAGTTGTGGCGGTTTTGATTTTCAAAAAAATCCTTTTACTGGAAAATGGCAGATTATCGATCGTGGTATTGTCTACGGGCAATATGATACTCCGTATCAAGCCAAATTAGCCGCAAATAAATCCGAGAAGACTTGGGAATGGGAGTGAATTTATCTTCAAAATCATAGAGTCGATAAACATAAAAATCACCATCTAATGTGAAGATTCGCTTAATTTTTTCACGTTCTGCCACAGCAACCAGAGAAGCATCGGCTAAATCCATAGGTATATCTTTATATTTTTCCATCAAAACTTTCATGCGTTGACATTCTGCCTCATTAGCGGTATGAAGATACAAGGCTTTTCTATTGATGAACTCCCATAGAATAGTCTGAGCTGACCAACCTCGTAATTCTGACAAGAAGTACATCGCCTCAGTAAAACAAGGCCATGTTGTTAACATAGAACCTGTTAGCGTTTGATAAGTTTGAACACATTTAACATGGGTGTCTCCCTGGCCTTTATCAATCAGAGCAATGAGCGGCCCAGTGTCCACTAACATCATGGTCGTTGCAGTCCTTGTTTAGATAGTTTTCTAGCAATCTGTTCACCAAAATCGGTTGACTGAACTTGATGATGAGGTTCCATTTGACTATCGACCGCCCCAATTAAATCTCCAATTTTTTCAGATAACGGTTCCGATTCAGGTTCCGCTTGTTCAAGTTGAGATAAAATCCAACGTTCGGGAGTTACCCCTTGTTTTTGGGCGACTTCGAGGAGGGCTTGATACGTTTGTTCGGATAGAATTAGGGTATGTTCTGACATGAGTTTACTGAGTGAGCTTGTTCCGATTTTAACTCCAATACCTGTGAATGACAACGATGCCATTGAGCCAAAAAGCAGGGGCGTTATCGGGAAAATACAACACCACTTTTTGCCAAATACCGCTACTCTCTGAAACGCGCCATCACCTCTCTCTATCTCAGCTTAGAGATTTGGGTTATTCTCATCATTTTTGGCAGGGGGTGACAGAGCCTACATCTGCTTAAATCTTAGCCGCCGAGGGAGCGATCGCCCTGTAATTGCGGATAACATATCGCCTGAGACTCAGAAACCGGGTCTTGTAGCACGTCCTCTAATTCAGAGAAGGATTTCTGTAATCTCAGTTTTCCCAAACCCAGTTTAATTGAAATTTCCCATAAACTGGTAATACTTAACGAGAGATTATGATTTACATCTTCCAGAATTTCGGTGGTTCTATCACTTAAATTTTTACTGTTTTGCAAGTACCACAGTAAAGTATGGGTATCCAGTAGGCAATTCATCGTTACATATAATCTTTGAAATCTTCCAGAGGTTCATCAAAATCATCAGACATCCAGATTTGACCCTGCCAAATCCCTAGTCCGCCTCGCTGGGGTGCTTTGGAGGTTGAAGCCGGGTCTGCGGCATATCGGTTCACCAAAAAATCCGTATAGTCCAAAACTGACTGTTTTACAGATTCTGGGAGTTTTTCAACATTGTTTAAAATTGCATTTTCTATCATTTTTACTTAAAACCCTGCGTTTCTATGAATGAAGTGAATATCATAGTTGGCTTTTACAAAAGCCTGAATTTTATGGAAGAAGTCCAACTGGGGGGTTGATGGAAGCCCAGCCGGTGGAGTCTAGCGAGTGATGTTTACCGACTTAATCCTAGTTTTCTTGCTTTCAAGATAACACATCCCGGCCATCAATGCCAGCAACAGGAGCCACAGTGAGAAGCGATCGCCCACCCTTGCGGATACCCTATCCCCTAGACTCAGAAACCTTCTGTCAGAGTTTCTGTATTCTCACATAAATTTTGCCATAATACCCGGTTTCTCAGATACGATTACCATCCATCAAAACCCTCGTAGCTTGAGATGATAAACTGAATCAGTTGAAGCCTGGTTAGAAACGTTAAAGCGATGACCCCTAAACAACCTCGCTATAGTAAAGAGGAATTTGCTCGTCTTGGGGATGAACTTTATGAATCTAACGTTCGCCCACAAGTAGAGGTAGGTAATGAGGGCAAGATTGTGGCGATTGATTTAGAAACTGGAGATTTTGAAGTCGATGCTAGTGAAATTGCTGCCTGCGATCGCCTTGAAGCCACTCACCCTGATGCTCAAATCTGGATTGTGCGCATCGGTTCGGGCTATGTCCGTCGCTTCGGTGGACAAACCAAGAGAACTTGATGATTACTGGAATCGTTAATAGGGATTTTGAACCGATTATTCCCCTATCAGTCTATGGCGCTGATGGCAAAACTTACATAAAAAATGCGATTGTGGATACAGGTTTTAATGGTTGGCTATCATTACCGCCAAATTTAATCGCTCAGTTGAATCTGAGAGGGATGTCCCTGATGAATGGCTATGTCGCGCCAACCGGGTTTAAAAACCCGTTGGAGTGGACAACATTCATTCCCAGGGGAAGCCATCAGATTGAACAGGCCGGCCACGATTGATCTCCATCGGGTCAACAACCGTAGCACTGACCGATACAACATCAGCATCCTCACTAGAAGACGTCGGTTTCGAGTTCGCCTCTGACTCCGAGGAATTCTCTGACGTCGTGTCGGTTTCTGACTCGCGCTTTACCTTCGGCTCACTCTCAGGTTTAGAAACCGATTTTCCCTCGGGTTTTGGTTCAGCGGTGGGAGTTGGGGGTGTTTTGGGAGCAGAATTGCCCTGAGGTTGAGGTTTAGGCTGGGCTTTAGGCTTAGTCTTCGTAAATTGAAGACTGTTTCCATCCTCGCTGCAATCGACATAAATAGTATCGCCCGCAGCAAACTCTAACTCCAGTAATTTGGTGGCGATGGGGTTTTCTAACTCCCGTTGGATGGCTCGTTTGAGCGGTCGCGCTCCATAAACCGGGTCGTAGCCGACATCGGCGATGTAATCTTTGGCGGTTTCAGAGAGGATAATCTGAATCTTCTGTTCTGCGAGCAGTTGCTCGATGCGTAAAATTTGGATTGAGACAATATCCCGTAACTGACCTTTACCGAGGGGATGGAAGATGGTCAAGTCATCAACACGGTTGAGGAATTCGGGGCGGAACTGCGATCGCAACGCCTCATAGACCCGCGATCGCATCTCCTCATAATCCGACTCCCGCCCCGCAACCTCTAAAATATATTGAGAGCCGATGTTACTGGTCATAATGATGACCGTATTACAGAAATTGATAGCTCGTCCTTGAGAATCCGTAATGCGCCCATCGTCAAGGACTTGCAACAAAATGTTAAACACATCGGGGTGGGCCTTCTCCACCTCATCAAACAGCAGCACACAGTAGGGCATCCGCCGTACCGCTTCCGAGAGTTGTCCTCCTTCGTCATAGCCCACATATCCCGGAGGTGCGCCTACCAAGCGAGACACGGAATGTTTTTCCATGTACTCGGACATATCAATCCGCACCAGGGCATCGTGGTCATCAAACAACGACGCTGCCAAAGCCCGAGCTAATTCCGTTTTCCCGACCCCTGTTGGCCCCATAAACAGAAACGAGCCAATGGGGCGAGAGGGGTCCTTCATCCCCGCCCGAGCGCGACGAATGGCCGCCGACACCGCCGACACCGCCTCCGACTGGCCCACCACACGACGTTGGAGTTGTTCTTCGAGTTTCAGCAGTTTTTGCCGCTCCGTCTCCAACAAGCGATTGACCGGGATTCCCGTCCATTTAGCGACAATTTCGGCGATATCGGCTTCCGTCACTTGTTCACGCAACAGGGCCACCCCGTCGGTTTGCAACTTCAACAACTGGGCTTCCTTCTGTTCCGCCCGCCGTTGCAACTTCTCCAAACGCCCATATTTCAACTGAGCGGCAGTATTGAGGTCATAATTACGCTCAGCCTGTTCAATCTTGAGCCGTAATTGTTCTTCCTCTTCCTTGAGGGCGTTGATATCATCAAGCAACTGTTTTTCCGTTTGCCATTGAGAACTCAACACCCCCTGTTTTTGTTTGAGGTCGTTCATCTCTTCCTCAATGCGGCTGAGCCGTTCTTGAGCCGAGTAATACGTACCTCGGGCTGCCCGTTGTTCCTCTCCTTCGAGGGAGAGTTTCTCCATCTCTAACTGCATCAAACGGCGATCGACATCCTCTAACTCCGTCGGTTTCGAGGTAATCTCCATTTTTAACTTGGCCGCCGCCTCATCCACCAAATCGATCGCCTTATCCGGGAGAAAGCGATCCGTCACATAGCGATTGGAGAGCGTCGCCGCTGCCACCAGGGAGGAGTCCGTGATGGTTACGCCATGATGCACCTCATAACGCTCCTTCAAGCCCCGCAAAATCGAAATTGTGGCTTCAACGTCAGGTTGCCCCACAAAGACCTGCTGGAAGCGCCGTTCCAGGGCTTTATCTTTTTCGATATGCTTGCGATATTCCTCCAGGGTGGTCGCGCCGATACAACGCAACTCACCTCGGCCTAACATGGGTTTGAGGAGATTGCCCGCATCCATCGTTCCCTGGCTACTACCCCCACCGGCCCCAATCACCGTATGCAGTTCGTCGATAAACAGCACCACTTGGCCGTCAGAATGAGTCACTTCCCGAATGACGGAACGCAACCGTTCCTCAAACTCACCCCGGAACTTGGCCCCGGCGATTAAACTGCCCATATCCAGGGAAATCAGACGGCGGTTTTTTAGAGATTCTGGCACATCGCCATTGACAATACGCTGGGCCAGGGCTTCGGCGATCGCCGTTTTGCCCACTCCCGGTTCCCCAATCAAAACGGGGTTATTCTTGCGACGACGGGATAACACCTGAATCAGTTGGCGAATCTCCTCATCCCGGCCAATCACCGGATCGAGTTTCCCGCCTCGGGCCTGTTCAGTCAGATCCCGGCCATAACGCTCTAAAACATCGTCATTCTGCTCATCATTAGACGAGGCCCCAGCGCTGAGTTCCTTGCTTTTGGCGGCTTGGGCGCGGAAGGTTTTGATAGCAGCGGCAATTTTGGATTGATCTGACTGTAGAATATGTAGGGTTTTGCCACCGATGCGATCGTCCTCAGCAAAGCCTAACAGCAGATGCTCAATGCCAACATGGCTATCTTCAAAGTTTTGTCGAGCAATTTCAGCCTTGTCTAACATCACATCGAGGTGACGGCCGAGATAGAGTTGTTCGACTCCACCGAGGCGAGGATGTTGCTTGGCGAAGGTATCGAGCTTCCCGGCTAAGGCCGCTGGATCAATCCCGGCCTTCTGTAGAATTTGATGGGAGGGTTCTACCGTTTCGAGCAGAGCCAGAAGCACATGTTCGACTTCTAAGTTTTGGTTGCGATAGCGTCGCGCCACGTCTTGAGAGGCGACAATGGCATCCCAGGCTTGATCGGTAAATTTGGAAGGGTCAGTCGGTTGCATTGTGGGGAACGTTACAGTAGTAAGAGACCTGACGCGGCACAGGTCAGAACGCGCGGCGTAGAATTGCTTTCGTTTTTCAAGCTACCTCAAAACTCCTCGGTTGGGTAGCGCGATCGCCGTCCAAGGTCACCAGCTCACTGCATCTGATCAAGACTCCTGACTCGGTTTGACCCAAGCTTGAGCGTTCCCATTGAACTCCTCTTCGACTACAATGGGGCATTGACAGAATCGTCAACTCTGGGAGCGTTGTTCTACCTACCATTGTCTCACGATTTGTCAAGTGTTTGTCATAAATTTGTAATAAAAAATTACAAATCATCTCACCGTTGTCAAGACGGCGTGCAGCGTCCCAACGCGGCGATCGCCCGACCCTTGATAACTTGCTCTTTCGTCTCTGGGTAGCCAGCCGTGACCGAAGAAAAGCGATATAAGGAAACCGTTAACCTCCCGCAAACCGAGTTCTCCATGCGCGCCAACGCCGTGGTGCGTGAACCCGAGTTGCAAACTTTCTGGGACGACCAGAAGATCTATCAGAAACTCTCCCAAAGCAATCCTGGAGACCCATTCATTCTCCATGACGGTCCTCCCTACGCCAATGGGTCACTGCACATTGGTCACGCCCTCAACAAAATTCTCAAAGACATCATCAACCGCTATCAGCTGCTGCAAGGGCGCAAAGTTCGCTATATCCCCGGTTGGGACTGTCACGGCTTACCCATTGAACTGAAAGTTCTGCAAAGCCTCAAATCCGAAGAACGGCGGCAACTGACCCCCCTGGCCCTGCGCTTCAAAGCCAAAGAATTTGCCCATCAGGTAGTCCAAGAACAACGAGACAGCTTCAAACGCTACGGCGTCTGGGGAGACTGGGACGACCCCTATCTGACCCTAAACCCCGAGTACGAAGCCGCTCAAATTAGCGTCTTCGGAGACATGGCCCTCAAAGGCTATATCTATCGCGGTCGTAAACCCGTCCATTGGAGTCCCAGTTCTCGCACCGCCCTCGCTGAAGCCGAACTGGAATATCCCGAAGGTCACACCTCGCCGAGTCTCTACGCCGCCTTCCAAGTCACAAAACTCAACGAGAGTCTAAACGATCGTCTCGCCGACTATCTGCCCCATCTGTGGCTGGCCATCTGGACCACCACCCCCTGGACCATTCCCGCCAACTTAGCCGTGAGCGTCAACCCCGAGTTGACCTACGCCATCGTCGAAGCCCCCGTCGAGTTTGAAGCCGCAGCCGGTAAATTCTTGATTGTGGCAGCCGAGGCCGTCGAACGACTTTCGCAGACCTTTGGCGGCGAATTGAAGGTCTTAGAGCGCCTTAAAGGGGCAGAATTAGAGCAATGTCACTATCGCCATCCCCTCTTTGACCGGACTAGTCCCGTGGTGATTGGTGGTGATTACGTTACGACCGAATCCGGGACCGGCTTAGTCCATACCGCCCCCGGCCATGGGTTAGAAGACTATCAGGTGGGGTTGCGCTACAACCTGCCGATTTTTTCTCCCGTCAACGCCAAAGGGGTCTTCACCAAAGATGCGGGACCCTTTGCTGGCTTAAATGTCCTCAAAGATGCCAACGAGAAAATCAGCGAAGCCTTAGCCGAGGCTCACTCCCTGCTCAAACAGGAACCCTATCAACATAAATATCCCTACGACTGGCGCACCAAGAAACCCACCATTTTCCGGGCCACCGAACAATGGTTTGCTTCCGTCGAAGGCTTCCGAGAGGCGGCCTTAGCGTCGATTCGTCAGGTGCGTTGGATTCCCAGCCAAGGGGAGAACCGCATCACCGCCATGGTAGGGGAACGCTCCGATTGGTGTATTTCTCGTCAACGCAGTTGGGGGGTCCCCATTCCCGTCTTCTATGACGAGGAAACCAATGAACCGCTATTGACCGAAGAAACCGTCAATCATGTGCGGGATATTGTGGCTGAAAAAGGCTCCGATGCTTGGTGGGAATTGTCTGTCGAGGAGTTATTGCCCGAGTCTTACCGCAACAATGGTCGCACTTACATCAAGGGAAGCGACACCATGGATGTCTGGTTTGACTCCGGTTCCTCCTGGGCGGCGGTGGCGAAACAGCGCGGTTTAGGCTATCCCGTAGACCTGTATTTGGAGGGTTCAGACCAACATCGCGGTTGGTTCCAGTCCAGTTTGCTCACCAGTGTAGCGACTCAGGGGCAAGCTCCTTATAAAACCGTGTTAACTCATGGCTTCGTCTTGGATGAGAAGGGCCATAAGATGAGTAAGTCTCTGGGCAATGTGGTGGACCCAGCGGTAGTCATCAATGGGGGCAACAATAAGAAGCAACAACCGGCCTATGGGGCCGATGTGTTGCGCCTCTGGGTGTCTTCGGTGGACTATTCGGGAGATGTGCCGCTTGGTGGCACGATTCTGCGGCAAACCTCGGATGTGTATCGCAAGATTCGTAACACGGCTCGCTTTTTGTTGGGAAATCTTCATGATTTCAACCCGGATACGGATGCGGTGGCCTATGGGGATTTACCGGAGTTAGATCAGTATATGCTCCATCGCACCATTGAGGTGATGGATGAGGTGACGGAAGCGTTTGAGAGTTATCAGTTCTTCCGTTTCTTCCAAACCATTCAGAATTTCTGTGTGGTGGATTTGTCCAATTTCTATTTGGATATCGCCAAAGATCGGCTCTATATCAGTGCTGAGGATGCCCACCGTCGTCGCAGTTGTCAGACGGTGTTGGCGATTGTGGTGGAGAATTTGGCTCGGGCGATCGCCCCGGTACTCTGTCACATGGCTGAAGATATCTGGCAGAATCTCCCCTATGAGACGGCTGAGAACTCCGTGTTTGCAGCCGGTTGGGTTCAGCTAGATGAGAACTGGCGCCACCCGGAGTTAGCCCAACGCTGGCAACAGCTTCGCTTCTACCGCGCCGAAGTGAACAAGGTGATGGAGAAAGCACGGGCGGATAAGAAAATTGGCTCGTCGTTGGAGGCGAAACTAAAGTTGTTTGTGGCGGATGAGACTCAGCGCGAACAACTCGCGGCCATGAATCCTGAGTTGGCGGTGGCGATGACGGCGGCTACAGCCACTTCGATGGAGGCTCCTTCAGATGTGAAGACGGAAACCCCCGAGTCAGCCATTGAGTCAGCCCCTGAGACCGGTTCTGAGCCAGTTCAGGCTAAGACTTCAGAGGAAGCCGCCGCCGTCGAAGCCTCTGGGAATACGAGTTTAGAGCGATCGCGCCCTTCGGGGTTAGCCCTGCCCGATTGGGAAAATCTGGATGTCCACGATGTCATGGACTTTATTGTCGATGCACCGGGGTATTTGGTGGATGTCTATCGTAATAACCGTTTGGCTCTGCGCAATCTGGCGTTGCTATTGGCTCTGGTAGGGGTGGCCTATCTCTCGTCGAGTCTGTTAGCGGCGGTGAATCGTCTCTTGTTGTTACCCGAGTTCTTTACGGCGATCGGCTTTGGCTATTCCTTGCGCTTTGGCTATCGTAATGTCTTGTATGCCAGCGATCGCCAGAAACTCGCCGGACGAGCCAATGACCTCAAGTTAAAAGTCTTGGGAACCGATGTCGAACTGCCCCCCAACGCCGTGCAGCAGGTCAGCGATAAAGGGGCGATCGCCCCGGTGGATGAGGTCGACCCCGCAACTCCCCCAGAACTCCCCGCTATGGCCGAGGAAACCACCGCTCCTGTAGTCGAGGGCAGCGTCGGTAATGGTGTCGATGAGTTGCGTTATCTGTTTATCTGCTCTCAAGTTGAACTACTCGACTCCCCTGAGGCTCTCGACGGAGTGACCTACGCCAGCCAAAGCGAGGGCCTGGGAATTGGCATCGTCAGTGCTGACGGCGACAAGTGCGAACGCTGCTGGAACTACTCGACTCACATCGGGGAGTCGGAAGAGCATCCCAGCCTCTGTGAGCGTTGCGTCGGTGCTTTAGCCGGTCAGTTTTAATCCAATATGATTGGTAAGTGGCGTCAAATAGCCCTCTACGAGCCATTCAATACGCTCAAACCTCTATCGGAGAATCTTTGGATTGTCGATGGTCCCGTGGTCAAAATGTCCCTTTTGGGAGTCAAGTTCCCCTTTCCAACTCGCATGACCGTCATTCGCCTCAAAACGGGCCAGCTTTGGTGTCACTCCCCCACAGTCCTCACACCAGGGTTACAAGCAGAACTGGGAAAGCTTGGCCCCGTGACCTATTTGATTGCCCCTAATAAACTGCATTATGTTCATCTTCCCAATTGGAGGGACAAGTATCCAAATTCTTTGACTTGGGTAGCAGATGGAGTCACAGAACGAGCAGCACGGCATGGGATTTCGATTCAGGTAGATGCCCAGTTACGGGAGTCAGAACCAGCACCTTGGGAGGATGAGATTGAACAGTGTCATTTTCGGGGGCAGTTCATGGAAGAAGTCATCTTCTTTCACCGACCAAGTCAAACGCTGATTGTGACGGATTTGATAGAGAACTTTGAGCCAAACCGGGTTCCCCTTGGGCTGCGAATTCCCCTAAAACTAGCCGGAAATTTAGCCCCTCATGGCAAGGCTCCCCTGGATTTACGATTAACTTTTTTGAGGAACAAACCCCAGCTACGACAGCAACGCCAGCGACTCTTAGATTGGAGTCCTCAGCGGATTATCCTTGCTCATGGAGCTCTGATTGAGAATGATGCCGTCGAGAACCTTGAACGAGCATTTCGTTGGCTGGGTTAGGGGTTAAGACATCAGAGACGATTTTGCGTTTTGGGCCGAACTTTAGCGAGACTCTCGCCTAGTGGTTGGATGGGATTCCTCAAACACAAGGTGACTGACAAAAAGCTTGAGGAAGAAAAACCCTAAAAACCACTCTAACCCTTCCGTGGGGGCGAAGAGATAGCGATCGCCCAACAAGACTAATCCATACAATCCCAGAGCAATCGGACGTTGAAGATACAATGGGGCGCGTAAGATGGCGATCGCCCCAACCATCAAATATCCCGACACCCCGAGGAAAAACAGCCCATCCCCGCCCCGGAATAGCCAAGCCACAGCGGCGATATGCAGCAAATGGACTAACACAAACCTAAAATGCTCCGCAAACCCCTGTCCCGGTCGATGATACCAACGCTTGGCCGTGGCGGTGGCATTGGTGAGAACCCCTCCCAGCAAATCTAAGGCCAGCAGAGCGGCTAATCCCAATTGCCAGGGACTCCAGTCTAACTCTTGGCTGATGGCATAAGCGGGGGCTAGGATAGCCGCAATCAAAGGGGGCAGAAATTGCAAAACTAACTCCGCCCGAGTCGCTCCTGGCCCGGTGAAACGGTCTAAGACTCCAGCGAAACCAGAACGGGGAGATACATCAACAGTCATGATACAAGGGGGGTGGCTGCTCAATTCCCCTCGTGTTAGCAAGAGGTCGCTTCCTTTGTCAATAGGATTGTCAATAGGATTCCCCCCAGCCATTGCCCAGACAATCCTCTACACTTTTCTCAACGATGATGATGGACATAAATGATGTACAGTGCTGCCGATTGGATTAAAAAGCTCGATCTCGTTCCCCTCCCGGAAGAGGGGGGAATGTACCGCGAACTCTATCGTTCTGATGAGATCATCCCCCAGGCGGCACTTCCAGACCGCTTTGGGGGCGATCGCACCTACTGCACCTCCATCTACTACCTCTTAGAAAACCCGGAGTTTTCCGCCTTTCATCGCATTCGACAGGAGGAAATCTGGCATTTCTACGAGGGAAGTCCCCTAACCCTAGCCATCCTCACCCCCCAAGGAGACCTCTCGCAACAGAAGCTAGGACGCAATTTTGAGGCTGGGGAACGATTACAAGTGGTCATTCGCCGAGGGGATTTGTTTGCGGCCACAGTCGATGAGACAGGGGGCTATAGCCTCGTTGGCTGTACCGTTGCCCCAGGCTTTGAGTTTGCTGATTTTGAAGCCCCCAGTCGGGAAGTGTTGCTGCAAGCCTATCCCCAACATCGAGCGACGATTGAGCAGTTGACTCGCTGAGTTGACAGCTTAGGGGACTAGCATCCCTTGCAGATGAGGGATGAGATTGGGTTGGTAGCCGAAAAGATGGTGAAGGCGATCGCCTAAAAGACTCAGAATCAGGTCAGTATAGGTCATATGGCAGTCTTGCAAGCCCTGGGCCACCAAACTGGTTTGATTGGGAGTAGGACGTTTGAGATCTGGTTTAGGGTTGGCTTCGAGAACATACAATTGACCCTGGACATCTTGTCTGAGGTCAATTCGCACCAAACTACTCAAGTTAAAGGCCCGATAAATTTGTTGGGCGATGGCTTCGAGTTGCGATCGCAGTTCCCGTTCTGACTCATCCTGGGGCGATAACAGCCGCATCCGCTTAGCAGTCATCCCCTTAGCATCCATTGAGGTAAAAATACGCTCATCAGCGTCTAACACCCGCTCAATAGCAGAAAAGGCGAACGGCTGAGGATTACTCTCAAACCCTCCTTGGCGATAGGTGATGGGGCCACAAACCGAGACGCAAAACTCCCGTCCCGGTAAATAGGCTTCAATGAGAGCGGTGTTGGCAGTGAGGTGATGGATTTTAGCCACCGCCTCCCCTAACGCTTGTGCGTCATCCACCACAAAGACATTGACGGAAGCTCGTCCTGAAACGGGTTTCACCACAAAGGGACCGGCAGTGTCGGCAAAAACACGCTGAAATTGAAGATCGGTTTCTGGACGAAAAGGCTCTTGGAAAGGATGGGACACCACAAAGGGAGCCGTGGCGATTCCCAAGGCCTGCAACTCCCGTTTAAAGGCGTGTTTGTTGTCCAAGATAGAACTATTGAGGGGATTATGACCGATATAGGGAACCCCCAGCATTTCTAACATGGCGGGGGTATGACACACCGGGTCATAGCCTTGTACACCGCCGGTGTTGAGCCAGGCCAGATCGATCTGGTGCTGTTGCAGGGTTTGCGGGAGGGTCATGTCGTCGGCTAAGAGGCTCACCTGCTCGAATCCCAGTTCCCCTAAGGCCTCGGCAATATCTTTGGCGACGGTGTGATAGGTTTTGGTGGAGCGAGGATTGTGGGTGGGGTAAATGACCGCTCCGGGTTGGGTTTTGTCGCCTCCGTGGATGACCGCAAGACGCCGTTGCGATCGCATCCGCGTCACGATATCTGTTAACTGGGTGACATCGTAGGCCACTGTAGAATTCGCTGAATCAGACCGCATGGTTAAGCAGATTGGGCAAAGAGATCTTATTGACTGGGATTATCGCCAGTTTGAGCTTCCGAAACCGTAGGCGAGACAACCGCTTGCGTGGCACTGCCACTGGAGCGAGCCAGATAAATCCCTGAGAGTACCATGGCAAATGCCAGCCAGTTCGTCCAGTCTAGGGCTTCGGCGAAAATTGCCCAAGCCAGGATGGCCGTTAGAATCGGCTCTAAGAGCAGAACAACGGCGATAAATCCTGAGGAGAACTGTTTGAGGCTATAGACGAGCAATCCTTGCCCTAAGACTTGACAGACGAGGGCCAGAGCGGCGACGGCTAGCCAGACTTGCCAGGTTTGGGGGAAGAGCTGCTCTTCTAAGAGGCTGGCGATGGGGAACAGCAGCAATGTGCCAACGGCGCAACGCCAGAGGAGAATGGTACTGGTACTCAGGCGCGATCGCAGTCCCTCGACGAGCAGTAAATTAGTTCCATAGAGGACTGCCGAGAGCAAGGCTAAGCCATCTCCGAGAAGATGCTCATGGCTAATTTGGAAGTCTTCGACACCGATGGCAATGGCACCTAAAACGGCGATGATGGTTCCGAGGATAAAACGACGATCAAATTGTTGTCCTAGGAGAAGCCAGCCTCCCAAACTGGTGAAAATTGGGGTGAGGTTGCGTAGTAAGGTTGAGTTAGCAATACTGGTTTCGGTTAGCGATTGAGCCCAGAGGACGACGGAGGCGGAGGAGACGGCGGCCACCGCAATAAGTTGAATACTATCCTTGAGGCGGTCTGCTGATGGCGGTTGCCAGTCTTGTTTCCAGTTTAGAGAGAGGTTTGGCGGCCAAGGTTGACGCCAGTCTTGAATGGCGGTTAGGGTCCAAAAGGCAACGGTGGCGATCGCCAAACGATTCAAAACGGTGGCGTTGGCCCCGAGTTCCTGTTCGGCAAAACGAATAAAAATTGCGGCACAGGAGACGGCCACAATGGCAAGGGTCAGGGTGAGAAAGGGTAACAGTTTGCTTGAGGCGATTTCTGCGGTTTTGGGATCGGTTGGGTTAAGGGTTTCCCTCATCGTTTTAACGTTCATTTAACCGCTAGATAGGATGTAATCGAATGATAGGTGAGACAAATTTTAATAATGAATCAATGATGACGATTTGGGTGGTAAATTAATATCACGATTTCAAAAAAAAACGAAATTTTAGGTTACGATAGGGTGACTCAATTGGGGGCAGCATTCCTCAAGAAAACCTCCTAAACCAAGACTTGGCTTTAAGTACAGCATTGGGGAGTCGTTGTCTCAAACTGTTATTTTTTAATGAGGATAACCATTATCTCGTGGAACTTCTGACCATTTCAATGATTGGGGTAGGACTGGCCGCTGATGCTTTTGCGGTCTCCCTCACCAGTGGTTTGTATATCCGCCATCTCAAATGGCAAAAAGCCTTGAAGGTGGCGATCACGTTCGGCATCTTTCAGGCCATTATGCCACTCATGGGTTGGGGGGTCGGTGTTGGCTTTCGCGATTATATTATCCGCTTTGATCATTGGGTTGGATTTCTATTGCTGACGGCTCTCGGCCTGCGGATGATTCATGAAGCCATCTCCCAAGAGGAAAAGGAGAAACCGTTTAACCCCCTAAACCTGGAAACCCTTTTAGTCATGGCGGTAGCCACGAGTATTGATGCTTTAGCCGCTGGGTTAGGCTTTGCTGTCTTAAAAACCCCGATTCTCGTGACCATCGCCGTGATTGGGATGATTACTTTCTGGCTTTGTCTCGGAGGAATTTATCTGGGCCATCATTTTGGCGATCGCTTCCAAGATAAAGTCGAAGTCGTCGGCGGAGTGATCCTCATCGCGATCGGTAGCCGCATTCTCTGGCAAGGCCTCACCACGTGAATCCTCAAAGCAAACCTCAAAGCAAAAAGCCGCTCAACCTAAGTCAAGCGGCTTTTTCTTAAAGGTGGCGGGAGGCGGATTTGAACCACCGACCTTCGGGTTATGAGCCCGACGAGCTACCAGACTGCTCTATCCCGCGTCGCCTTTACTACTATAACCAAACCAATCATGATTTGGCAACCCCTTGAGCAAAGTTTTTTTGAGACCGGCAGGTTGAAATCGCTCAAACCCTTACAGCATCACTAATTCACCCTCGATATTTAAGCGTTTAAACTCATCGATCACCGTAAAGCGTTCGGCGAGGGCATCAGCCTGATCCGGTTGAATCCAGCCTAACTGGCGCAACAGATGTAGGGCAACGGCGTATTTAGCCCGTTTCGAGCCATCCGTGACCTTAATCGCCAATCCCATGCCATCACCAATTCGCCCCACACATTGAATCCCCTCAGCGCCCGCTTTACTGACGAGAGAGCCATTGCTGATGCGCATCACTTCCGTATCAAAATGTCCCTCACCGCCAACCATATCAGGATGATGGGTCATGGCGCGGACAATCCGTTCCATATCCAGACTATCGCCTGAGGCCAGTTGCGCGAACAGAGACGCCATCTGGTTTAACTGCATGAAATAGGTGGGAGCGCCGCAGTCATCTCGGGCCACCATTAACTCATCAGGGGGCATCTGTAGCAATTCCGCCACTTTGCCCAAAATCAGGGTTTGTACGGGGTGATTGCGCTTGAGATAGGTCGTTAGAGGAACCTGTCGCTGTTGACAGACTGCCAGCATTCCGGCGTGTTTCCCGGAACAGTTATGTTCGAGGGGCGATCGCTTCCCCTGGGGAATCGGACAGAGGAGTTGTTCGGGTTCAATCGAACATTGCCAGAGAATGCGGAAAACTTGGCGTACCTGATCAATACGCGCTTGGTGGGAGCCACACATAATCGCTAAATCGCGATCGCTGAGGTGATAGCGTTCGAGGGTTCCCGTAGAGGTGACCGCTAGGGCTTGAAAGGGTTTGAGAGCTGAGCGGATAAAGGTAGCGGTTTCAGGATCACCAGCGGCGGACAGTACCCGCCCTCGGCGATCGCAGACCACGGCTTGAACATGATGTTTCGATTCAACAATTCCCTCCCGTAACAGTTGCACTTCGAGGGGGTGGGTGTGATGACGTTTGGCCATAGGATCGGATCTTCAGGTACAGATATGGGGACTAGGCAAGGCTCCAGGCGATCGCACTCACCACAAGAAACAATCCTAACCCGGCTGCGGTTCGACGCAAGCGTTGGAAAATCGGTTGCAGTTGATACTCAACAATTAGGCGATCGCGAGCTAAGACGGACTCCGTTTTCGTCCAAGTTTGTCCGTCATACCAGCCCGACTCTTCATAAATCACAACGGGGCTGTTGAGGCGATCGCGGATATACTTCCAGCCTAAAAACAGTCGCAACACCGCCAACGCCAACACCAACGTTGCCCCCAGACTAGCACTGAGGACAAACTGTAGCGGAAACCGCTCCGGGGTAAAACTAGCAGCGGCGATAGGGGCAACAATCAGCCAACTCGGAATCCAAATCCAGGCCAGACTCTTGAGATAAGCGGGGAGGGTTTCCTGGCTAGCACGAAACAGACATCCATCTTTCAGGGCTTGATATTCCTGAATCGGCTGTTGCTCTTGGGGAACGGGACATCGAGAAATATCGAGATCGTTCATGCGGCTTGTTGACAGAAGTGATGAGGAGGTTACGAAGACACACTGGAGTTGGCGATCGATGAGAGTTCAAGGCGTTCTGCATGTCCCCAGAAGGCTTCAAGGTTATAAAATTCCCGTTCTTCGGGCATGAGAACATGAACCAGCACATCCCCATAGTCTTGCAGCACCCAAATTCCCTCGGATAGCCCTTCGACGCGGACGGGAGGACGGTCTAGATCGACCTCAACTTGAGCTTGAATGGCTTGGGCGATCGCCCGCACCTGAACCCGCGAGAAGCCGGTGATCATCACAAAGTAATCGGCGAGATAGGAGACTTCCTCAACTCGCAACACCACCAAATCCGCCCCTTTGCGATCTTCGGCAGCTTGAACCGCCGACGCAACGAGGCGATAACTCTCGGACTCATGGATGGGGGGGTGATCGTGGGAGGAAACGGTGGAATTGGACAGCGCAGGGGAATGAGGCTTATCGGTCATAGAATTGCCAAATCGTTAGGGTTCGGGAGATAGGATTATTGTATTTTTGTTGATATCCTAGCAAACCTGGACGTTTAATGCAGAAACCATCCTCAGAGCTCAAAACCGAAGCGGTGCGTTCGGGCAAGTTTTAGCCAAGTTGTCAAAGCCCAGACGTCACTGAGGCCCGAACGCACCCTACCCCTTTTCCCTATTCCCTATTCCCGGTTCCCTGTTCCCTATCTTCCCCTATGAAAATTGCCACTTGGAATGTCAACTCAATCCGTACACGCCAGGGACTTGTCTGTGACTGGCTGCAAGCCAATCCTGTCGATGTCTTATGTGTCCAGGAAACGAAAGTGGTCGATCCTGACTTTCCCCGCGAGCCTTTTACCGCTCTGGGTTATGAGCTGGCGGTTTCGGGGCAAAAGTCCTATAACGGAGTGGCCCTGATGAGCCGATCGCCCCTAAACGAGGTTGAGATTGGCTTTAGTCCTAGGCTGGGGGCTGAGGGGGTGGGGGAACTCGACGTGCAAAAACGGGCGATCGCCGCTACGGTCAAAGGGATTCGGATTATCAACCTTTATGTCCCCAATGGCGGTGACTACGACAGCGATAAATATGACTACAAACTACGCTGGCTGAACCAACTCTACGACTATACGAAATCAACTCTTGACAAATACGCTGATGTGTGCATTTGTGGCGATTTCAACATTGCCCCCGATGACCGAGACATCCATACGCCACCGGGTAAAACCCCCGTCGTTGGGACAACCCCCGTCGAGCGAGAGGCCCTACAGCGCGTTCTGAGTTTAGGGTTAGCCGACGCCTTTCGTAAATTTAACTCAGAGGCGCAACAGTATAGCTGGTGGGACTATCGAGCCGGAGCCTTCCCCCGGAATCGAGGCTGGCGCATTGACCACCATTATCTAACTGAGGATCTCTACCAGCGGGCCAGCTCCTGTATGATTGACCGGGAACCTCGGCAATGGACCAAACCCAGTGATCATACTCCGGTGGTGGTGGAATGGCCGGATTAGTCTTGGCGATCGCGTTGACGAGCTACAATCAGATTACTACGAGCCAAGGCATCGCTCGGATTGAGGTCTAACGCCTGTTCAAAGGCGGCGATCGCCTCCTCATAGCGTTCTAAATCAAACAGCGTCGCCCCGAGATTGTTCCAGGCGTTGGCATAATCCGGGTTAAGGTCTAAAGCCATGCGATGGGCGTTGAGAGACTCCTCATAGCGGCCTAAATAGGCCAGAGATACCCCCATATTGTCCCACGCCAGTTCCTCACCACTATCGCCCCAGCGGCCATCCCCTTGAATCGCCGCCAAACAGGAATCGACAGCGGCTTCATGTTCACCCAAATTTCCCAGCGTTGCGCAACGGTTGGCCAACGCCAGGGAGTAAGTGGGGGCCAGTTCCAGGGCGCGATCGTGGGAGTCGAGGGCCGCCTCGGTTTCGCCAATTTCATCAAGGGCGTTACCCCGATTCGTCCAGGCCCGTTCATTCTCAGGATCGGTTTCAATGAGGGCATCACAGGCACTAATCGCATCTTGGGCGGTGCCGGTGACACAGGTTTCGTACCAGTCTTGAGGCTGACTATCTTGAGCGGATTCAGACTCAGACAACCCAGACTCAGGTGCTGATTCAGTCCCCAATTCTGAGTTGGCTTGAGGGTATCCTGAGTCTGGGAAGGTGACGAGACTCGTTATCAACAACGATCCACCACCGATGGTTTTAATAAGAGAGTTCATAGTTGAGTCGGGGCAATAACGATAATGCAATGCCCCCCATTCTGACCCAAATTATGCCGTTTGTTGCAGAAGAGCGTCCAGTTCTCCCTTGGCATCGAGGGCGTGCAAGTCGTCACAGCCACCAATATGTTGGTCATTGATAAAGATTTGCGGCACACTTCTACGTCCATCAGCCCGTTGGGCCATTTTATCCCGCGCCTCGTTGTCCCCTTGGATGTTATGTTCGATGAACTCGACGTTTTTGCGTTTTAACAAGGATTTGGCACGGAGACAGTAGGGACAGAAAGTCCAAGTATAGATTTCAACGTTAGCCATGATTTAGGATGCGATCGCGCAACAACTCTTCAATCTTAGCAAAACGTTACGGTTTCCCAGCAACGAGGAGTTTCTATACCCCGTTCCCCGTTCCGGTGTTCCCTGTTCCCTCTCTAACGAGCATAGTCCACCAATTGCAATAAGCGTTGGCGCAGAGTGGCCAGGCCAAACCCAGCGGTGGCGGAGATGAAGGTGGCTTGGGGATATTCCTCTTTAGCCAGTTCCAAGGTATCCCCATCCACCGAATCGATTTTATTGAACACCAACAAAATGGGGCCGGGGGTAATGGGCATTTCAGCCAAGATTCCCATGACCGAATGGATCTGATTTTGCCAGGCCCCATGAGATAAGTCGACGACATGGAGAAGTGCATCGGCTTCGGTGACTTCTTCGAGGGTAGCCCGGAACGCATCAACCAGGGCAGGGGGAAGTTCGTGGATGAAGCCGACGGTGTCCGTTAGGACTAAATTATGAACCACATGGGTGACATCTTCTTGAATGCTGAGACGGCGAGTGGTGGGATCGAGGGTGGCGAAGAGTTGATCGGCGGTATAGATGTCTGAGTTCGCGAGAACATTGAGGAGAGTGGATTTCCCGGCGTTGGTATAGCCAACGAGGGCGATGGAGGGAACCTCTTGGGCCTGGCGTTGTTGACGCATTCGGGCCCGGTGGGCCTGGAGGTTGGTGACTTCCCGTTGTAGGCGGGAAATGCGCTGGCTAATGGCCCGTCGTTCGGTTTCGAGTTGGGTTTCACCGGGACCTCGGGTGCCAATTCCGCCCCCCAGGCGGGACATGTTCTGACCTTGTCCGGTGAGGCGAGGGAGGCTGTATTCGAGTTGGGCCAGTTCGACTTGCAGTTTCCCGGCCCGGGATTGGGCGCGTTGGGCGAAGATATCGAGGATGACTTCGGTGCGATCAACGACTCGCACCCCGAGGCGTTTTTCCAGGTTACGGACTTGGGCCGGGGAGAGATCGCGATCGAACACGACGAGATTGGCCCCGAGGGTTTGTACGGCCAGGGCCAGTTCATCGACTTTCCCAGACCCGATGACGGTTTGAGGGTGGGGCCGCGATCGCCCCTGTTGGATCGTTTGCAGGACCACACCGCCGGCGGTATCGACGAGGCGCACCACTTCGGCCAGATGTTCCTGAAACTCGTCTTCACTGACGTTTTGGGTGCGCAATCCCACCAGTAGCACGCGATCGCCGTCGCTATCAATCGATTGACCAATAAATTCCCGTTCAAATTCCCCTTCGAGGGCTTCAACGAGGTCAAGAAAGTCCTGTTCGGCGATCGCCTCTAGGGTCATTTCCTCCGATAGCATCCAACTGGCTTCGCTGGGGTTGGGAACCAGATGGGCCAGATAGGCCCGGTGAACATAACCCGTTTCGCCGCCGCCCCGTCGCTGAAACCCAGACCCGGTGAGGGTGAGACAGATTAGGGCATCTAAGCGCTGGATAGCCATAGCCGTCAGAGTGGCGGTTCCCGGTTCATCCCGTTTGAGTTGGGTGGCGATGCAACGAATCCCACTGAGACGACTCGCCCCGTAGCGAGGGAGTTCGAGGGGTGGGATTTGGGTTTGGCGAGGACTTCCCACCCCGACGCGAATCACTTGGCCACGACGGTTGAGATAGGTGGACAGGGGTTTCCCTAAATCAGTACTGATGGCCGCCAAACGCTGGGCGAACTCCGGTGTCGTGAGGCGATCGCCCGGTAACCGCTGGTGATACAGCCGTTGTAGTTGTTTGAGTTGGCTGGGTTTGAGTCCTTTGAGGTCTCCGTAAATGTGATGATTAATGGAGTATTCGCCCCGCTTTCGGGGTTCCACGCGACAAGTGTTAGTTCGTTAGTGTAGCGAATTTTCCTGTGGCTAGTCGAGAATTGAGAAACCCACCCGATCTCAATCTGAGTGAGAGAGAACTGGGTGGGTGTTCTGTCAGCGAAATCTGAACTTGATAGCCGCTCACCAATGGCGAGATTAACCGCGCTGGATGGCTTGTCGCGAGACTTGTTTTTCAAACTCAGCCTGAGTCTCGTGGAGAAGTTGCTCGCGGCTATCAGCGGCTTGAGTCAAGTTAGGGACTAGGTTACGGGCCTGGAGGGTCATGTGGAACTGAAGATGAGCCACGTAATCACCGATATCCTCGTGCGCGTTCTGTCCGTGATGCGATAGGGATGCGTTCAAGGGAGTTCTCCTGCCAAACTTGGCGTAGTCAGCTAGTTTCGTGTTCTGGGTAGAACGTTAACATGAGTGCTTCGGTTGCTCAGTGCGATCGCAAGAAAGCTTAACACTCTGAGTTTTGGGGGTGGAGATTCACAGAACGCCTTTGGAACTGGGGATGGTACTGGCCCGGCGGGGGTCGATTTCCACGGCCATGCGCAGCGATCGCGCGAAGGCTTTGAAGGTAGCTTCAATAATATGATGGGAGTTGAGGCCATCGAGTTGGCGGATATGCAGGGTGAGTTGCGCGTGGTTAACGATAGCGACAAAGAACTCTCGCACCAGTTGCGTGTCATAGGTTCCCACCCGTTCCGTGGGAATCTCAAGACCATAACTCAGATGAGGTCGTCCCGAGAAGTCTAGGGCCACTTGAATCAGGGATTCATCGAGGGGTGCGACGAAATGGCCGAAGCGAACGATTCCCTTGCGATCGCTCAAGGCTTGGGCCAAGGCTTGTCCGAGGGTAATCCCCACATCTTCATTGGTATGGTGGTCATCAATCTCCCAATCCCCGACAGCGTTGACTTCTAAATCAATCAGTCCATGGGAGGCGATTTGGTGCAGCATATGGTTGAGGAAGGGAATCCCGGTGTTGGCGCGACATTGGCCGGTTCCATCAAGGTTCACGCTAACTTGGACATCGGTTTCCCCAGTTTTGCGGGAGACGCTGGCTTGACGTTGGGGGAGAGTGAGTTGGGGACGGGTTTCGGACGTTTGCATAGGTTTTGAGTAAGTTCGGGAGCCAAGGCATGGTTCCCATCTATTTTATAGGGAGATGGGGACTCGCTTCTATGGAGTCAACGTCTTCAGCTAAAACTTTACCCTTAACCCGTTCATATTCATCTTCAAGAAGCCAATCTTGTGCAGCCTCATAGTTAGGGTGGGTGACAATCAGTTGATAGCCAGAAGCAGGATTGAAAATACGACAACTGCCATTTTTATTGGCCACTAGCATCAGGATTTTGGGTGGGAACAGAATTGGGTCAACCCAAATTTCTATGAATTGCCAGAGTTCAGCCTGTTCGTCGAGGACGGTTGCGTGGGATTGCATGATATTTACCGGTTGTTTTTACAATTTTGATTTCACCGTAATAAAGGGATGTTTGGCTCCCATCTTCTCTAATCATGTAGCCAATTGGCTCAGAAAAGAAGAATGGCATTTACACTCAGTCAAATTCTGTACACCCAGTCAAAACTTATGCTATTTAACTTTAAAATATAAGCTTATTCCCTCTCCTCCCAATCTTTTCGATTTATTTTTCTTAAACCCGGTAAATCAGCAAGTGCATCATCGAACACCTGATTCTTTTCATAAATATCCGATAACGTCAGCAAGTGCAGCTTGAAGCCATCTCCATCTGGACGATTCCGCAAGCAATTTTCAAATCCAGATTTTGGGTTTGACGGAGTTGGTTTTGTGTATCCGACTCCAGCTAAAACGATAATCACATCGGCTTTTTCTCTCTGCGCTGCACCATAGATAGCATCGGCAACCGGAGCCCCCAATTTAGCTCGACTCAACCGACATTGAAAATATACTTTATTGCCCTTGACGATACCCACACCATCTATCCCTCCATCGGCTCCCCTGGGACCAGGAGATAAGCCTAGAGCAAAGGCATATTTACGCCCAAGTTCTTGCTTCTCTTGAGAGTCTAACTTGACTATCCCTTGGACAATCGAGCGAATCACCTTAGAACTAGGACGGTTCATCTGAATTATAAAACTCCTTCAATTCTTCTAAGCTTAGTTTGTTAACGATATTTTGTTGATGCAAAATATTCAAACCAAAGCTAACACAGCCACTGATGCAATCCATTAGAGCCATTTCTTCTAAAGCTTTCTCATCTCGATACTCTAAACTCAGCTCCTGTGACATAGCGGCTTCGTTTTCCTCAACACCTTGCTGTAATTTCTTGACCTGTTCCACGAGCCAGCTTCTGCTGATTTCATCGCTATAATAAAAACGAGTCACCAGAATAGATTGACGAATTAAGCTATCCCTAGATACCCCCAAATAGCTTGAAACTTCTTTGAACTTAGAAGCTTCAGTCTTCGAGTACTTAATTTGGTGCTTTTTATCTTCATTGTCTTTTTCACTTTCCAGATGTTTTTGCTTACCTTTTTCGAGGGCAGCACCAACTTTTGTCTGTATCATAGTTGTAGTCTTCCTTCAATTAACTGCACTAGACAAATTTTATTTTTTACTTAGCGAGAAGTATTAAAAGCCAAGTATTCAAAATAGTTTTTATTATGTTCAAGACCCACAGAGTCCCAAATGTACCTTCTGTCCTTATATATGAGTTTGTCCATTTTTGTACTCAAGTCCTCCATGGAGTCAGCCACCAAATACTGCTTTGAATGATATTCAATTCGTTCAAGTTCACTTTCTATATTTTCTTTGTCAATTCCTAGGGGAACAATTACGACTGAATAAGGGAGAGCAGGATTGCCATCTATTCCTCCCACCATTTCCAGAACAGAGGCTAAGTTGTCTAGGGACTTGTACATGTGGGATCGGTTCAAGGGGATAAAAATCAAGTCTGGATGAGCATTTAAAATGACCTGAACTGTATTTTCTAATACAGTATCAATATCAATTACTATAAAATCGAACTGATTAGGCTTAACTTTCAGTTTTTTCAAGGAGCGTCTTTCAGAGTTGGCGATGACTTCTATTCCACGAGCCGACCCTTGGTCTACAGGAACTCCTGGCTCTTTCTCCATGAAAAATTTCCAGGAATCCGCTTGCTCATCGCAGTCTACGAGAAGTACTTCTCCCCATTCGGATAAGTACCCTGCTAAGTGAACTGCTAGGGTCGTCTTTCCCACGCCGCCGCTATTGTGGGTACAGAGAATTACTTTCATTGGCTGACTACATTAAGATAAACAGTGCTTTAGGCAAACCACCTGGGATGCTGGGATGCGGTGTAATCGCTGCTAATCCTGCCGTCCTGAAACGCCAAACTATAGGAAAAACTGGTTCCCCACTTTGACTGAGGTTTTGTATCCTTATTGAAAGGATACTGTTCGTCTAAGTTTTTTAACCTTCAGCTTCAGCGTACATCTATATACAAAATCGTACTACATATCATTGTCTTTGTCAATTTATTGATCACTAAAATGTTAGGGTCCAGGAGTTTGCATACTGTCGCTGTAAGGTTCTTTCTTCATTTTGTATAAACTCATTATTTTTTTTAGTCAAATGATTTTAACGACTATTTTTTACAAATTTAAAGCTTTTCCGGTATTCAGGTTAACTCGATTTGATAATCTACAGCTCTACAGTACTCTCGGTCTCGATTTCAGAATGCAAATTCTCCGGAGTGATGGCGTTCACAAGCTCATCTAACGAATAACGTTGACGAGATCTAGGTTTGACAACTAAATTCCCGTCAATCACAACTAAATCAACTTCAGCACCTTCAACTAACTCAATTTCCTGAAGAATGTGCTGGGGAATCCGAAGGGCTAAACTATTGCCCCACTTGGCAACTGTTGCAACCATAGGGTGTCCTCAAGGCTGGGTGGGCCAGTACCACTGCGATCTCAATGGTCTCAGAAAGAGTGTCAACAGGGTATCTACATTCTACCTGAGTCGGTGGTCAACCTCCCAATCTGGGCCTCATTCAACTGCCACGACAACTGGAAGTGTCGGGATGAAACTCCGGGATAAACAGGATTAAGGATGATTGAAGATTCGTCAAAGCCTGGCTATCCTAGATGGCAACCGCTCATCCTCAACCCCCATTATGTCAGAAACCATCTTCCACTTGGCGTTTCCCGTCGGGAACCTAGACGATACCAAAGCCTTTTACGGAGACGGCTTAGGCTGCGAGTTGGGCCAGGAATCTCCCCAGTCCCTGTATTTCACCGTGCGGGAGACGAGGAATAGTTTCCTATAAATATAAACCATTCCTCGTCAAGACCTTAGTCGAGGGAGTCTGGGGAAGTCACAGGCTGAGATTGTTGGCGTTGTGCTACCTGAATCAATAGCCTTAATGCTTCGTTAACGGCTGCATCATCGGGAAAGGCTTGGGCGACATCAGGATCTAAACGCACGATGTTGGTTCCAGTGCGATATCGCTCAACATACTGTCCTCTAACGCCTCCCGACATCTGAGCAAAATTATACTCAGGACGTAATTCATCTTCCATTTCCTGTTCAAATTCCTTCTTCATAAAACCTCCTCTCTTGTCGGGTTGCTTTTCTGGCACTGATGATTCGTACTTTTTCTCCTCTGTCCGTATGGGCTACCACTAAAAGTTGTCCATACTGGGATACGCCCATGATAACGTAGCGATTTTCTCCGAGGGAATGATCAGGATCCGGGAAAGTTATGGACAAAGGATCATCAAATATGGTTGCAGCTTCTCGGAAAGAGACACCATGCTTGTCTACATTGAGTTGTGCCTTGTTGGGACTCCATTCAAACTCCATCATTTCAGGCTTGGGTTAGGCTAGAGCTTGAAATCATTAGCTTACAGCCGATTCTGATTGAAGATTCGTCAAAGCCTGGCTATCCTAGATGGCAACTGCTCATCCTCAAGCCCCATTATGTCAGAGACCATCTTCCACTTGGCGTTTCCCGTCGGGAACCTAGACGATACCAAAGCCTTTTACGGAGACGGCTTAGGCTGCGAGTTGGGCCGGGAATCTCCCCAAGCCCTAATCATGAATCTCTATGGACATCAACTCGTCGCCCATGTCACCTCGGAACCGCTCACCCCGCAACAGGGCATCTATCCCCGCCATTTCGGCTTGGTGTTTCCTAAGTTAGAGGACTGGGAACGTCTCCTCAACCGCGCCCAGGAACGGCAACTTCGGTTCTATCAACAGCCGAAACACCGCTTTAAAGGGGAACTGACGGAACATCAAACCTTTTTCTTGCAAGATCCTTTTAACAATCTCTTGGAGTTTAAGTTCTATCATCACGCTGAGGCGATTTTTGGGGCGCGGCAGATGTCGGCGGTGGGCGATCGCCCTGAAAAGTGAGATAATCGAGAGGATTAGTAACGCAATTAGTAGGAGACCCTCCCCTACAGTCAGGGAGCGCCATAAATTTTTTCGATGACCCTGAACCCAGAATGCCCTTTTTTCTGATCTGGCCATCTTGGTATACCAAATAGTATGAAACCCACTCATCAATCTGCCCTCAGGTTTGAAGCCAAAGTCCTAGAGGGCAATCGGCTCGAAATTCAGTTACCCCCTGAAGCCCAACTTGATTTAATCCATGACCAAGTAGAAGTGATTGTCCTGTTTCCACATCAGTCACCACCAATCAAACATCCATCAATTCAGGAGGTTTTAGCCCAAATTCATCAGCAAAATCCAGGAGGTAGAACAGTAGAACAAATCAACCAAGATCTCGAAATTGAGCGTGACTCGTGGGACGGCTAAACTTATCACCCTTCAGCAGAATTTATTTAGATACCGTTGTTTTTATCTATGCTGTTGAACAAGCAGCCGGCTATCAGGGGCTTTTAGCTAATCTATGGAATCAGGTGGAATCCCAAAATGTCACAATTGTTTGCAGTGAGCTGATTTGGACAGAAATTTTAGTTGTCCCCTTACGTCAGAAAAATACCATATTGATGGATTCTTATGAAGCTTTGCTTAGTAGCCCTGGAATTCAATTGGCTCCAGTCACTTCTCCAATTTTAAAAGAAGCGGCTCAATTACGGGCAAGGGTTTCTTCTCTGAGAACGCCTGATGCCATCCATCTTGCGACAGCCAAGTTATGGGATTGTTGCCAATTTGTGACGAATGATAAGAAGCTACGTAGTCTCCTCGATTTTCCTGTTGTCATCTTGGATGACATCATAAAGGATGCCTAGAGTTCTGCCCTGTTCAAACGGGGATACAGACATGAGACCCCTAATCACGACGCTGAGGGAATTTTCGGGGCGCGGCAGATGTCGGCGGTGGGCGATCGCCCCTAAGATGAGATAATCAAGAGGGTCCCCCAGTTAAAGAGTCACGAGACAATTATGGTTGAGATCGCAGTGGTCGATTACGATATGGGTAACCTCCACTCCGCCTGTAAGGGATTGGAGAAGGCCGGGGCAACCCCCATCATTACCGATTCCCCGGAGGTTATCGCCCAAGCCCAGGCCGTCGTCTTACCCGGCGTCGGTTCCTTCGATCCGGCGGTGGAACATCTACGATCGCGCCATCTCGTCGAACCTATCCAAATGGCGATCGCCCAAGGAAAACCCTTTCTCGGCATCTGTCTGGGCCTACAAATCCTCTTTGAACGTTCAGAAGAAGGACAACAACCGGGATTAGGCATTCTCCCTGGAGTCGTGCGCCGCTTCCGTCACGAACCGGGTATCACCATTCCCCACATGGGTTGGAACGCCCTCGACTTCCAACAAACCGGGATTCCCCTCTGGGAAAATCTCCCCAATCCCGCCTGGATGTATTTCGTTCACTCCTACTACGTCGATCCCACCGATCCCAGCCTCAAAGCCGCTACCGTCACTCATGGAAGTCAAGCGGTTACGGCGGCGATCGCCCGCGACAATCTCATGGCGGTGCAATTCCACCCCGAGAAATCCTCCACCGCTGGCCTACAACTCCTCTCCAATTTCGTCCATCTCGCCGAAAAAGCTATCTCTGTCGCTGCGGTTTAACCGACGAGCGGTGCGTTCCGGCAAGTAGGGGCATAACCCACCCCTAACCCCTCCCAGGAGGGGATTTTTCGCCCCCACTATTGCAAGCCGGAACACACCCTACCCTACTTACTGCCTATTCCCCGTTCCCTGTTCCCTGTTCCCTTCCATGAGCCTGCGAATCCACGGTAATCGTTCCCTGAAAACTCTCTCTGGAGAGGCGACTCGCCCGACTCCAGCGCGGGTTCGTGAGGCGCTGTTTAATATCTGGCTAGGGGAGATTGAGGGCTGTCGTTGGTTAGATCTCTGTGCTGGAAGTGGGGCCATGGGAGCGGAAGCCCTATCACGCGGGGCCTCTCAGGTGCTGGGAATTGACCAATGGGGCAAGGCCTGTGGCGTGATTCAGCAAAATTGGCAACAGGTGGCAAAACCCCAGCAACAGTTCCAGGTGCTACGGGGAGATGTGCTGAAGCGGCTTCCCCAATTGGGTGGACAAGTCTTTGACCGCATTTACTTCGATCCCCCCTATGCTAGTGATCTCTATGAACCGGTTTTAGAGGCGATCGCCCAACTGCAACTTCTCAGTCCCGAGGGAGAGATGGCCGTTGAGTGCGATCGCCAACGGCCCGCCCCCAAAACTCCCACCAGCCTAGAACTAATACGAGAAAAACCCTACGGCAACACTCTACTTCGTTTCTATACGAGCCATCAGACCTAAGACGCTCTTAGCCATAAGGGTTTCCCCACTAGCCTATTGCCTACTGCAATCCCCTCGGTGGGAGGGGTTAGGGGTGGGTTATGCTGCCTCTTACCTCCCCAATCATGAGATAATGATTCTCATTCCAGTAGAATAGCCCCAAGACCAGCGACCCCCATCCACGAGAATCTATCAGTTCTATCTCATGCCGTTTCGACATCAAGCCAATCCCCCAACCCCCTGGGATCAAGACCTAGAAGCACCCCAAATCCATAATTCTGACTATGTTCACCCCCGCGCCACCCTCATTGGAGATGTCCGCCTAGAAGCGAACGTTCTCATTGCCCCAGGAACCTCAATTCGTGCCGATGAAGGCTCACCCTTCCACATTGGTGCCAACACCAACATTCAAGATGGCGTGGTTATCCATGGCCTCGAAGAAGGACGAGTGACCGGAGATGATGGAGAACTCTACTCTGTTTGGATTGGCAGAAATACCTGCATTACCCATATGGCCCTGATTCACGGACCAGCCTATGTGGGCGATGACGGCTTTGTCGGCTTCCGTTCGACGGTGTTCAACGCCAAACTCGGGGATGGCTGCATTGTCATGATGCACGCCTTAATCCAAGATGTGGAAATTCCCCCAGGTAAATATATTCCCTCGGGAGCCGTCATTACCACGCCCCAAGCCGCCGAACGTCTTCCCGATGCGAACGATTCTGATCGCCATTTTTCTGAACATGTGGTGCAAGTCAATCAGGATCTGCTGGCAGGATATCACTGCGCCGAGGATGCTGCTTGTTTAACAGCTATGGGATCTCGCGGTCGTTCTGGGAATGGTTCTCAACCCCCCTCGGGTTTAAACGGCCCCGTTTTAACCCAAATTCGGGCGCAACTGGCTCAGGGGAATCATCTCGGTTTGGAATATGCCGATCGCCGCCGTTATCGTGCCAATTCTTGGAAAGTCGGACCCACCTTTGAGAATCAAGCCGAATATGAGCTAATTAATTCCATCCAAGCCTATCTACGGCAGCATTCTGGGGATTATGTTCGCTTACTCGGGATTGAACCGCGAGAGAAAAAGCGGCTGTTCGAGTTAGTGATTCAACGGCCCAGTTAAGACAACGCCCAGTTAAGATAACGCCCAGTTAAGCCAACCCAGTTGGGAGCAACCACCCGCAAAAATCGGGTGGTTTTTTTCACTCAGCTCCCCAGCTAAGGTTGGCATCACTAGACGGACACTATAAGACATTGATTATTGGTGAAAACTAGACCCAAAGGGATGTTTAAAATATTCAATGCCTATTTTTAAGTGTCTATTATTAAATAAACTGACCGTCAACTCAGGAGTTATTCCTCCGTGAGAGCATTGCCGCGACGGTATTGAAGATAAGCGGCGACAAACAGGCCAGCCAAGGTGATGGGGACCAAACCCAGAACGATACCAGCCAGTAAGGGTTCTACCATGAGTCTATTCTCCTCGTAATGTAAAAGATGTTAAGTTTGCTCTGGTTTACCATTGTACGGGCTTCTGGGGCGATCGCCCTAACGGAGTCTCCATCTGGCTAGACCCCGGCCGCCTCTCCCTTGGTTAAAAATTCCCTTAAGCCCTTGGATTTTCTCAATCCTGTCCTTTAAGATTGAAGAAGATTGGTATATTTATATAAACCCGCCCGAGTTTGCCCAACCGAACGCTTTTGAAAACGCCAGCCCTCGAGATCGATATCGATCGCCTGATTCAGCACCTCTCCGTCTGTACGTTGGTGGGGTTGTTGGCGATTGGCTTATCTGTATTTGTGTTGCACCAGTGGCAAACTTCAGATCCCTACATTCAGGAAGTTTTAGCCATTGAAGGCAACCCCCGCCAAGGCTACGCCATTTTTCAGATGAATTGTTCGGGCTGTCATGGCGATGGCGGCAATGGTTTGGTTGGCCCGAGTCTCCAAGATATCTCGGCCCACAAATCCCGCGCCAGTCTAATCCAACAAGTCATCGGTGGCGATACTCCCCCCATGCCCCAGTTTCAACCGAGTCCGCAAACGATGTCGGATTTGTTGGCGTATCTGGAGACGCTTTAGGAGGGAACAGGGAATCGGGAATCGGGAACAGGGAACAGGGAACACCGGAACAGGGAACAGCTTGCCTCTTGCCTCTTGCCATCCCCTCTTGGGAGGAGTTAGGGGTGGGTCATGCCTCTTGCCTATTTTCCCTGTCGTAGCTGCTGCCAGATTTGCCGATATTGACTTAAACTGGCCTCTCCTAAGTCCAACTCGATAAACTCACTGCGTTGAAGCCGATCGCCGTCGGGCAGTAAGACCCCATTACGGCGGAGAGACTCAGGGAGATTCTGGCGGGGAGTTCCGAGGACTTGGGGAGAGGTGGCGAAGGCTAAGAGGGAAAGCTGTTGGGCGATGCGGGGTTGCCAACAAAAGTCAATCCAGCGATCGCTCAACTCATGGGCCGCCACATCCGCTGGCCGCACCCAGTAATCGGCCCATAAGGCTGTCCCCGACTGGGGAACCACCGCCTCTAGTTGTTGCCCATATTGGGGAATCCCTAAGATATCTCGCGATGAACCGATCGCTACCCAGACATCACCGCGTAGTAACGGTTGCTGATAGGCGGTTGATGAATACAACAGGGCTTGCTTCTGAAGGGCCTGGAGTTCGTTGAGTAATTCTGGTACGTCTTGGGGACGATCATGATTGTAGGAATAGCCCAATGTCTTGAGCGTTAAGCCAATCACCTCTCGGGGACTGTCCAATAGGGCCACTCGTCCCCGTACCTCCTCGCGCCACAAATCTGACCAATCTTGGGGAGTCCAGCCGAGTTGAGCGAACTTATCCTTGCGATAGACGATGACGGTGGTTCCCCAACGATAGGGAGCGCCCCAGAGGCGATCGCCGCGACGGGGAAGTTCACGCCAATTGATGGGATTCTCCGGTAGACTCGCCCAATTTTGCCAAGATTCAGCCTCTAGGGGTTGAATCAATTGGGTCTCAATGGCTTTCGGTAGCCAACTGTGACCCAGTAGGCTCAAATGGGGAATTTGGGGCGATCGCTGCCAAGGAAGCCAGCCTGTATCGTCGTGGCGGTCCTCCTGGGTTTGATGCCATCGTACCAACCCTTGAAACAGATCCGCTAACTGGGGTTCAGCCGAGAAATCTAAACTCGCCCGTTCATCTAAAACACGGCGAAATTCTCCCAGCATCGGGGCGGGAACAGCATCGCGGAGGAATTTCACCACCAGGCGTCGGTCTGGGGAGGGTTGACATCCCGTAAGCAGTTGGGCGACTCCTAGGGCGATCGCACCGGTTAGGAGAGAACGGCGACTAACAGACAAAGTAGCTTTGAGATAATTCGATTGCACCTCTTAAGCATAGCGTTTCCTTGACCTGTCCTTGAGGTGAATCTCCGTCAAACCCCTTCTCCGTGGGGGACTGGGGTCATCTTTAGCGTCAGTTCCCTCCTCTTTTGGAAATAGATATTGATAGTGAGTCTCATCATGGCTCTATGAGCAATTTTTAGGAAACATAAAACGGGATGCAGTCCCCATAGAATTGAAAGACCTCTGAAACCGGCTCTTCAAAGGGCGATCGCCAATCAATACCAAAATTAAGCTAACGTTACACAAGCTTTACAAAGGCAACCTAAAACGGTACTTAGCCGGACGCTTTTTTGTAAAAGTTAAATAAACTAAAAGTAAATTAGGATTTCCCCAATTCCTGACTACTATAAATGAAGAACAACCTGTGAACTGTCGAGATATCAAGCTATGGATCCCGTTCAACATCAAATATTAGCCCTAAACACAAAAGTCGATGGACTCTACGAGACCATTGAGCGTCTGAACCTGAAACTATCCCAAGTTCTTTCAAGCCACGACTCTCAACCTCACCCCGAGCCGGGACTCCGTGGAGAGTCAGCCGAGGATAACCTGCTAATCGCCGATACTGTGGACGATTGGGGAGATTTTATGCGCCATAAAGATGTCCTTGGAGACGACTCTCATTCTAGTTCGACTCAAGCCAGTTCTGAAACGAATATCGCCCCCGAACTGCAAATTCAGCGATTAACCGCGCAACTGACCGCCGCCTACAATCGGATTGCGGCCTTAGAAGAACAACTGCTATCGCGGACTGACTTTGCTCAACGCAATCATCACCTGATCTCAGATCGACGACGATAAGCTCATCCTAACCTCTGAATCCATCTGATTTGGGGGGATCTGATACTATTTGAGAGTTAGCAAGCGTTATCTCTCAATTAACTTGGATAAGCCGGTTTCAATAGCTGCCAAAAGAGATGGGGCCGTCCATCCTTGTAAACTGGCCGCGATCGCACAACCACCGGCTCCCACTCCTTCCTTCACGTACCCCGCTTCATAGGCTCGTAACTGAGGAAAGCGAGCCTGATGGAAGGTTAACTGAGTCGCCAACAACGGCACATCCCCTAACATTTTGGCTAAGGCAACGGTTTGACCGCTGAGGTCTTCAGCGACCCAGCGGGTCGTTCCGACCACAATCTGCTCCGGTTGCCAAGGATAGCCGATGTCCTGAGCGATCGCCCGTAACAGAGCATACACCGCCAGCATTTGCGTCCCACCCGCCAACAACACACCACAGCGGCGACTCAACGCCAACGCCAAACCCGCCACCACCACCTGCATGGGGTCTCCTAACGCCTCGACAACCGCCAGGGGACGGGAATCACCACCTCGTTCTCGCCAACGCCATAACCCCTGTTGCACCACCTCTTGCTTACGGCGGTGATTGCACAGGGGATAACTACTATTGACCTGACCTTGGGCCGCAAACCCCAAGGCCAACAACACCGCTAAAGCCGTCGTTGTCCCACCTACGACACATTCTCCCAAAATAGCGTAATCACAATGATCACTAAGGCGATCGCCCCAGGCCAACCCCGCCGCCAAGAGATCCTGCACCTGAGACTCGGTCATGGCGGCCCCGCTGGTTAAACAACGGGCCGGACGGTCACTCAAACACGCAACGACCGTTGACGGAGGGAGGGGTGAGGGTTGAGGAATGGGAGCCGGTAACCCCGCATCAAAGACATAGAGAGGTAATGATAATCCGGACACCACCGCCCGCGAAATCACCGCTGGAGAAGCGCCGGCTGTCAACGGGGGGAGGGGATACTGGGGAGGGGTTGTGCCACCGCTGAGGAGATATTCTGCATCCGCTAACGCCGTTTTGCGACGGTCGGCCGGGGTGCGACCCGCTGCCGAGATATCAGGGAGCGTTCCCGTCTCAGTGAAGCCAAAGACACAGCTAAATAGGGGGGATGTCCCCTGATAGCGATCGAGCCAAGCCTGACCGCGAGCGATTTCCGTATAGACTCGCACTAATGATGAATCCCAGCCCACATTACCTCGTTATTGACCTCGTTATTTATGAGTCGTCCCGGCCATAGTCATCGTCATAGTCCAAGGCCAAGATAGTTTGAATCCATTGAGGTGGACGGGGAATGGGGTTTCCGAGGCGATCGAGGAGCAGCAAGGCCCCTAAGTGAACCACAAAGGCGTAGACGAGACTGTTCATGAGAATGGCGAGAATGGACAGCACTTGCACTAGGGTTAAACTTGGTTGCACCAACCAACCAACCTTTTCAAAGCCCCAATTGAGCAGTTGTGTCATCTGAACCGTGAAATAGACCCATAAATCCTCTCCCAAGAGAATCGAGACGAGCCAGACCTTAAAAAAGACTCCAAACGCGCCTAAGAGTCCCGTCAGGGCGATCGCCACTCCCCAACCCGCTCGCCGCTTCCAGAGAACGCCCAACAGTACGCCCTGTAAGCCATAGGGGACAATAAATAGGATGCTGCGCGTCGGTCCCATCAACACCGACAGCAACAACCCCGACACGAACGCCGACATCCAAGAGGCTCGTTTCCCCCAACGTAAATAGACGAGGGCCATGGGAACCGGAAAGAAGATGCGTAACAGCGGCCCGAGGGGGAAATAGTAGTTAATCAGCCAAATTAAACTCGCTGTACTGGCCAGAAACGCCGTTTCGACCATCGCTAACGGCGACTGTCTGGATTTACGCATAAAAAGTGACCGTTGAGGCTTACCTAGAGCCTGTTTTAACTCGCTCTTAATTCACTAGGTTAGCATTCGTTCTAGGGCATAGACATCAGGGATGCGAATCATCTCGCGATCGCGTGAAATTAGCCCTTTCTTCTCCAACTTACTCAACACGCGCGTCACCGTTTCTCGGGCCAAACCACTCAAACTACTCAACTCACGATGAGGGAGGTTTGGGATTTCCATTCCGCCGGTTTCATCCCGAGTTCCCTGGCCTTCCGCCAAAAAGAGGAGAATATCAGCCACGCGGGAGGTACTATCGGACTCCCGTAGGCGTAAACGGCGGTTGACCTGACGCAGACGACGGCCCATCAACTGAGCCAAACGAATCCCTGCGAGGGGTTCCGTCTTCACTAAGTGGACAAAATCCTGGGCCGGCATATTACCAATGGTAGTTGGGGCCAGAGTAATGACATCCGTTGAGCGAGGGACTTCATCCAACGCCGCCATCTCACCAAAAATTTCGCCACTCCCGAGAATGTTGAGAGTGACTTCTTTTCCGTCAATGTTATAGGTGCGGATTTTGGCCCAGCCTTCCAAAATGAAATAGACCGAACTTCCCCAGTCATTTTCCAAAAGCATGACCTGGTTCGGGGGATGAGTTCGCGTTACCACATGAGCCAGGGCATCGTCAACCATCCGTTCAGGTAAACCTGCAAAAAAAGGTGTCGCCCTGAGCTTTTTTTCAAGTTCGGGGTTCTGATGCGCTTCACGAGGGTGATACCGGTCTTCCATGAGGTCGTCACATATCGTTTGAAATCGGTCGAATCTGAAATGGCTTCCTAGAGCTAGGTAAACCTGTCGAGGCCCAAGGGTCGCAATCCATAACGGCTTCTCTATCCTAGATCAGCATGAGCGAGATGGATGGCTCCGATTACGTTTTCTTGATCTTATCAGGCAATCGGGAGTTGAACGGTCTTTGGTCACGGTTCGTTCAGAAACGTTACACAGTCGGGCGATCGCATCCCGGAATATCTCCATTTTCCCAGTTTAGAGCCGAATCAGCCCCAACAAACGCTTAAAATTTTGGCATTGACTCGATGTCTGTACCCTTGACCCATTGCTGTGATCGATTGAACCCAACCTATGACTTCTCAACCTTTACCCCCGAAACGCCTTTTGGCCGAGATCGAGCAGCTTCTGGCTGAGTCTTCGCCTGAGGTTGATCGCGATCGCACCCGCGAAATTTTACAACAAATGCGGGACTATCTCACAACTGTTGAGTCAGCTGAGGCCAGTTCTGAGGCCAGTTCTGAGGGGGCGGCCCCTGAATCACTCTCAAACGCGCCCCCAAAGGCACTCCCAGAAGACGATTGGCGCGATCGCCTCCTCCAACCCTTTCAAGAAGAACTCGACGGTCTACGCCAACATCGCAATCGTCTCGCCCAAGAAGTGGCCCGCCTAGAGAACTCTGCGTCTCCCTCAACAAGCGATCCTGAGATGGGATCTGAGTCGGTTTCGCCCTTGCTGACCCCCGAAGAACGTCGCCAACATCTGCAAGCGGTCCAAGCAGAAGCCGATCGCCTCTTGATGAATCTTGATACTAATCTGCGAACCATCTTCGACGGAGTCACGGCTCATCTACAAGGCTATGAAACCTCCTTAACCCGTAGCATTCAAAACATCTACAACTTTAGTCAGCAGGGAGAAGCCATTGTCGCCGCCTTAGTACGCCAATTAGGCGCTCGTTTAGACAGTACCCTGGAATTAACCGATTCTCTCGATGCAGACAAAGCCCCTGAACTCGAAGCCGCCATCGAGGCGATCGTACAACAGCCAACTGATGAGGAGATTCGCGAAGATACCCTGACGTCTGATGGGTCTGAGTTAGGATCTGTTGACATATCTGTTGATATAGAGGATGCAGAGGATGTAGATGATGTAGATGAATCGCTCGATTCGAGTTTGGGCGATCGCCCTGACGACGCCGATCACCAAATTCCGGTCGCCTCCGTGATTTCCGAGTCGGATCTCAGCCCAGATGCTGATCTAGATTCTGATCCAGATGCTGATCCAGATGTTGATTCGGATTCTCAACTCGAATTCCAAGAGAGTTCCTCAGAAACTGACCAATTGCCAACAAACATGGCAGAATTGGAGGAAGTTACTGAATCAGCCCCTGAGGTGTTTGATCCCGAGTCGTCTGAGCAAGAGTTGTCTGAAACTGACGCGGATCTGGCCGAGGACATCGAGGACGACGAACCGCTCGAACTCCCAGAGGTTCTTGATGATGAGTTGCACCGGGAACTTGAGGAGGAACTCGAAGACGAACACCATCGAGATGCTGACCTTGAGTTACTCGATACGGGACATTTACCCGATGAACCGCTGGATGACTCGCTGGATGACTCACTGGATGATTCTCTGACTCAACCCCTAGACGAACCTGAAAAACCTGACAACCCCATTGACGACGCTCTACCTGAATCATTAGACTCTTCCTCCATGGCTTCTCCTGTTCCTGAACCTGACTCTAAACCATCAACGCCGCCCACCTCAGCGGCGGATGATGATGATTTTGAGTCCTGGTTCACCCTCGACTCCGAACCGATGCAATGGTCGAGTGAACAAGCCGCATTAGATCTCGAACAGGAGTTAAATCAATCTGTACAAGAGGGATTCCAACCCAGTCCCCGTCGACAGACGCAGAGCGATCGCAAGCCGAACAGTGTCCAGAGTCGCTCAAGCGATCGCTTAACCCAGACTGAGGCCGAGTCTGACCGTCCCAGCCACGACGATGGGGATGAGGATGATGACGACAGTGGCGAGACGATTCCTCAAAGTCGAGGTCATCCGCCTGTTGCGACAGAAACGACGAGAGAAACGACGAGGCGAGAGATCTCCTCGCCATCTCCTGAACCGGATCTGTCTCCTGAAGAGGCGGCGATCGCAGCGGAGTTGGCGGAGTTTGTCGCGTCGTTTCAAGATTGGGATGACTCAGAATTAGATGACTCAGAGTTGGATGAGTCAGAATTAGATGACTCAGAATTAGACAACTCAGAATTAGATGACTCGGGGTTAGAGGCGATCGCAGACAATCCGCCGGTTCTCTCAGGAGATACGATTGGCGATCTAACCGATGCGATCGCCCTCATGGGGGGACGTTTAGACAACCTCAATCAGTCTGATGCGTCTGATGCGTCTGATGACGACGACATCATTGAAGATTCGCTTGAAGATCTCGAAGACTCCCGCGATGAGTTTGAGGATGACGACATCATCGAGGATGATATTCTCGACTCCCCTGAAGACGAGGAGTTATCCTCAGATTGGTCTTCAATTCTCGACGATGAAGGGTTAGACAATGAGGGATTTGAGGATGATCCGTTACTGACAAATGAGGAAAACTCCCCACACTCCCAGATCTATGTTGACTGTGAACCGGAAACTCGTCGCCAACTCGAATCAGATTTAGAAGAACTCGACCTTGAACAGCAATCGGACGCGATCGCAGAAATCCATGAAGCCGATGAAGCCGATGAAGCCGATGAAGATGAAGACTTAGAACCGTCATTAACGCAGATTTTAGATGAAGCCGATGAAGCCGATGAAGATGAAGACTTAGAACCGTCATTGACGCAGATTTTAGATGAAGCCGATGAAGCCGATGAAGATGAAGACAAAGACTCAGACCCCTCTCAAGCCTCTGACGTAGACCTCGACAATGATGTTGAGGAGGCTGATTTAGAGGAAGTTGATTTAGATGAGGATGCTGATTTTGGCGAAAATCCTTTTATCTGGCGGGACGATGTAACGATCGCCGACTCACCACCCCAGGATCTAGTTGCCAAACCACCCCCTGAGCGGCTCCCAGTCGCCCGTCAGCAGCGACCAAAACCCGAAACTGCAAAATCTGGGCGAGTGCGGGTTCCGCCTCCCATTTGGCTTGAAAATAGCCATAATCGAGATTGGTATTTAGGCATTGATTGGAGCGATCGCGGCCTCTCAGCCAACCTTAGTTGTGCCTATACCGGAACCGAGTATTGGCTGGGATGGCAAATCGAGGGAGAACGACACCCGTTATTTGACGTACCGGCGATCGCCCGACAGCAACCCACCTCAGCCATGGCCGATTTCTTAGAAAATGCTCCCTCGGAGACGATCGCCCTTCCCACCTGGCGAGTCGGCCTAGAAACGCGATCGCTCAGCGAGGGGATTATCTTTGATGAATTTGAGCAAGTCTTAGGGATTATGATCCCTTGGCGGAGTCGTCGGGGAGGCTTAGAACCGATGTTGGGGCGATCGCTCGACTATGATTTACCCCTCGTCAGTAGTCGCGACATCCTCACTCGCCTCTTCCGTCAACTCAAAACCGCCCAACTCTACCATCCCGGAGAACAACAACCAGCTGCGGATTTGCCCCCCTTTGCCCAACTCATCCCCAAATTGGGCGGTGTCATCATTCGCGAGGGACTCTCTAGTAACGACGCCTTTCGCTTCAATGTCCGAGAAGCCGCCCTACAGGCGGGATTAGTGCCTCGGCCCGATCGCCTTGGCTTTTGTCCAGCTCCTCTCGCGGCGTTACTGTCCGCCCTCGAGGCGTCGTCAGTGGAGTTAGAGTCCGACTCAGACCCCCCTTCAGACCCCCCTTCAGACCCCGAACTCTCATCGCCGCCAACCCAGTCCCCCAGCCCATCCTGGGGTGTGGATTTTCGGGAGCGGGGCAGTACCCTAGTGATGGTGGTGGGAGCCAGAGACATGGCTCTGGCCCCCTTCCAACTCAACTCAGAGTCCGCCAGTCAACTTCCCGTTCCCCTAGGCCAACGAGGCCTCGCCTATGGCCATCGTGACTTGGCCGATGATCTCTTAATTCAGTTGATGTTGACTCCCAATCCCGACTGGTGTCATGAGTTGGGGGTGATGGAGTTGCAACAGTTGCCCCGCTGTGGGGCCGCCGATCGGCAACATCGCATCGCCTTGCAACAATGGTTAGATGCAGACGAGGAACGTCAGGCGGCCCGGGAACTGGCTCGTCAGGTGTTGGCGGCCTTGCAATTGGGCGATCGCACAGACTTTGAACTAGCGGGCCGTTGGCAACGGATTCATCGCCGCCAGTTCGATGAGACGGTGTTAGTTCCCTTTTTTGAGCAACTCAACCAAGACTTTAATCAGTTTTTGAGTGAATTGGGCCTCTCAATCCAAGGAATTTCCCGCGTTCTCCTCACCGGCGACTCCGCCAACGGACTCCTCGACATTGCCTCCTGGCTCAACCATAAACTGCCCAACGCCGTTGTGGTGACGCAATCTCCGCCCTCAGCCTTATCCGCGATGACAGCCCGCAACACCCCCATTGCAACCGGGTTAGCCCAATTTCTCCACTATCCCCTCCATCGCCGCGATGGGGGACAACAGTATAGTGATTTCTTCTTGTTGCGCGAACTCCTCGAAACAGTCCCAGATCAGCCTGTTTCCCGTCAAGAGGCGATCGCCCGCTTGGAACTGCGGGGGATTCACATCGGCGGAATTGAGTCTCGCATCATCGCCCTCTTACACAACCAACTCCCCCCAGGCCTCATCCCAACCCCACCCCAACACGAATGGCTCACCCCGGAATCGCAGCAAGTTCCCTTTTATGGGAAACTGGCCACAACCCCCCTATTCCAGTTTTTCCCAGAGTCCAAAACCTACCAGATTCATCGTCCCCTGGCCCGACAGCTTCTGCAATATCTCAACCGCCTCACCGCAGAAACCCGTCAATCTTTTAGCGAACCTCTCTCGTTGCATCAGTCAACGGTGGAGGCTTGAGAGAATCAGTCTGATGAGGGAGGCAAGTGCTATATGATGGGTTGAGGTCTCTCAAGTGTTTTGCTGAATCCATGTCTTTATCTTCAGACCCCTTACATGACGATATTCTCGCCAAAGAGCAAGCCTTTCATGATCGCTGGGCCGCCGGAATTGATGTAGACGGGATTCAGGTAGAAGACTACTTTGAAGCCTGTACTGCCCCGGAAAATCGCTTCATTCTTAAACAGTTGGGCAATGTCCAGGGAAAACGCCTCTTAGATGTCGGATGTGGGGCGGGGGAAAATAGTGTTTATTTTGGCACTCGTGGGGCGAAATGTGTCGCCAGTGATTACTCACCGGGAATGGTGGAGGTAGCCCTCAAATTGGCTGAACATAATGGGGTTCAGGTAGAGGGAAAAGTCATCAACGCCATGGATATTGACTATCCCGATGATAGTTTTGATATTGTCTATGCGGCAAATCTCTTGCATCATATTCCCAACCCCATGATTGCCATTCAAGAGATGCACCGAGTTCTCAAACCGGGCGGAAAAATGTGTTTTTGGGACCCTCTACGTCATAATCCGGTGATTAACGTCTATCGACGCATGGCAACGGATGTTCGTACCGACGATGAAACGCCACTCCATATTAACATTGTCAAAGAGATTGAACCGCTCTTTTCACAAACTCGTTATAATACATTTTGGTTGGCGACGTTATGGATTTTTCTTCAGTTTTATTTAATCGAACGAGTGCATCCCAATGAGGAGCGGTATTGGAAAAAAATTATCAAAGAACAGCAGCGGTTAAAGCCTCTTTATACTCGCTTGGAAGGCTGCGATCGCCTCCTGAAAAAAATTCCCGGAATGAAGCGGATGGCTTGGAACATCGCAGTTGTGGCTACGAAATAATACCCAAAATCAACGCCAGACTTTGATAAATCCGGATGTAAATTCTGATGGCTTCTCCCCTCTATTCCTTGGTGATTCCCGTCTTTAACGAGGAAGATAATCTCCCCGAGTTAGTGCAACGATTAACAGCGGTAACTGAAGCAGTGGGGCAGCCCTATGAGGTGTTATTTGTTGATGATGGTAGTGGCGATCGCAGCCTCGAACTCCTCCGTCATTACCACCAGCAAAACCCCCAATTTCGCTATCTCAGTTTTGCCCGGAATTTTGGTCATCAAGTGGCGGTGACTGGGGGCTTAAACTTCGTCTCCGGGAACGCCGTTATCGTCATGGATGCGGATTTACAAGATCCCCCAGAACTCATCCCCGAGTTACTGGAAAAATGGCAACAGGGCTATCAAGTCATTTATGCCCAACGCATCGCCCGTTATCAAGATCCTTGGCTAAAACGGCTGCTGGCGTATGGCTTTTATCGCGTTTTACGACGCTTAGCCGATGTGGCGATTCCCACGGATTCGGGAGATTTCTGTTTAATGGATAAACAGGTGGTGGATTTACTCAATTCCATGCCCGAACGCAATCGTTATATTCGCGGCTTACGGGCTTGGGTGGGGTTTCGTCAAACCTCACTTCAGTTTAAGCGAGATCCTCGCTTCGCCGGTGATGTGAAATATACCTTTCGTAAGTCTCTGTCTTTGGCGATTGATGGGATTATGTCCTTTTCTAAGGTTCCCCTACGCTTCGCCACCTATCTGGGCCTCCTGGCTGCTGCAATTGCCATAATAATGGTGTTTGCGGTTCTCTATTGGCGGTTATTTTATCCTGACTCGCCACTGATTGGGGCAACGATTATTACGATCGCGATTTTCTTTTTAGGGGCGGTTCAACTCGTCTGTATTGGTATTTTAGGGGAATATATTGGTCGTATTTACGAAGAAGTGAAAGGGCGACCGTTATATACCATTAAAGAATTATCGATTAAACCCTAAATGGGTTTCCTGAAACCCTAAACCCGAACTCTTATGAATTCTTGATTATCCATCCTCCCTGCCCCTGTTTCCTTGTCCAGACTAACGGTAAAATGGAGGAAGTCTGCTTAATTTTAATGATATATCCCTTGTCATCTGTCAACAGTTCGTTATCAAAGTTTATGAAAAAAACAGAACTCTTAAAACAAGTGGATGAATTAGCCCGAGAATGCGAAAACGTCACCACTCTCATCCATCAACTGCAACTTCCCCATATCAACGAGGGCCAGCGATCGCGGATTCTCACGGAACTCCTGGCCGCCTCCATCCACCTCAACCGACAATGTAACGCAGAGTTTCAGAAACTCGTGGCGACTGAGATTGAGTCTCTTAACGGCTGATTTCCCCAACTAACAAAAGAGGCTGTCCGAAGACAACCTCTTTCTGGCGAATATTCGATAGACTGTTATCTATCGTCTGAACTGGGGCGGAAGGATTCGAACCTCCGAATGGCGGGACCAAAACCCGCTGCCTTACCACTTGGCGACGCCCCAACGAGTCAGCGATAACTATACTAACAACGCCACCAGGGGATGTCAAGGGTTTTCGTGATTTTTTTGGCGACTTTGGAAAAGATTTGGCTCAAACCCTTGTTCTATGGGAATTTCACTGATGTCATCATTACTGAATTTACTCCAGTTAACCAGTCCAGCGTTGCCCCTGGGGGCCTATAACTACTCCGAAGGCTTAGAAACCCTAGTCGAACAGCAACAGATTGCTGATGCGGCCCAACTGGGGCGTTGGTTGGAGATGGAGTTACAGTTTGGGGCGATCGCCGTCGAAGGGGCCATCCTCGTGCGAGCCTATCAGGCCCTGCTAAACTCAGATATCGCCACATTAGTCTATTGGAACCAGTGGTTAACCGCCAGTCGCGACAGCCGGGAACTGCAACAGCAAAGTTGGCAAATGGGCAATTCCTTACTACGTCTGTTGGCCGATTTATTGGCGGATTTAGAAGAGATCTCGCCGCAACTCCCGAGTTTGGCCGATTGTCGCCGGGAACTGGCCCCGAACTGTAATCTGGCGATCGCCTACGCCCTGGCGGTGGCCCATTGGAAAATCCCCCTAGAAGATGCCATACTGGGCTATCTGCACAGTTGGAGCAGTAATTTGATTGGAGCCGGGGTTAAATTGATTCCCCTGGGGCAAACGAGCGGACAGCGGCTGATTCAGGAACTTCAGCCGGTTTTAGAGGCTTGTTGTCAGCGTCTCCTGAGTCTGGGGGATGAGGACTTATTCGCCTGTACCTGGGGGGCGAGTTTCGCCAGTATGCAGCATGAAACCCTCTATAGCCGTCTCTTTCGTAGTTAATTCAGCGTTAATTCAGAATGACTCCTCTACGTGTTGGAATTGCGGGGCCGGTGGGTTCCGGGAAAACCGCCCTGGTGGATGCCCTCTGTAAGCGATTGCGGGGGGATTTAGCCTTAGCGGTGGTGACCAATGACATCTACACTCAGGAAGATGCCCAATTTTTGGTGAAGTCTCAGGCCTTAGAGGGCGATCGCATTCTGGGAGTCGAAACCGGCGGCTGCCCCCACACAGCGATTCGCGAGGATGCGTCGTTGAACTTGGCGGCGGTTGAACAACTCGAACTCAAGTTCGATCCTCTCGATATCCTATTCGTCGAAAGTGGGGGCGACAACTTGGCGGCGACGTTTAGCCCCGAGTTAGTGGATTTAACCCTTTATGTGATTGATGTCGCGGCTGGGGACAAGATTCCCCGCAAAGGCGGCCCCGGAATTACCAAATCGGACTTGTTGGTGATTAACAAAATTGACCTAGCCCCCTATGTTGGGGCAGATTTAGGGGTGATGGAACGGGATGCGGGCAAAATGCGGGGAGAACGTCCGTTTGTTTTCGCGAATTTGAAAACGCAACAGGGCCTTGATGAGATTGAGGGGTTTGTGCGATCGCATCTCTGTTAAATCTTAATTTCCATTATGGCAATCTTCGATTGCCAGATTGACACTCCGAGTTTAAGAGAGAAGTCCCAACCTGTTGCCTGTTGCCTGTTGCCTATTGCCTTCTTCCCCCTGTTCCCTGTTCCCTGTTGCCTTCTTATGACCACTCCCTGGCAAGGTCAACTCAAACTCACCTACGCCAAACGCGGCGAGATCACCCGCGTGATTGATGCCTATAGCCAGTCTCCCCTGAAACTGCAACGGAGTTTCTATCCCGACGGCCAAACCTGTCAAAGTTTGATTCTCCATACCGCTGGAGGAATCGTCGGGGGCGATCGCCTCAACCAAGAAATTACCCTCCATCCCCACGCCGAAGCCAGTCTCACCACCGTCTCCGCCAGCAAAGTCTATCGCAGCAGCGGTCCCCAATCTCAACAAACCCTGACGATATCCCTAGATCACGATGCCTATTTGGAGTATATTCCCCGTGAAAGCATCGTCTTTGATGGGGCTAAGTTTCAACAGCAGTTGCGGGTGGACTTGGGGGAAAACGCCGTTTGGCTAGGCTGGGAGTTACTGCGATTTGGACGAACGGCCCGAGGCGAACGGTTCAGCAGCGGTGATTGGCGATCGCAAACCCACGTCTATCGAAACGGTGTTCCTCTCTGGATTGATCGTCAACAGCTTGCGGGAGGATCTCCCCTTCTCGATGCCTCGAATGGCTTAAACGGCCAGCCTGTGGTGGGAACCTTAGCCTGGATTGGCCAACCCGTATCCCCGGAGATTGTCGACAAAGCCCGTCATCTCTGGCAAATGCGAGATGTTGAGGGAGAAATTGCCGTCTCCTGTTGCCAATCTGGGGTAATATGCCGATATCGGGGGCGATCGACTCAAAAAGCCAGTGCCGCCTTCCTCGATCTGCGGCAACTCCTGCGTCAATCCCACGGCGATCGCCCGGTCACCGTTCCCCGTGTTTGGTCCTGTTAACGTCTTTTTAGGCCGTAATTCTTATGCAACTGTCTCCTCAAGAAAAAGATAAACTGCTGATTTTCACAGCGGCGTTATTAGCCGAACGTCGCAAAGCCAAAGGCTTAAAACTCAACTATCCTGAAGCCGTGGCCTATATTACAGCCGGGATTTTAGAGGGGGCCAGGGAGGGGCGATCGGTGGCGGAGTTAATGCAATTTGGCAAAACCCTATTATCTCGTGAAGATGTCATGGATGGAATTGCCGAAATGGTCACGGAAGTACAAGTCGAAGCCACCTTCCCCGATGGAACCAAATTGGTCACCGTTCACGAGCCAATTATTTAAATTTTCTTATCAAGAAATCCTATTTTTGTCAAGTCAAAATCTGCAATTTAAACGCAAAAATCATACGGAGACCCCCTCATGATTCCCGGAGAACTCTTGCCCCTAGAAGGTGAAATTGAACTCAACGCCGGCCGCCCAACCATCAACGTTACTGTCGCCAACAGTGGCGATCGCCCTATCCAGGTTGGCTCACATTTCCACTTTTTTGAAGTCAACGCCGCCCTCAATTTTGACCGCGATAAAACCCGAGGAATGCGTCTCAATATTCCCGCCGGAACCGCCGTCCGCTTTGAACCCGGAGACGAGAAAGAGGTAGAATTAGTCAACCTCAGCGGAACTCGCGAAATTTACGGATTCAACGGCTTAATTAACGGGTTCCTAGACGAAAAACCAGAAAAAAGCCAAGACAAGAAAAAAGATAAAAAAGACAAGAAGAAGAAAAAAAAGAAATAACGCCCCTTCCCCTCTTGGGAGGGGTGCCCGTAGGGCGGGGTGGGTCCTCCCAGGGTACGCCCCTACGTTGTTTCTGTTCCCTGTTCCCTATTCCCTGTTCCCTTCTTTTGCCCTATGCCCTACTTCATGAATCGTCGCGCCTACGCTGAAACTTTTGGCCCCACTGTAGGCGATCGCCTCCGCTTAGCCGATACTGAGTTAATTATCGAAGTTGAAGAAGACTTAACCACCTATGGCGACGAAGTCAAATTTGGCGGTGGAAAAGTCATCCGAGATGGCATGGGACAATCTCCCATTTCTCGCGAAGACGGGGCAGTCGATGTCGTCATTACCAACGCTTTAATTCTCGATTGGTGGGGCATTGTTAAAGCCGACATTGGTATTAAAGACGGCAAAATTTGTAAAATTGGCAAAGCGGGAAATCCCCATATTCAGGATAACGTTGATATTATTATTGGTCCGGCTACTGAAGCGATCGCCGCTGAAGGCTGTATCGTCACCGCTGGAGGAATTGACAGTCACATTCACTTTATTTGTCCGCAACAAATTGAGACGGCGATCGCCTCCGGAATCACCACCATGATTGGCGGCGGAACCGGTCCCTCGACTGGAACCAACGCCACCACCTGCACCCCCGGTTCCTGGAACATCCAGCGAATGCTACAAGCCGCCGATGGGTTTCCGATGAATCTCGGCTTTATGGGGAAAGGAAACAGTTCCCAAAAACAGGGATTAGTTGAACAAGTCTTAGCCGGGGTTGTGGGGTTAAAACTTCATGAAGACTGGGGAACCACTCCCGCCGCCATTGATACCTGTCTCAGCGTCGCTGACGAGTATGACATCCAGGTGGCGATTCACACCGACACCCTCAACGAAGCGGGGTTTGTGGAGGACACCATCGCCGCTTTCAAGAATCGGGCCATTCATACCTATCATACCGAGGGAGCCGGGGGCGGTCATGCCCCGGATATCATCAAAGTCTGCGGGGTTGCCAATGTTCTCCCCTCGTCAACGAATCCCACCCGGCCTTATACGGTGAACACCCTCGAAGAACATCTGGATATGTTGATGGTGTGTCACCACCTCGATCGCAACATTCCCGAAGATGTGGCCTTTGCCGAGTCCCGGATTCGCCGCGAAACCATTGCAGCGGAGGATATTTTGCATGATTTAGGGGCGTTTAGTATTATTTCTTCTGATTCCCAAGCGATGGGGCGTGTGGGAGAGAATATCATCCGAACCTGGCAGACGGCCCATAAGATGAAAGTGCAGCGGGGGCCGTTGGGGGGGGATTGCGATCGCCATGACAATTTGCGGGCCAAACGCTATGTGGCGAAGTACACGATTAACCCGGCGATCGTCCATGGGATTTCCAATCATGTGGGTTCGATTGAAGCGGGGAAATTGGCGGATTTATGTCTCTGGAAACCGGCTATGTTTGGGGTGAAGCCGGAGTTAGTTATTAAAGGGGGAATGATTGCTTGGGCGCAAATGGGAGATGCGAACGCCAGTATTCCCACGCCGCAACCGGTGCATATGCGGCCCATGTTTGGTAGTTATGGGGGGGCGATCGCAGCCACGTCAGTCACCTTTGTTTCCCAAGCGGCGATTGAGGCGGAGGTTGGCCGTCAACTGGGGTTACGCAAACCCACGGTGGCGGTCTCGAACACTCGCGAGATCCGCAAAGGGGATTTGAAGTTAAATAATGCGTTACCCCAGATTGAGGTCGATCCTGAAACCTACGAGGTTCGGGCCGATGGGGAGTTATTAACCTGTGAACCGGCGCAAGTGTTACCCATGGCCCAACGCTATTTCTTGTTTTAATCTATGAGGCGTTGGATAATTGTAGGGGCGAAAAATCCCCTCCTGGGAGGGGCTAGGGGTGGGTTATGCCCCTACCGCAACGGATATAATCTGCTCTCAATAAACCTGGAGGTTCAATGATGACGTTACAGGAAATTCTTAAGGCCGTGGATGACTTGTCATTGGATGAGCAAACTGTACTCTTGAATGTACTTCAGGTGAAGTTATCAGAAACAGTTCAGAACGACCAATTTGATCAGAGCCGTGGCGAACGTTTTTGGCAAGGGATTCTAAATTTTAGAGCGGTCATTGAGCGAGAAGGGCTTGTCTATACAGAGGATGACTTTGCTAATCTCAGAGATCGCACCCCAGGTCGGGAGATCGAGCTGTGACAATTCGATTTTTGCTGGATTCTAATATTCTGTCTGAGCCAAGCCGTCCTGTCCCGAATCAGCAGGTTTTGAGCCAGCTAACACGACATCAGGTTGAGGTGGGGGTAGCCAGTTTAGTTATTCACGAACTTCTTTATGGTTGTTGGCGTTTGCCTTCTTTGTGACATTGTATAACTCAATAGTTTTAACGCCCGATAAATTCCACAAGCAACCTGATACCCTAATGGGGGAGGAACGGCATTACCAATTTGCCCGAGTACCATATAAACTGCTCCAGAAAACTGCCAAGATTCCGGGAATCCTTGCAAGATGGCACAATCAGCAACGGAGAGACGAAAATGCTTATTTTTGGCAACAAATAACCTAGCATTTTCTCGATTAGCTGCTACGCCATTGGGCCAAATTTCGATAGTTCTCCAGACTTTTTGAGCCGAAGAACTATTTAAAATTGAGGTGGTATGACGGGGTCCGGTTAAACCACTGCGAAGGGTTGGGGCCAGAGCGTCAACCCCAATATCAGGAAGTCCTAAAGCTTCTCTGACTCCTAGACAAGGCTTGAATTGGGGATGGTCTAGGTTAAATAAATTAAGTTGTTGTGGAGAGGATACGCTTGTTGTCTGATGACGCTTTATAACAAGATGTTCCCAAGTATAAACAGGCTCAGGCTTGATGAATTTCTTGAAACAGTTTGCATCTTTGAAGCCAATAAAAAAGACACGTTTTCTCGATTGAGGAACCCCAAAATCTGGGGCATATAACGTGATTTGCAGTACATTGTACTGCTTTATAAGGGGCTTTTGAATTTCGTTAAAAACATAGTCATTGAATTTTTTACTCGATAAGGCTGAAACATTTTCTGCTACAAAAGCCGAAGGTTTAATTTCCAAGATAGACCGCACAAACTCGGGAAACATATCTCGTTCATCGTCTTTTCCCTGCTGTCTTCCTGCAATTGAAAACGGCTGACAGGGAGGGCCTCCGTGAACGACGTCAACCTGACCCCGATACCTTGTCCAATCTACTTGTCGTACATCGCCTGCTTGTCCTGAAAATACAGTCCAGTTTGGCCGATTCTGTTTGAGGGTTTTTCCCGCTTCTTCTAACACCTCATAAGAGGCGATATGTTCAAATCCGGCTCGCTCAAATCCCAAGTCTAAGCCACCTCCACCACTAAATAGGGAGAGCGATCGCAATCCATTTTTAGGTAATTTTGGCATTAAGTCATCAGGATTTAAGTTAGGCTGGTTAATCTCATGAACAGGGGTTAACCCCTCGCCGCGCATCGCTTTAGCTTTCGCTTGACTCGATGCTTTTGAGGTTTGGCGATATTTTTCCCGTTCTGCGTCGGTTAGATTCCAACCTTGATAAGATGACACCATAGATAAGACTTGATTGTTTGACTGGATCGTTCCTCGTTGCGTCTGGCTATCGTCTAACCTGTTCTAGTTGGACTTTTCCTTGCGCTTAATCCATAACCAAGCGATCGCCATAAACAACACCCCCACAAAAAGACTATACCCCAAGGAGAGAACCGCCGCATCCCAGGACGCAGACAGCGGTGGATTGAGTTCAACCAATGAACTCCTATCCCCCTCGGCTGTTGATTGTGTCGTCAACACTTCGACGGGGACAATCACATAGGGAAATTGTGCCGAAAGGGAGGCGGCGATCGCAGCGGCCCCTAAGCCCCAACCGAAAATTGTGATATTATTCTGAAACGTCCGTTCTTGCCGAGCGCGTTCAATTTCAACTAACCCCCGAATTGTGGCGATCGCAAACTCCAATCGCTCTAAACCTGGACTCAAATTGTCATAATCTTTCTTAACTTGTCGTAGATATTTCGTCCTCACTCTCTCGCTAAACTGCTCTAAAAATCTCAAATCTGTCCAGGATAGTTCGCCACCGAAACTCTGCATTGACCTCGCTTTTTGTTCCAGCGTGGCACGGCGTTTTTGGTAATTGTCCAAATTGATGGCGATCGTTCGCAATTGATACGCCAAATCATCCATATCAATCGTATAATTCGAGACAACATTACGCGCTCGATTGAGAATCTCTTTCATCTCAGAGATGGGTAAATCCTGATGCTGATTGCCGCGAATTTGTTTTAAACACGCTTGAATGGTGACATAATCCTGTTTCAGCCATTGTTTGAGTTGGCGAGTTTGCCCATAAGCCCAGAGAATTTTAGCGCGATAAGCAAATAACGGCATCCAATCATAGATTAACTCTGCCCCAGACTTGGCGGCATCAGCCGTCGGATACAAGACAATAATCACATGATGACTGTCAAAGCCGCCGCCGTCAGACACCCCAGAATCCGCGTTGTTCTTGACTGTTTCTTGCAACTTCACCTGAAACGAATCCAGTTCAAACACCATCCCCCTCAACAGGCGACCTTTTCCCTGAAAATCATCCTGCCAATTCGCCTCAGGAAACAACGTCTGATAACAGAGTTGAGCCACCTTTTGCGGATTTTGAGTCTTCTCAGACAATTGGCCATAAATCAACCAAGTTTGACCTAACATCGCCGAATGGTCTCCCAGACGACGCTCAATTTCTCCCTTAATGTTTTGGAAACATTGCGGTGGTTGTGGAGTGACAGAATCCGACGGGGAACAATCGAGCAACAAGCCATACATATCGCTCATCCGCACGGGGTAATAAAACCCTTCGTACCCCTGAGAATCTCCGCCAAAATGACCAAATTGACCCGTCAACAGTTCTTGATATTCTGATTCAAACCCCGAATCAAAAGTTAGGAGACTCTCGAAAGATTGGGGTAGTTTTTGTTTGAAGTTCTGCCAGTGTTGGTCAACTTCTTCGGGATTATCGCCTAAGCCATCTCGTAAATCATAGAGGAATAAATCAACCGTGGGATAAATAATATTATCCATTAATTTTGCTCAGGAAAGGTCTAAAACATGGGGACGGGTGGGAACTCCCAATACCGGCTCAATTCCTCAATCTTTTTAACCTCTTTTTCTGGGCGATCGCGCCTCATCACCATGCGACTTAAATTCACCACCTCATTGGTTTTTTGAGTTGGCTCACCCTGGGGAACATAACCTTTGCTCGTTGCACTAACCCCTAGGAGCGCCTCAAGTTGCGCTGGAGACGGTAACCCCTGATGGAGTTGATCTAGGTTCAGAGGTGCAAGTTTTGTCAACGCCTTTTGATACAGTTGATTTAACGTGGGATTCGCCGCTGCGATCGCCTCAATATCCGCAATGAGATTCAACTCCTCACCAACCCAGTCATCATCGAGAGCCTCCCCCAGCTCCTCTAACGCATACAGTTCATCATCCGTGAGCTTAGGTTCGAGGTGGTAGAGAGCCAGCAAGAAAGCAAGCAACGTTTTGTCAAGATTAGGTTCCATCGGCAAGCAAGGATTTGAAATTGCGATTAAACTGGTAATACTGGGTCAGCGTCGGTCTCAACTAGGTCGGTTTAGCTAATAGACCAACCTGAAGAAGCGGGAAACCTGGCTAGTTCTATTATAGCAGTGGTAGGGGATAATGAAAAGAGCTTTAGTGGTTGGAATTAACCGTTATCTTAAGTTAGGACGACTCCGCACGCCCGCTAACGATGCCAATGCCGTGGCTCAACGACTGCATGAGATTGGCTTTGAGGAAATCAGAGGGTTGCCCGCCCCAGAAACCAGTGCTTCGGGGTTATGGATTGATCCCAATCCAGATACAGATGTATTGAAGGAGGAGTTGGAGAAAGAAATAGACTGGTTATTTGCGATCGATAATGATAGTAAAATTCCCGACATCGCTCTCCTCTATTTTGCCGGACATGGGTTGCGATATACCAAAGGTCGCAAAAGTAAAGGCTTTTTAGCCACCAGCAAAGCGAATCCCAAAGAGGCCAGTAGCGATAAGTCAGGAGTCTCCCTCGTCGATTTACGACAAATCTTAGAATATAGCCCGGTTGAACAGCAAATCGTGATTTTGGACTGCTGTCATAGTGGGGAAGTCTTTAACTATAAAGAATCTCAAGTAATTGACCCCGGAAAATCCGAAATTGTGACCCGCTGTTTAATGTCAGCCTGTGGAGCCACTCAACCCGCATTTGAACCGATAGAAGGACAAGGAGAACACAGCTACTTTACAGCCACTTTATTGGAAGGGTTGCAACAACCCGGACTGATTGATACCATCATATTATCTGAGTATGTCAAAGCCAACGTCAAGTATAAATTACCAAATTTAAGGCGGAATAATTCCAGCACCGAAGATTGCCATCAAGACCCGGACTGTAGAAACCGAGATGGTAAAATCATCCTAGTTGACCCAGAGGCGGAACCGCTACCTGAGACGGATATTATCGAAACAGGATTGAATCCTTATAAAGGGTTAGAGGCATTTCAAGAAGCCGATGCCCCCTATTTCTTTGGTCGCAGCGACTTAATAAATAACTTAGTTGATGCAATTTATGAAAAGCCGTTTCTTGCCGTTGCCGGAAGTTCTGGAAGTGGTAAATCTTCCGTTGTTCGTGCAGGGTTAATCCCCAATTTAAAGCAAGGAAAAACTCTATCAGAGACCGCAGCTTGGCAAATTTATGAACCTTTTAAACCTGGAGATGACCCCCTTACCAGTTTAGCGCAGGTCTTGGTCGATGAAAATCTATCCCTAGAACAAGTCAACGCAGAACTCGCGCAAGGTGCGGGAGGACTACAACGGCTAATTTCCCAAACCAAACGCCCTTGTCTATTAGTAATAGATCAGTTCGAGCAACTGTTTTTTACCCAATGTCCAAGTGAGACCCGTCAACTATTTTTAGATTGCTTGTGTGGGGCGATCAATAGCTACTCCGCCCTGACGAAAACAGATGAGGGAGAATCCCACCTCCGGGTAGTTATTACCATCCGAGATGACTTTTTGGGCAAATGTGCCGAACATCCCCAACTGTTGAAACTGATTAACACCAAAAAAGAAATAGTTGGTCCAATGAACGAAGCGGAATTGCGGGAAGCCATCAGTCAACCGATTCAAGAAGTTGGACGCTGGAAAATCGAATCTGATCTGGTAGACCGGATGCTGGAAGATGTGCAGGACTCCCCTGGAAGTTTGCCCCTATTGCAAGATGTCCTCCAACAAATGGTGGACCGACTATATAAATTTAGCCAAGGGTTAACCGTCAAAACCTATACAGACATTAAAGGCGTCAAAAAAGCTCTACAAACGCGAGCTGATAAACTCTATGATTCCTTTACCGAAGAACAAAGAACCATCGCCCGGAGCATTTTTCTCGAACTCACCCAACTGCTAGAAAACACTAAACCCATCGCCCGACAAGTCCGCAAATCCCAGTTAACCGACTTACCTTATCCCCCCGAAGAGGTGGAAACCGTCCTAGAGACATTAGGAGCAGCGCGGTTAATCATCACCAGCGAACTCTCAGCCCGAGGGAACCAAGCCGGTAACATCACCGTAGTCGAGGTAGCCCACGAATCCCTCATCCGTAACTGGAAGCAATTAGGGCGCTGGGTCGAGGAAAACTTCAAGACGAAGCGGCAACGAGACGATATCCAAGAGAAAGCCCAAAAGTGGGACGACAAAGGCAAACGCCGCGAAGGATTACTCAGGGGATTAGATTTAGCAGAAGTTGAGCTATTTGAGCGAGAACATGGCACTCTCTCCGGCTTACCGCAAGAGTACCTAAGAACCAGCATCCGCCAGCGACGCAACAGCCGCCTTCTCGGGATTGGCGCCGTGGTGACCGTATTGAGCGTCGTCACCGGACTCTGGCTAAATGCCCAACGCCAAGCCACTATTGCCAATTTACGGGCCAACGCCGCCCAGTCCCAAAATTTGCTCACCAGTGCCGACCCCATTGATGGGTTAGTTCTGGCCATCCAGGCGACGGGCGAGAGTCAAGGCCGATTGCGACGAGTCATGAGTTCGGTGCAAAGTAGCTTGCTCGCTGGGATTCAAACTGCTCCTGAACACAATCGCCTGCGCGGTCATCAGAGTTGGGTCAA
>LSZA01000009.1 GCA_001637315.1 Phormidium willei BDU 130791 | reverse complement strand
AAAAGGAGGGAATAGGGAAAACCGGAACTGGGAACAGCCAAAAACCTAGCCCTAACGGCTATTGGCAGGGAAACCTAGGTCAGGGCATCTACAAGAGGATGCCCTGTTCGGGTGAGAGGCTGTTGACGTTCAACGTCCAAGATTGGGGATTCAATTTCCCTCGCTGTCTAGGGCGTTGAACAGTGTTGAGAGGATGCTGTTGGAAAACAGGAAGCCTTCGGGATCGCTTAAATGAACCGCCCCTGGCCCCCAGTGAACCCAGCCTTGGTTGATGTAGGGGGCGATCGCCTCCTTGAGGTTCTCTAGGGCTTGGGGGCTGAGATTGTCCTCAAGTTCTGGGATGGGAATACCGGCGGACAGCCTTAGGCGCAACATGAGTGTCTCTAAAATGAGGTCATTGGGGGAGACTGGGGGCGCGTCTAACTGTCCGTTTGCGTTGAGATAGGTTTCAAGCCATTTGACGTAGTCAACACGGGTTCTCGGGCGACTGAAGCGCTGTCCTTGGGTGTAACTCGTCGCCCCCATCCCAAAGCCATAGTAGGGGCGGTTGTGCCAATAGGTTTGATTGTGCTGACAGGTGTAGCCGGGTTGAGCGTGGTTACTGATTTCGTAATGGTGGTAGCCGGCGGCTTGGAGTTGGGCGATCGCCTGTCGATAGAATTCAGCGGCCGTATCGCCGTCGGGGAGAGGATGGGTTTCTGACTCGTAGCGGCGGGCGAACACGGTTTTGGGTTCAACAATCAGGTCATACACCGAGAGATGTTGGGGCTTGAGGGCGATCGCCTCCCCTAACGAGGCTTGCCATTGCTCTAAACGTTGGTAGGGCAATCCTGAAATCAGATCAAAACTGACATTCTCAGCCCCCTCCTCTTGGAGTAACTCATAGGCGGCATAGATATCCGCCAGTGAGTGCGATCGCCCACAGGCCGCCAGCAACTCATCCTGAAACGCCTGAGCGCCGAAGCTAATTCGGGTAATACCGGCGGCTAGGAAGCCCTGCAACTTGGCTTTATCAAAGGTTCCGGGATCCATCTCAATGGAGACCTCTGCCCCCGGATTTAGCCCAAATTGCCCCTGTAAGCTCTGCAAAATTTGCTGCAACTGCCCCGGCGAGAGTAATGAGGGAGTCCCCCCGCCCAAAAATACGGTGTCTAGGGCGTTTCCCAAGGAGGGAGTGCCGCGAATCTCACGACAGAGATGGTCAACATAGTGGGTGATAGCGGGGGCCTGATCTCCCGACTGGCGATCGCCAATCACGGAAATCGGGAAATCGCAATAAAAACAACGGCGGCGACAGAAGGGAATATGGACATAGGCCGACCTCGGGGGACTATAGGTTTGAGCCATCCAAGACGAAGAAACCGTTTGAGGAGATAACACAGAGAAATTAGATACCATAAGATGCCATAGCCAACACTGTTTGAATAGAGAGAAATCAAGCCAACCCTTGTCGCTTAACCGTACCGACTCCCCCAGGAGTGACCCGGAGCGATCGCCCTTGGGAATCAGCCTTTATAATGGTTTAAATGTTGAGGTTAAAGCCATCTCCATTCCGAGGAACCCTATTCAACACGGCCGCCAGAGTGCGCCGGAAACTCACCCCTTTAACCCAACCGCTCGCTTCCCCAACCCAATTCGATCCCGTCCTAACCGGAATCCAAACGATGCTCGACGCACTTATTATCATCTCATTCATCATTGCGGGAGCCGGGGTAGGCTTTTTCAGCATTGAACTCCTTCCTGGGAGTGCCATGCAACAAGTCACCAACATTGACGGCTTACGCTGGGTGGTGGCAAGTTTTGCCGCCCTCATCAGTGGTGTAGTCGGCCTCTCGGTACAAACGACCTATCGCCGTATCGAAGCCAACATCCGTCAAATGCCCCTGGAAGTCCTCCTGACCCGCGCCCTGGGCTTAGTGGCGGGGCTACTGGTCGCTAACCTGATGTTAGCGCCAGTCTTCCTCGTTCCCATTCCCAAAGACTTCACCTTCATCAAACCCTTTGTGGCGGTGTTGGGGAGCGTGATGTTCGGCTTTCTGGGCGTGACCCTGGCCGACACCCATGGCCGGGCCTTCTTGCGCCTGCTCAACCCCAACAGTGTTGAGAGTTTAATGGTGGCTGAAGGAACCCTCAAACCCGCTACCACGAAAGTGGTGGATACCAGTTGTATTATCGACGGACGAATTCAGAATCTCCTGGATACGGGATTTCTGGAAGGGCCGATTCTCATTCCCCAGTTCGTCTTAGAGGAATTGCAACAGGTCGCCGACGCCTCCAATGATGGAAAGCGGGTTCGCGGTAGACGGGGTCTGGATATTCTCAATCAGATTAAGGAAGACTATCCTGAGCGCATTGATATCTACGCCGCTGATTACGATGAACCGATGACAGTAGATGCCAAGTTAGTCCGTCTGGCGGCGGAAATTAATGCCACTCTCCTCACCAACGACTTTAATCTCAGCAAAGTGGCGACATTGCAAAAGGTAGCTGTTCTCAATATCAATGAGTTGGCCCAAGCGGTTCGCCTCTCCTATCTTCCTGGGGATGATATTGAGGTCAAAATCTTGAAAACGGGCAAGGAACCCGATCAGGGTGTTGGCTATCTCGATGATGGCACGATGGTCGTCGTTGAGGAGAGTTCTGACCTCATCGGTAACGAAATTCATGTTGTCGTCACCAGTGCCTTACAAACCTCGGCTGGCCGTATGATTTTTGCCCGTCCCCACGCTTCAGCGATGGCGTAGGGGGGAACAGGCAAGAAGAGGCAAGAGGCAAGAGGTAGACGATCAATTGTTGATGGTTACCTCTTGTTCTTGGCCGTCTGGGGAGGATGTCTGCTGTTTGGCGGCTTGCAGGGCATCGACAGTGCGATCATACTGCTGAACCACCCGTTCCCAAAGCTCATTCACGCCAGTAAAGTCCTCAGCTTTGCCCTTTTCTTCGAGTTCCCGACTTAGTTCAGAGAGGGGATTAGCCCCGAGTGCGGCACTGGTGGATTTCAGGGAGTGAGCCGATTCCCGTAACTGTTGAGCGTTGTGATCGGCGATCGCCGTCTCAACACCATCGAGCAGTTGCGGGGTTTCTTGTAAATATAAATCGACTAACTCCTCTAGGGCCTCAATTTCCCGCAAATCCTCTAAGGTTTTTTCATTGAGAATCGGCAAATTCACTTCAGGAGCCGCTTCAGCCGCTTCCCGTCGCTCAGAGGGTTCTCGATCAGCGGCTAAGGCTTTCAGGGACACCGTCCCCGTCACTGGACAACGAGACAGGGCCTGAATCAGCTCATTGACGCGAATGGGTTTACTAATATAATCGTCCATCCCAGCGGCAATACAGTCCTCGCGATCGCCCTGCATGGCATTGGCCGTCACCGCAATCAGATAGGGACGACGAGACTTCGACCATTTCTGACAAATGCGACGAGAGGACTCTAAACCATCCATCACCGGCATTTGCACATCCATTAACACCACATCATAATGCTGCCGCGTTAACGCATCGAGAACTTCGACTCCGTTGCCCACTACATCGGCCCGATACCCCATACGAGCTAGGGTTTGCGTGGCCACTTTTTGGTTCACCGCGTTGTCTTCAGCGACCAAAATTTTCAGGGGGAAGCGATCGGCGAGATGGCCATCCAACTTCGGTGTTTTCTCGTATTCCCGTTCGACTGGCTCCCCACTCAATACGCCGACCAAGATGTCATAAAGTTGTGACTGTTTGATGGGTTTATTCAACACAGCCGCCAGGGGAATCTCAACCCCTTGCAGTTCTGACCCCATCGAGGTGAGGATAATCAGCGGCACATCCTTCATCACCTCCAACCGTTGAAGTTCCTGGGCCAGAGTTAACCCGTCCATATCGGGCATCTGCATATCTAAAATAGCCAGGTCGAAGGGGGGGTCTTTCGGCACAACCTCTAAAGCCGTGGGACCGTCGGGAACCGCCAAGGTCTCCATATCCCAACCTTGGGTCGCTAAGGTTAAAATTTTGCGGTTGGTGGCGTTATCATCGACAACAAGCAAGCGTTTCCCCTGTAGTTCGACACGATGACGCAGAGACTTGACTAATGGGACTTGAGGGGATTGGGGAGCCACCAGGGTAAAGTAAAAGATGGAACCTGGCTGGTCTGGGTTGGTGCTGATTTCAAACCACTCGGGGCGATCGCCGGTCGCATGACCCATGCTTTCGACCCACATGACCCCACCCATCATCTCAGCCAGACGCTTACTGATGGCCAATCCCAGGCCCGTTCCCCCATATTGACGAGTGGTGGAGGAATCGACTTGGGAAAAGGAGCGAAATAAACGGTGCATGCGATCGCTCTGAATGCCAATCCCCGTATCGCGCACAGCAAACTGAATCCGATAGTGGGGAAATTCTAAGTTATCTTCTCGGTCTGTTTGATCCTGTACCGCTTTGCTATCTAACTCAGATTCTGTTTCCGTCTGGGAAGGTTCAGCGGCCCTATTGCCATTTTCGTCTGAGTCATTTTCGGCCTCAGGTTCAATCAACTCGGCCGAGATAGACACCACCACCTCACCTTGATCGGTAAATTTAACGGCGTTACTGAGCAAGTTCACGAGAATCTGGCGAACTCGGGTGACATCACCACAGATATGTTGAGGTGTGTCGTTGGACATGAGATAGGCCAGTTCTAATCCTTTCCCGGTGGCTTTGGAGGCCAGTAAATCGAGGGATTGTTCGATACAGGCCCGCAAATCGAAGGGATGTTGTTCGAGTTCGAGTTTGCCCGATTCAATTTTAGAGAAGTCGAGAATGTCATTGATAATCGTCAGTAGGGTATCGCCACTACTGCGAATGGTCTCGACGAAATCCCGTTGTTCGAGGGACAGTTCCGTGTCGAGTAGTAACCCCGTCATCCCAATCACGGCATTCATGGGGGTGCGAATTTCGTGACTCATGGTGGCCAGAAATTCGCTTTTGGCTTGGGTGGCCGCTAGGGCGCGATCGCGGGTACGGGCCAAGTCGGCGGCGGTGTCTTGTCGTTCGATCTCACCCCCAATCCATTGGGCCATCAGTTTGAGAATTTCGCGATCGACGGGTTTAAACGGCTCATGCAGAGGGGTCTGGCTAGAAAAACTCAGGGTTCCATAGACTTCACCGGCGACAATGACGGGAGTGCCAATATAGGCTTGAATCCGGAAGGGGCCATATTTCGGTGGCACATTGGTGCCGTACATTAAGAGGAATTCAAAATATAAGGGGTCATTGGCCTCCATGGTCCGAAAACAATAGGTTTCAGCCAGCGGTAAATGTTGGCCGGGACGCAGGGGACGATTGACCACCAGGCCGGGAGGGATTTGGGGACATTGCACTTCCAAAATTTCAAAGTCTTCGTCCTGAATGCGTGAGAGGATGCCAATTTCCATGCCAAATCGCTGTCGTCCCAGTTCCAGAAGACCTTGCAACCGTTGCTGGAAGTTGAGTTGGCGGGATGAGGTGACTTTATAGATGGCCCGAATCGAGGCTTCGCTTTCTCGCAGGTCTTCTTCGGCCAGTTTCCGCTCGGTGATGTCTCGCGAGACGCTGACAATCTCGCGAATGAGTTGGTCTTTGGCGTTACGGCTACGGTCTTGGCTACGGTCTTGGCTACGGTCTTGGTTATTGTCTTGGTTATTGTCTTGGCTATTGCGATCGCCGAAGGCTCGACTGGTGGTTTCAAACCAGATGTAATGGCCGTCTTTATGACGAATGCGGTAGCTGAGGGTTAGGGAGGTGGTGGTGCTGAGAACTTCGGCGGTGGAGTAGTCGAAGGTATCGCGATCGAGGGGATGAACGAGATCTCGCGCGTAGCACTCGATGAGTTCTTCGGGGGTGTAACCGAGTAAGACTTCGCAAGCGGGAGAGGCGTAGAGAAATTGACCGTCGGGATTTTGTCGGGCGATGAGGTCAGTGGAGTTCTCGGCCATCAAGCGATAACGCTGTTCAGTTTCTTGCCGCTCGACTTGCGATCGCCCCAGGGCGTCCAGCATCTCGTTGACAGTGTAAGCTAGACTCGATAGTTCGTCTTCCCCAACGCTGGCCAGGCGTAGCTGCGGATCGCCGGCTTGTTTGAGTTGATTCATGCTCTCGCTGAGGCGAGAGAGGGGCGATAAGACCAGTTTTTCAATCAGTAGTAGGGTTAAGCCACTAAACACCACGCCTACGGTGATCAGGGCGAGGGAAAAGTAACGAATGCTGATTTGTCCTTGTTGGTAGATGGCCCGAGGGCCATCGACGCGCAGCAGACCGATGGGTTGGTGATCGAGACCCTGAATGAGGGTATATCCGGCGATACGTTCTCCGGGAGGGAGGGGCAGATAGGGGAAACGCAATGGTTGGCGAACTGGGTTTCCCTGACGATTGAAGTGATCTAGGGTGATTTGGCGATCTTGTTCCAGGACGGATTCACTGAAAGGGCGACCCTGTGATGGTAGGGGCGTTGATGGTAGGGGAGTTGATGGCAGAGAACTCTCTTGGGGGTTGTCGAGTAAGTCCTGCCAGGCCTGTTGGACGTCGGCGGGGAATGATGAGGCGTTTCGGGGGTAAAAGGCCAGGGAGAGTTGGGTTTGTTCGCTCAGACGGGTGATGGCGCGATCGCCAAAGTTGCGCCCGACAATCAGGGTTCCGCGAGGCGGACCGGTAATTTGACTGGTGACGATGGGCCGGGCTGCAATGGCGACGGCTTGGCCGTCGAGGTCTAGGATGCCCTGAATGCTGTCGTTAGCGCGATCGCGAATCAGTAAGGATTGTTGGGGATAGTTGGGGTCTAAGAAGGGCTTTAAGCTATGGGAGAGGTCGATGGCTCGGTGTTGGGGGCGATCGTAGGCTTTCTCGAAGCGAATCGTCCCCTCGGCATCGACAAAGACCATAAAGTTGAGGTTTAGGTAGGAAAAGGTGGAGTCGATCAGGTTTGATCGCACGTATTCGGGATTTCCGGTTTTGATAAACTGATAGGTATCGTCCCACTCGGCATAGTCTCGGGCAATGGTATTGAGACCCGAGAGTTCATGGTCAATGGCACGTAGGGCATGGGTCACGTCTTGTTGGACGTACTGTTGCTCTAGATGCGTGAAATCTCTAAGCAAGATTAACGAAGATATGGCGTAAATTGTGATATTTAGCGCCACCAACGCCGCACCGACGATGAGTAAAGTTTTCTTTCGTAGTTTCATGCCGGAGTGGAAGAAAATAATCAACCGATATGCCCAGGGGACTCGCTCAATGAGGGACGCGCTCTGTTTTGTATTCTGCTTGACTCTCTGAAAAACGAGAGAATCCACCCGATTGGTCTACTTAAACGTTACAACGAGTTTCTCGTACCTCTGTTGATTCAACAGAGAGGTTTAGTTTTTATTAAGGTAACGAGCGTTAGTCATGAGCGACAATCTTAACCTTCCTTCTAATGTACAAGCTTCTCGCCGTTGGCGATTGATTTTGGGGAGTGATGCGATCGAGCCGAATCCTGACTTACAGGGGTCTGAGGCTGGCTTGGATTCCCGTCGCCTGCGATCGCTTGAGGCTCTCTATCAACCGACTCGCTCGGGGGGACTTGGCCGCTCAACGCCGGGGGTGATTCGCTGGCTCGACGAGATTCGCACGGATTTCCCCCAGGCGGTGGTTCAGGTGATGCAGCATGATGCGATCGAACGGGTCAACTTGCGATCGCTTCTCCTCGATCACACCCTTAGCGATCATCTGGACCCGGATGTGCTATTAGTCGCCCAGATTTTGAGTTTGGCCCCCAGGTTACCGGACTCGCTTCAAGACCCGGTTCGCCAGATTGTTCGTCAGGTGGTCGAGGATCTCGAACAGCGGCTACATCCGGCGACGCAACAGGCTCTGTTGGGCCGTCTGCGTCAGCGGCGACCTCAGCGACATCCTCGATACCGGGAGATTGATTGGCAACGCACCCTGTATGCCAATCTCAAACACTATCAACCCCACTATGGCACGATCATCCCTGAAAAATTGATTCATCGTGGGACTCCCCCTCAAATCCGACAAGATGTTCTTGTGTGTTTGGATCAGAGTGCCTCTATGGCGGGTTCAGTGGTCTATGCTAGCGTTTTTGCTTCGGTTTTGGCGTCTGTATCTTTACTGAAGGTTAGACTTTTGGCGTTTGATACCTCGGTGGTGGAGTTAACGCCGCTTCTCGATGATCCCCTCGAACTGTTGCTGGGGATGCAGTTAGGCGGTGGAACCGATATTTCGGCGGTTTTACGCTACGGTTTGGAGACGATTCAACAGCCGCAAGAGACGGTGTTGATTCTGATCAGTGATCTGTATGATGGTGGCGATCGTCCGCTGTTGTGGCGATCGCTCGCTCAACTGCTAGCATCAGGGGTACGGGTGATTAGTTTGTTGGCGATCGATGAGACGGGAGTTCCTAGTTATGATGCCACTAATGCTGATTATGTCGCTCGTTTGGGGATTCCCACTTTTGCTTGTACTCCCGATGAGTTCCCGGCGTTAATTAGTGAGCATTTGCTGGTTTAGGGAACAGGGAACAGGGAACAGGGAACAGGGAACAGGGAACACAAAAAACGTAGGGGCGTACCGCAAGTGGCGCGCCCTCTTCCGGCTCTTCCGGCAAGAGGCAAGAGGCAAGAGGTGGGATAAATAATATAATGGCATTTTTGGTAGCTATATTGTTGAGACCGATTGAATTTATTGTTAGTAGCAATAATCATGAAAGTTGACGTTAAAATACGATTATTTTTATCTCATTTGCTGGTTATGCTAGTTGGATTAGCTAGTTTTATTCTAATTAGCAAAATCTATTCTCCTCGACAATTTATCGTTCAACTTGAACAAATGGAAAGTACGGAGTTTTTTAGCGTTCGCTCCGTTAAAACCTATATTGTCAAAGGTTTTGAAATCACCTGGAACCGTAGCACCTTTTGGTCTGTCATTAGTGGAGCATCTGCGGCTGGGCTGTTAAGTTACTGGCTATCGCGGCGAATTACCCTGCCATTGCGACGGATGCGGCAGATTACACAACGCTTTGCCGCTGGGGATTTTGATGAACGAATGCCGATGAGTGAAATTCCTGAATTTTATCAATTAAGTCTTAGTTTTAATCGCATGGCGGATAGTATTCGTGAGATTGAAAATCGGCGCCGTGAACTTATTAGCGACATGACTCATGAATTACGAACTCCCCTGACCGTGATGCGAGGCTACTTAGAAGAATTGGCTGATGGACAGCTCGATCCGACACCTGAAACCTATGATAAGTTGGCACGAGAAACCCGTCGTCTGGAACGATTGGTGAACGATTTACAGGAACTCTCGAAAGCCGAAGCGGGCTATTTAACGATTAACCCTAGACCATTATGTTTATGTCGTTTGTTAGAAAATTTGATTGATCGTCTCTCAGAACAACTCATTGATGAACTGACTTTATCCTTGGATTGTCCTGATGATTTGCCGAATGTATTTGCCGATTACGATCGCATTGAACAGGTGTTAATGAATCTGTTGGGAAATGCTGTGCGCTATTCAGATTATGGTACAATCTCCGTGAAATCTTGGTGCGAAGAACCCTATATCTGGACGGCGGTCAGTGATACGGGAATTGGCATTGCGACGGAGGATTTGCCCTATGTATTTGATCGCTTCTGGCGGGCCGAGCGATCGCGATCGCGACATTCAGGGGGAACAGGGATTGGTTTAGCCATTACGCGGCGATTGGTGGAACTCCATGGAGGAACCATTCGCGTCGAAAGCCAACTCGGCCAAGGCAGTACCTTCTACTTCTCTTTGCCGATGCTTCCCTGACTGTTGGCCTTGATAGCGCTATAGTGGTATTTGTTAAGAAGACGAACATTAGGATCATTTCTTTATGCCTTACGTTGATGAAGAGGGTGGCCGGCTCAATAACTACGCCATCGAACCCAAAATGTACGAAGCCAAACCCCCCACCCAGGAAGAAAAGCGCAATTATGCAGTTCTCGGTGCCCTAGCGGCCTTGTTCGTTGCCGGCATTATTGCAGTTGCCTATGCTGTCTCAACGGTCAGCTAGCGAGGTTGAACTCGACTGGGTAATGGCTCGCCAGGCCCATAATGTCGAGGCAACGGCTGCCCCGTGAGCGATACAGCCTCGGGGCAACATGGGTTCATCCCCATCGAAGATTTCACTGATTTGTCCTAACCCCGCCGTCTGGAGATGGTCCGCTAAGGGGGTGAGGAAACTGAGAGCTTCGCAACGGTTGTGATAGACCCGGTAATGGGCGACACTATAAAGTCCCAACCACCAGGCCCAAGCGGTTCCTTGATGGTAGACGCGATCGCGCTGACTTAAATCTCCCCCATAGACTCCAACATATTGCAAATCATCGGGACTGAGCGATCGCAGACCATAGGAGGTTAACAGAGAACGACGACAGACCTCCAAAATGGCGCCTTGACGCTCCAGAGAGAACAACGGCCCCGGAAGATACACCGCCAAGAGTTGGTTGGGGCGTAATTGGCTCTCATCCCCTTCAGGCCCATCGAGAACATCGTAACAATAGCCTAAATTGGAATTCCAAAACCGTTGAAATCCGGCTTGAATTTGCCGTCCTAGGGCGTGATAAGCCTTAGAGCGGTGTCCGAGGGCTTCAGCAAAGTGAGTCATGGCAACAACGGCGTTATACCAGAGTGCATTGACTTCAATCGCTTTACCCTGGCGAGGGGTAATCACCTCGTCACCGACTTTGGCATCCATCCAGGTGAGTTGGGCCGCTGATTCTAATAACCCATCTTGGCGATCGAGTTCAATTCCGGGGGTGAGGCCATAACAGTAGGCTTCAATCACCTTCACCAGGGTGGGATAGATTTGTTCGAGAAAGGATAAATCGCCGCTACTCTTAAAATACAGACGTACAGCCTCGATATACCAAAGACTAGCATCGACGGTGTTATAAGCCGGTGGCCCACCGTCATCAGGGAAGACATTCGGGAGAACACCATTTTTAAAATAGCGAGCGGAGGTGGTTAAGACCGATCGCATCAATTCAGGACGACCGGTGGCTAAGGTCAATCCGGGTAGACTCATCATGGTATAGCGACCCCAATCCCCAAACCAGGGATATCCGGTTAACACGGTGGTTTCCCAACCGTTGGGGTTGATGTATAACGGTTGGCGAGTCACCAAAAAGCTATCAGCGGCTAAGACTAACTGTTGAAGCCAAGGGGGAGTGGTTTCGTCTGACCCTGGGGAGGATGGCGCTGGGGAGGAGGAGTCGTGGTGTCTCCAGGTACGGAGTAACTGCTGCTCTCGGGCCTGATAGCGGTCCCAGGCGGCGGCAGCATCTAACTCAGAGATGGGATCGGTACTGACGACGACGGTGAGGGAGTCTCCGGGGTCTAAGTTGGCTTTAAGGCTGGCACCGTGGAGATGATCTTCACAGTCGCCGGTATGACGATCGCGTTCTAGGGCCAAGTCGAAGCCAGCATACCAGTTGTAGCTTTCACTGACCTGGCCGCGATCGCTCAAAATATAACAGGGACTTCCCCCCTCGCAGGAGAGTTTCACCCCCTGAGGACAGGGAGAAATCTCCCAATTTTCCCCAGTAATCCCGCCATGATGACTGCGATCGTTGACGAGGGCCTTAATCGAGAGATTCAGCGATCGCCCACCCTGACGCAGATGATAGCGGATATAGGTTATATTACGCCCCCACTCCATCCAAATGGACTTTTCCAGCCGCGCCTCAGCACAGGCATAGCGCCAAATCGGGGTACGCCCTTCGAGGCGAAACTGCTCAAGATAATAATAGCCTCGCGGCGCCACCGTCCCATCCGCCCAGCGATTGGTATACAGAGGATAGGACTTTCCCCCCAACTGCACCGTTTCATCGAGTTTAACCACCCGCAAGCGACGGCGACAGGGGGGTTCGAGGGCCGCGATTAAAAGACCGTGATACTGACGTGTCAGCAACCCCGCCACGGTTCCGCAGCCATAGCCACCGATACCATTCGTGACCAACCATTCCCGCCGTTGTGCTTGCTCTAGGTCACCACAAATCTCCCGTCCGAACTGAATTGTCATCTCAAGCCGTCGCAATCTGCGTCTCCGTACCCCATCCGCCTCCTGCCTCTCCAGTATTCCCCATGGGATGTTATCTGTCAGTGTTATTGCATGGCCATCTGCATCAAGATCTCGTGAGAGCCTTGTGCAATCCCATCATCGCTCGGACGGCGTTGGACATAGGAGCCATCCGTCTGCAACTCCCAAGCTTGGCGGTTATCTGAGAGCATAATCCCCAAGATTTCTTGTAAATCTTTAGCGATGGCGGGATCTTGAACCGGAACCACCGCCTCAACCCGGCGGTTGAGATTACGAGGCATCCAGTCCGCACTGCCAATAAATACCTGTTCTTGCCCCTCATTATAGAAGTAAAAGATGCGCGAATGTTCTAAAAAGCGCCCAATGATACTAATGACGCGGATATTCTCGCTTAAGCCTTTAATCCCTGGACGTAGACAACAAATGCCTCGGACAATTAGGTCAATCTCGACTCCCACCTGGGAGGCTTCATAGAGTGAGGCGATGAGTTTGGGATCGACGAGGGCGTTCATTTTGGCGACAATCCGTCCACTACCGCCATTTTTGGCGTGATCGATCTCCTGACGAATGAGCTGTTCCATCCGTTCGCGCATATTTACCGGGGCCACGAGCAGTTTGCGATAGGAACGTTGCCGGGAGTAACCGGTGAGATGATTAAATAAATCGGTCAAGTCGGCCCCAATTTCATCGTTACAGGTGATAATCCCTAAATCGGTGTAGAGTTTTGCGGTTTTGGGGTTATAGTTTCCGGTTCCAATATGGACGTAACGACGAATATGTTGTTTTTCTTGACGCACGACCATGGAGATTTTGGTGTGGGTTTTTAACCCCACTAATCCATAGACGACGTGAACGCCGGCTTGCTCTAATTTCCTCGCCCAAAGGATGTTATTTTCTTCATCAAATCGGGCTTTGAGTTCAACTAAAACGGCAACTTGTTTGCCATTTTCGGCGGCATCAATGAGAGAGTGAATAATCGGTGAATCTCCTGATGTCCGATAGAGAGTCATTTTGATCGCCAACACATCGGGGTCATGGGCGGCGGTGGTGATAAAGTGTTGCACCGTGGCGGTAAAGGAGTGATAGGGGTGATGAAACAAGACATCACCCCGTTCGCGAATTTCTGTAAAGAGGTCATGATCTCCATCGCCACTGGCATGATTGAGGTTAAAATCAACGTCGCTAAACTGGCGGAAGCGAGCCGGAATGACGGGTGTCCAGGGAGTATCTTTCAGGTCTGGTAGGGGAAGTCCCATAAAGGACATGAGATCGCCTAAGCCGAGGAGTCCTTCGACTTCATAGACGTCTTCGGGGGCGAGGGAGAGTTCTCGCATTAACATATCCCGCACTTCGGGAGAGAGGGTTGAGGGAACTTCCATACGCACGACGGACCCGCCCCAACGTCGTTTTCGCAGTTCTTGTTCGATCGCCAGCAGCAGGTCATCGGCTTCGTCTTCTTCGACGGCGATATCGGCGTTGCGGGTGATGCGGAAGGGGTGATATTCCTGGATATTCATCCCCGGAAAGAGGGCTTCGAGGTTATGGGCGATGACTTGTTCGAGAGGAACACCGACCCAGTGGAGACCCTGGTGGTTGCTGTCAGGATTATCCGGCCCGGGGAGTTCGATGAAGCGGGGGAGGACTTTGGGAACTTTGACGCGGGCGAAATGTTCTTGGTCAATTTCGGGATCTTTGACCACGACAGCTAAGTTGAGGCTGAGGTTGGAGATGAAGGGGAAGGGATGGCCCGGGTCGACGGCCAGGGGGGTGAGGACGGGGAAAATTTTGTCCTCGAAGTAGGTTTGTAGGTAGGTGCGTTGTTCTTGGTTGAGGTCGATGTAGTCGAGGAGGTAAATTCCATGGTCCGCCAGTTGGGGCCGGAGGATGGTTTGGAAATGCTGGTGTTGTTCGGCGAAGATGGGATGGAGGCGATCGCTAATGTCGTTGAGTTGCTGTTGGGGACTGCGACCGTCGGGGGTGAGTTTACGAACTTCGGCTTTGACCTGTTGTTTGAGTCCAGCCACGCGAACCATAAAGAATTCGTCGAGGTTGGTACTGACAATCGCCATGAATTTGAGGCGTTCGAGGAGGGGGGTGCGATCGTCGAGGGCTTCGTAGAGAACCCGATAGTTAAATTCGAGCCAGCTTAACTCGCGGTTAAAGTAGTTTTTGGGGTCGTCGAGGCGATCGCTGTCAACCGGGGTGGCTTTGAGGGCTTTGCTCGGGGACTCGGATGCGGGTTTCTTGGTCTTAGCCATAGAGAGAGTTTGAGGGAGAGACTACGAGGATTGGGCCAGGGGAGGATGAGCGACTAGAACTCTGTGAAGAGGGTTAACAGCAGGGTTAACGGCCTTGTCGAAACACCTCATCTTCTCGACCCACCCACCAATCGCCAAGTTGGGCTAACTCAGCTTGGATCTGTGACACTTGAGCGATGTAATCGGACTGAGACAAGCTAGAACGGCGTTCTTGCAGCTTTTTGAGACGCAGTTGGGCCAACAGCCAGGGCTTTTGTATCCCGTCGATCGCCTCAATATATTGTGCCAGGTCGTGACTATCCATCAATGCTATCTCGGTGAGTTTAACTTCAGCTTAACGGCATGGGGCAAAAAAAACAGCCACGGGAGGCGTGGCTGAGATGTTTCGGGATTGAAACGAAACGAATTATCTTGGCACTGATCTGTCCTCAATCTAGCGCATTTGACCTAGATTCAGTGGACCTAGCTCATTCAACCTAGCTCATTTGGCTGGCCACAAAGTCCCAGTTCACCAAGCTGCTGAGGAAGGTGTCGAGGTAGTCGGGACGTTTGTTTTGGTAGTCGAGATAGTAGGCGTGTTCCCAAACGTCGATGGTCAACAAGGGTTTGAGACCTTCGGTGATGGGGTTCTCGGCGTTGAGGGTTTTCACGACTTTGAGGCTGTCGCCATCTTGGACCAACCAAGCCCAACCACTACCGAACTGACCGCCACCAGCGGCTTTGAGTTCAGCAACGAGTTTGTCAAAGCTGCCAAACCCAGCGTTGATTTTTTCGGCTAAAGCACCGCTGGGTTGACCACCGCCACCGGGTTTCATGCATTGCCAGTAGAAGCTATGGTTCCAAACTTGAGCGGCGTTGTTGAACACACCGGATTTTTCGGGATTGCCGGCGGTGGCTTTAATGATGTCTTCTAAGGATTTGCCCTCAAGGTCGCTCCCTTCGATGGCGGCGTTGAGTTTTTTGACGTATCCAGCATGGTGTTTGCCATGGTGGAATTCTAGGGTTTGCGCTGAAATATGGGGCGCGAGTGCGTCCTTGGCGTAAGGTAGTTCAGGAAGTGTGAATGCCATTGATGTTTCTCCTCTAATGTCTTCTGTTACGGTCTTTGGTTACAGTCTGCCGTTAGACAGGGCGGCAGCTAAGACCTTTTGTTATTTTCAGCCGAGAGAGACCTCGGCGTTCCGCTAGCAGCCGGCTTGAGCCTCGCTGGTTGCGGCAATGAAACTTAACAGTTTTGATCCTATCCCAAAACCTAACACAAATCCAGACTGATTATGAGAAAGCAAAATCAGAATGGCTGTAAGAACGATTTGCAAGGGGTTGTGACGATTTCGTGAACTGGGGCGATCGCGTTGGGGGAGATCCATGTTAGGTTTCGGGGTAAGCGGGACATTCTTTCGATGTCTGTAGCCCGTAATACAGAAGACGCTAGGGGTTTGTCGGTTATGACACTCAAGGATATGCTGTTCGCTGTTTCGCTGTTTCCCTATTTGGGCTTTCTTTACTTCCTGACGCGATCGCCGGAAACACCGCGTTTAGCCCTAATTGGCTTTTACCTGTTACTGTTATTCGTGATTGTGACGATTCCCGCTGGCATCTACGCCCAAGTTGAGTATGGTGAGAGCCTTGCCAACATTGACTGGCTGCATGGCAGTGCTGAATTTTTCCTAACGCTCTCGAACTTGGTGGTGGTTCTCGGTTTTCGGGAAGCCCTCAACAACTGGGAACCGCCCCAAGATGAAGCGGATTAATACACTCTCGTGCTTCTGGATTTCCTATGCAGCCTAGTGTCATTGGCATTGATCTCGGTGGAACCGCCATTAAACTGGGACAGTTTACTCCTGAGGGAACCTGTTTACAGCAGTTGCAGGTGGCCACGCCGCAACCGGCAACCCCTGAGGCGGTGTTAGAAGTGATTGCGGCGGCGGTGAGGGATCTCGACCCCCAAGGTCAAAGTCTCGCTTTGGGCCTGGGAACTCCGGGGCCAACGGATGCTGGGGGACGTATTGCTCGCGTGGCCATCAATTTACAGGGTTGGCAGGATGTCCCGGTCGCTGAGGTTCTCGAACACAAGACGGGACGGGCCACAATTTTGGCGAATGATGCCAACTGTGCTGGGTTAGGCGAGGCTTGGCTGGGGGCGGGGCGAGGGGTTGCACATCTGATTCTCGTGACCTTGGGAACGGGAGTCGGTGGGGCGATTATTCTCGATGGACGGCTGTTTGTGGGCCGGACTGGGGCCGCTGGGGAGTTGGGGTTAATTACTCTCAATCCTCAAGGTCCCCCTTGTAATAGCGGCAATTCGGGGTCTTTAGAGCAATATGCTTCGGTTCAGGCGATTCGCCGCGAGACGGGGTTAGAGCCGCATCTGTTAGCCGCTCAGGCTGAGTCTGGGGATGAGGGGGCGATCGCCTATTGGCAGCAATATGGGCAACGACTCGGGGCGGGCTTAGCCAGTTTGGTTTATGTTCTCACCCCTGAGATGATTGTCCTTGGGGGTGGGATTGCGGCCGCTGCCCCTTTGTTTTTGGGGGCCACTGAAGCGGAATTGAGGCGACGGGTTCTGCCGAGTTCACGGGAGGGACTGAGCCTGCGGTTGGCTGAGTTGGGCAATCGCGCCGGGATGGTGGGAGCGGCGCAACTGGCCTGGCAATTTCTGGGGGCTAAACGGGGCTAGAAGGCCCCCCCACTGGGCATAACGGTAATTTCGTCGATCGCAGCGCCATCGGGCAGTTGTACGACGTTGAGGAGGGTTTGGGCGACGGCCTCTGGGGTGAGCATTTGGCTGCGATCGAATCCGGCTTTATCCATGGTGTCGGTTTCCCAGATGGCGGTATTGACGGCTCCTGGACAGATGGTGGTGACCTGAATCCCATGCTCTTTTTCTTCGGCGGCTAGGGTTTGGGACCATCCCCGCAGGGCGAATTTACTGGCAGAATAGGCGCCCCAGTCGGGGAAGGCCTGTTTTCCGGCGATGGACGAAATATTGATGATGATTCCGCCTCCCTTGGCTCGCATATGGGGCAGAATACCGCAGGTTGACTCAAAGACGCTGGTCATGTTGAGGCGGAAGACGCGCTCCCAATCGGCGAGGGAGGTGTCGGTGAGGGAGTTGATATAGCCGATTCCGGCATTGTTGACGAGGATATCGACTCGGCCGAGTTTCTCGGCGAAGGTGGCAAAGCGATCGCGCAATTGGTCAACCTCACCCATGTCGCAGGGGAAGATGTCGGCGGTGACTCCACACTCGCGAGCGGCGATCGCCACCTGTTCGAGTTTATCCTGGGAGCGACTGAGTAAGGCTAGGTTAATCCCGGCTTTGGCAAAGGCGAGAGCGGTGGCTTTGCCGATACCACTACTGGCTCCGGTAATGAGTGCAAGTTTTCCTTGAGTAGATGTCATGAAATCAGTGATTTTGAGGATTGACAATGTCTATCATAAGTGGGGAACAGGGAATAGGGAACAGGGAACAGGGAACAGGGGAAGGCTCTGTTCCCTGTATTGGACGTTTTCAACTAGGGGATTTCAACCTCATCAAAACGCTCGATGAAATCAGGGATTTGTAGGGTTGCCTCGTCTTCCGTTTGGCTAAAAAAGCAGGTTTTTCCGGACAAGACATTGAAGCTCGAAAAGGCAAGAACAGCCACTTCTTGGCGAGCGGGATTGTTCCATTGCCAGAGGAGTCCTGCGGATAGGCTGCTATCGGTTGCAACGGGTTCTCCGGGAGATCCTAAGGCTTGTCGGGTTTCGTCGAGGGTCATGCCAATTTCAGCTTGGGCGCAGAGTTGATGCGTTGGGCTGTTTTCGGTCTCTTGAGGGCTGACTCCAAAGCAAGAGAGTTCGGCGACTGTTTGATTGCGGAGAACGGCTAACAATACGGCTCCTGAGTCTTCATCAATCCACTGCAACAGGCTATTTCCAGGAGATGATGTTTGTCGTTCGGGTTCGATGTCTAAATCCCGTAAGATGGCATCGAGTTCGGGCTGAGTCATGCCGACTTGTAATTGCTCACAGTCTTGGGGGGTCAACTGGGGTGAGGCTTGCGCGGCCAGGGGTTGAGAGATGAGTCCTAGTACAAGGGTTAGGACGGTGATGAGGACTTTATCTAATTGGGAATATCCTAGGAGTTTTGGCCCGTAAAAGAGTTGGATTAGAGGTGAGAGGTGAGGGGCTAGGTTTTGATCGTGTGTTTGACTGAGCCTTCGTTGTTTCTGATTCATTTTAACTTAATACCTGTTGACTTAACACCTGTTGACTTAACGATTAACGAGTTGGAAGATGCGATCAAAATCATTCATTTCACCAACAATTCGTCGTACCGGTTGCGGCCAGACGCGGATGAGGGTTGGAGTAGCTGAGACGCGATCGCGTTCCGTTTGTTGTGGGTGTTTAAGGACATCAATGACTTTGAGGGTGTAGGGATGGCCCAGGGCGCGATCGAGCATTGAATGCAATCCGAGTAAGGTTTCTTCGGTATTGGAACTGTCGCCCCGAATAAAGAGGCGGAACACATAGCCACTGGCTTCAGAATCTGAGGAGTTTGGAAAAACGAAGTCGGGGCCAGATTGGCTACGATGTTGGCTGGTATTGTGGCCAACTCGCAGCACCAGATCATGATTTTCCCACAATTGGGGAAACTCATGACGATAACTGTCTAGGGCTAGGGGGTTACAAAGTTCTGGAGAACTGGGTTTTAACTCCCAGGTGGTGTGTTTAAGTGCAAAGAGGAGGTTGAGTAAGCTGCGATACCGCCAAACCCCCAGCATGGCTTCAGCAATAGTTTCTATCTGTTGCGTATGAGGGTTGAGATAGCGATCGATGGTGGCACTATAGCAAGGGACGAGAAAGTGTGGCGGATCACGAAGTCCTAGGGCCTCTTGAACCGCCACACAGAGTTGTAGATGCCAGCGATCGCGATCGTGGGGTTCAAGGGCATAGACGAGATCCCCACCCGGTGTCACGAGAACTAATCCCTTAAAGGGTTCATATGCCGCCAACTCGACATCATTTGTCATGACATCATTTGTCATTTCTGGATCGATCTAGAACAGATTGATTTCGGCAGACAGGTTCGCCTCTTATTGCGCATCCGATTCCCCATCGGATGTTAATTCCGATTTGATGCCTGTTTGTTGCCGAACAATCTTGAAATAAAATCCCGTTAGACACGACCTCGTAGGAATTGTGCCATTTCATTGGGAGTTGGTGATTTGTCAAGGGCAATTTCTTCTGTAATTCGACCTTCTTGATACAGTTCAAACAAGGCTTTATTCATGGTCGTCATACCGTCAAACTCTGACCGAAGCATGACATCGGTAATGGCATCGAGCTTACCTTGAATCACGTATTCTTTCACCGCATCAGTCGCAATGAGGATATCGTGGAATGCCGCTCGCTTGCCGTCGGTGGTTTTACAGAGGCCTTGGGCAACAATAGAAATCAGAGATTCTGCTAGGGCAACCCGGAAGGCGGGTTGTTCTGCGGGGGGAAACATTCCCATAACCCGCTCAATGGTTTTAACGGCACTATTGGTGTGCAGGGTTCCCATGACTAAGTGACCGGTGGATGCCGCTTTTAGGGCAATATTCATGGTCTCTTTGTCCCGGATTTCCCCAACAAGAATCAGGTCTGGATCTTCCCGCAATGCAGCTTTTAAGGCATTAAAGAACTTATGGGTATGGGTTCCAACTTCCCGGTGTTTAATAAGGGATTTTTTACTTTTATGGACAAATTCAACCGGGTCTTCAATGGTGATAATGTGATAGGCTTTGTTGCGATTGATGTAATCAATCATCGCCGCCATTGTGGTGGATTTCCCGGACCCCGTTGGCCCCGTCACAAGAACCAGTCCCTTGTGATAGTCCAAGCTGATGCTTTTGAAGACTTCGGGCAACCGTAGTTGTTCTAGGGTGAGGATTTCGGCACCAATGAGACGCAGAACGATCGCCGGGCCAGCCAGGCTATCAAAGGCGTTAATACGAACCCGAACAAAGCCTAAATCGGCAGCGCCATCAAAGTCAAGATTTTCTTGAAACTGACGAATTTCTTCATCACTCATCAGTTCCCGCATCCAACTCATAAAGGTATCGAGATCAGTTTCGGGCCATTCCGTGGGAGCGATGTCACCTCGGGCGCGATAACGAGGAACTTCGCCAACGCCCACGTGAACGTCAGAGTAGCCTTCTTCTTCAGCTCGTTGGATAATCTCGCGCATGGTGGGATGTCCCGGACTCGGGCCAGGTCCACGGCGGGGGGCTGCCTGTTGGGGGGTGGGTGCGGCGGGAGGCCGTTGGGCAGCGGGAGGCCGGTGAGCGGGTGGCGGGGGTGCGGCGGGAGGCCGCTGAGCGGGGGGTGGGGGCGCGGCTGGGGGACGTTTACTGGTCGGAGGTGCGGGGGGACGAGGGGGACGGCGGCCGCCACCGGGGGGTGGTGGGGGAACGGGGGGGCGTTGAGACTGTGTCATAGGTGCTAGAGTTTTTTAGGGATTCGGTGAATTGGGCCTGGGATCAATCTGAGGCTGGGTGCAAACGATGAGAGGATGGAGGGGATGGCCGCACCCTTACTCTGGGTCTGGTGTGATGGGTTCGGCTGAGACCCGATTTCTCTATTGTCTCCTGGAACCGGGGCCGGCTGTAAACCGTAAATTCCTCTAACATCTTCCCGGGTTTGGCCCCAACGTCACGGGGCTAGGCTTGTGCCATCGTTGTCGATGGTGTTGTTGGCTTATACCATACTCTGCGATCGCTGCTTATGTCGTCTATGTCTCCTCGTGTTTGTATTACCCTGGGAACTCGCCCGGAAGCCATTAAGCTGGCTCCTGTGATTCGTTGCTTCCAACAGTCTTCTGAGTTTGAGACTCAGGTGATTTTGACGGGACAGCATCGAGAAATGGTGCAACAGGTGATGGCGTTGTTTGAACTGACGGCTCAGCGAGATCTCGATATCATGAAACCCCAACAAACCCTGACGGATATCACCCGTCGCAGTTTGCAGGGACTCGAGGCTGTGTTTCAAGACGTACGTCCTGATTTAGTCATGGTTCAAGGAGACACGACCACGGCCTTCGCCGCGACACTGGCTGCATTCTATCAAAAAATCCCTGTTGGTCATGTTGAGGCAGGGTTACGGACCGATCAGCTATTTGACCCCTATCCTGAGGAAGCCAATCGCCGTTTAATCTCCCAACTGACGAGTTTGCACTTTGCGCCGACGGCGCGGGCGGTGGAGAATTTACGGAAGTCGGGAGTGATTGGGGCGATTCATCATACGGGAAATACGGTCATTGATGCCTTATTGTCGGTGGCGGCCCGAACGCCAAGCTGTGAGGTGCCGGGACTGGATTGGGAAGGCGATCGAGTCCTCCTGGCTACGGTCCATCGGCGTGAGAACTGGGGGATACGCCTTAAGTCTATTGCAGAGGGCTTTTTACGGATTCTAGATCAGGTTCAAGATACGGCTCTCTTGCTTCCGTTGCATCGAAATCCGACGGTGCGTGAGCCGTTGCAAGAGATGTTAGGGAACCATGAACGGGTTTTTCTCACAGAGCCTTTAGACTATACCGCCCTGGTGGGGGCGATCGCCCGCTGTACGTTGCTGTTAACGGACTCAGGGGGCCTACAAGAAGAAGCTCCCGCGCTGGGAAAACCGGTGTTAGTGCTACGAGACACTACGGAGCGTCCTGAGGCGGTTGAAGCGGGTACAGCGAGGCTGATTGGGACGGAGTGCGATCGCATCACCTCAGAAGCCGTCAGACTCTTAGACGATTCCCAGGCGTATCAAACCATGGCCAACGCCGTGAACCCCTTTGGAGACGGTCATGCCTCCCAACGGATTTTGCAAATTGTGTCACAGTATCTTCAGGGCCAATCTGCCACCTAACCCGTACCTCTTGCTTTAATGTGGCCTCCCCATGCACAGTGCCTTTCGACAGATGCTGCTCGGCGCCGTTGTCTTTCTTGGCACTCTCGCCGCCGCCGTTGTGGGCTATGTCCTCCTCGGCTGGGAGTTAATCGACGCCTTTTATATGGTGATTATCACCGTCTTCGGAGTCGGCTATGGCGAGGTTAACCCGCTCGACTCCACAGCGGAAAAAGTCTTTACGATTGTCGTCATCATCGCCGGAACATCGTCTGCTGTTTATATCGTGGGAGGATTTATTCAAATGATCACGGAAGGGGAAATTTACCGAGCTCTCGATGCTCAACGCAAAACCAAGGGAATCGAACAACTCAAGCGACATTCGATTATCTGTGGTTTTGGGCGTATGGGACAAATGCTCGCCAAACGGCTCCATGCGGCCCGTAAACCCTTTGTGATTATCGATCGCAACCCAGATTTACTCGAAACGGCTGAATCTCTTGGCTATCTAGTTCAGGTGGGGGATGCAGCCGAAGAGGAGGTGTTACTGTCGGTGGGGATTGAACGTGCCCAGTTCCTGGCGGCGGTGTTACCCGAAGATGCGGTGAATGTCTTTGTCACCCTGACAGCTCGGGGATTGAAGCACGATTTAACGATTCTGGCTCGTGGGGAAAAGCCCACCACTGAGAATAAACTGCGTTTAGCTGGGGCCAATCTGGTGGTTCTCCCAGCCGAAATCGGCGCGTTGCAGATGAGTAATTACATCACTCAACCGACGGCCTTTGAGTTTTTTGAACAGGATGAGGGTGGCCATACCCTCAATGAAATGTTGGCCCAGATTCATCTGCAACTGATGGAGGTCGATATCACTCGCGATTCCCGCCTCAATGGCCGTTCGATTGGCGAAGTTGCCGTCTGGGCCAAGGGCTTATTTTTGGTGGTGGCTCTACGTCGCGCCAATGGTAAAACCCTCTCTCATCCTGCGGCTTCAGAACGGCTCGAGGTTGGGGATACGATTATGGTGATTGGCCATATGGAAGATTTGTTGAAGTTTAATTACCGCTAGGCGAACACCCGATGTTGGAGGGAGGGCATTTGACCGCGAACTTGCTCTAATCGTTGGGGGTTAATCTCGGCGATGGCAATTCCGACTTTGGTTCCGGCATCGGCGATGACAGTTCCCCAGGGGTCGATAATGACGGCGTGGCCGTGGGAGTGACGAATGCCATAATGGCGACCGGTTTGGGCGGGGGCAATGACGTAGGCGGTATTTTCGATGGCCCGGGCCTGTAGTAACACTTGCCAATGGTCTTTGCCGGTGTAGGCGGTGAAGGCGGCGGGAATAAAGAGGACATCGGCCCCTTGGCGGGAGAGATGGCGGTAGAGTTCGGGGAATCGCACGTCGTAACAGACGGATAGCCCCAGTTGGCCTAAATCCGGAGAGCTATAGACGGGGGGAAGGTCGCTGCCGGCACGGACGGTACTGGATTCTTGGTAGGTGTTGCCGTCGGGCAGGTTAACATCGAAGAGATGAACTTTGTGGTAGCGGGCTAGTTCCGCGCCGCTGGGGTCGATGAGTAAGGCGGTGTTGTAAGCCTGACTCTCGCTGACGGGGATGGGAAACCCTCCGCCGAGGATGCTGACTTGATACCGTTGCGCCATGGTTTTGAGGAACAGTTCGCTCTCTTGAGCGATTTGTCCGGCTTGGGCGATTTTGTCGGCTTCTTCTCCGAGGAAGGAAAAGTTTTCGGGCAATCCGATGAGTTCGGCTCCTCGGCGCACGGCAAGGTCGATTAACTCTTCAGCTTGTGCCAAATTTCGCTGGAGATCTGGCACGCTCGTCATTTGAATTGCCGCAGCAAGGTAGGACTTCATGGATTTTTCTCGAAAGGACGGTCGATATCGGGCTTCGGTGGTAGGCGCGATCGCGACCTTAACGATTTTAGCGGCGATCGCTCCCCCGGCAAATGGTCAGGAGCGCTGCCAACGTACGGAGGCCTACACGCTCTGTTTTGACCGGGATTGGCTACGGTATTATACCCAGCCTCAGACGACTTTGGACTGGCAAACTTATCTACGCACTCGGATTCCTCCGGATGCGTCGGACTATTATCCTGAAATTGACCGGATTTATCGTGAACTCCTCGAACGGGCGGCGACGGACCGGGAACTCGAACGCTGGGCTCATGCGATTGTGGCGGGACTGTCTCTGACGGAATTACGTCGCACGTTGGTACAGGGGGAGGAGGTTGAGGCTCGGATTAATGGGATTTATCAGGCTATCCTAGGACGAGATGTGGATGAGGGGGGGTTACAGACTTGGCGGCGTAAGTTGGCTGAAGGCTCTAGTATTGCTGATATTTATGAGGAGGTCTCTGGTAGTGAGGAGGCCCTGCAACGACGCCAAGATTCTCCTTGATTTGAGGTTTGGGGAGGAGATGATGGACAATTGGAGAATGTTTGAAACTTAGGTTTAATCGGATTATCTTGGTTATAAATTCTAGGCACGGAGTTTTAACGTTTTAGATGATTGGCTGAGATAATTAACCATTTTTTTGTTTTAACTGTTTTAAAAACAGAGCGCAAAGCTAGCAAAATCTCCGATTTTATCACCTCTTGCCTCTTGTCTTTTGCCTTTTTACCTTCCCCCAAATATCCAGACGTTGTTTTATTATTTTGAGGTATGACCAAACAGACGTTTTCAATTGCCAGAACCTATCATGAGCGCACTAAATATGATCCAGATACGATCAATCAACGGGTTCCAAACATTGATTGGGATCGTCCTCCGGTTCCTTTTAAAGAGTATCCGATTGGCACAACGATTGACTTAAAACCCCATATCGGCGATCGCCAAACGGTTCTTTCGCGTTTATCTCATCTTCTGTACTGTACCTATGGGGTGACGGCGCGGATTCCTCAGATTGCCAGCCAGGACTTGTTTCTACGGGCGGCTCCCTCGGCGGGGGGTCTCTATCCGGCGGAGGTTTATCTGTTGTCGCAAGGGGATGGGGAGTTACCCCAGGGACTCTACAATTACCAGGTTCGCGATCATTCGTTGGTACGGTTTTGGGACAGTGATCCCAGTGCGGCTCTCAAGTCTGCCTGTTTTAGCCATCCGGCGTTGGAAAATGCCCCGTTTGTGGTGATTACGACGGCGGTCTTTTTCCGCTCGTCCTGGCGCTATCAGGACCGGGCTTATCGCCGTATTCATCTGGATACGGGACATTTGTTGGGCAATTTGGAACTGGCGGCGGCGTTGACGGATTATCGCCCTTATTTGATTGGCGGGTTCCGAGATCAGGCGCTGAATGATTTACTGTATCTCAATGGTGAGGAGGAAGGGGCGATCGCCGTGGTAGCCCTGCAAGAACGACAACAGGCGAGTGAGGATCGCGGCTTCGCGACGGCCTTAGCTTCGAAGACGGATCGCGATTATCCTGAGTTACCGGATGGTTCTCTGTTGGCGTATCTGCATCAGGCCAGCGCCATTGACTCGGCCCCGAGTCAGTCAGAACTGGCCCAGGAACCGGCAACGGATGGGGGGAATAACCGTGAAGATAAGTATAATTTCCCCTTTTGTACGAAGGTTGGCACCGTCAGTCATCCCCTCGATTGGGGTGAAAGGGGGACAGGATTGGAGGCGACGTTACTGCAACGGCGATCGACACGAGCCTATCAAGGGGGGGCAGAAATTGAGTTGGAACAGGTGAAGGCCTTGCTAAATTTTGCCTATCAACCGCAACCGGTGAGCCAGTTGAGTTCCCGGAATCCCTCTCAATCGTCCCCGGATAGCTGGGAGTTGCCCAATTTTTGCGATCGCGATTTAATTCAAACCTTTGTCGCCACGACGGCGATTGATGGCTTGGAAGATGGCTGCTATTACTATGCTCCCCAGGCGCAGGAATTGCGGCAGATTCGCTTTAAAAACTTCCGCCGTGAACTGCATTTTCTCTGTTTGGGACAAGATTTAGGGCGAGATGCGGCGATGGTGGTGTTCCATACGGCGGATTTGGATGGGGCTATTGCTCGCTGGGGCGATCGCGCTTATCGTTATTTACATTTGGATGCGGGCCATTTGGGACAACGTCTTAATTTGGCGGCAATTCATCTCAATCTAGGGGTGAGTGGGATTGCTGGCTTTTTTGATGATCGTGTTAATGATGTGTTGGGGATTCCCCCCGATGAAGCGGTGTTGTACATTACAACTCTAGGACAACCGCGCCGCTCCCGCCGTTCCTGAATCCTGTTCTTGTTCCCTGTTCTCGTTTCCTCTAACCGACGGTATGCCCATTTACTACCCCACCCATCCCCCGATTCCGGCTCAGACTTGGCAATGTCCCCTCGGCCAAGTGTGGGACAATCCCTATCGGGTGCGTTATGCCAGTAATCTCGATGATGGTCCGGATCATGGAATGCCCCTGGGAGGCTTTGGGGCCGGGGCGATTGGGCGATCGCCTCAAGGAACGTTTAATCTTTGGCATCTCGATGGGGGAGAACATATCTTCAAATCTCTCCCGGGGTGTCAGTTCTCGGTGTATGAGGAAACGCAGGGGGGCCAACGTCAGGCCTATGCTCTCTCGACGGTTCCAGCCCAGGATGGAACGTTAGGGAGTTGGGATTGGTATCCAGCTGAGACGGAACAGGGAGAGTCTACGGGAACTTATCATGCTCTCTATCCCCGCAGTTGGTCGGTGTATGAGCGGGTGTTTAATTGTTCTCTGACTTGTGAGCAGTTCTCGCCGATTATTCCGGACAATTATCAAGAAACCAGTTATCCCCTGGCGATTTTTGAATGGACGGCTCATAATCCGACTGATGAACCGATTACGTTGAGTCTTTTATTCACCTGGGAAAATATCGCCGGTTGGTTTACGAATACGCTGAAATCCCCGGAGGTGCGGGTACGGGATGATGGCAGTCCAGTTTATGATTATCAGTCCCGCTGGGGTGACTCTCAGGGGAATGTGAACCGTTGGTTAGAGGATTTTTCTCGTTTAGGCTGTTTGCTTAATTCTGGGGCCATGGGCCAGGAGGCGATGGCGGAGGGAGAGGGGCAATTTGCCCTGGCAACGGTCACAAATCCGGCGGTGAAGGTGTTTTATCATTCTCGCTGGAATCCGGCGGGTGATGGCTCGGAAATTTGGCGCTCCTTTGCCGAAGATGGCAGCCTGGAAAATTGGGAGGATGAGACTCCAGCGGGGGCTGGGGAACGGATTGGGGCGGCGATCGCGGTGCGTTTTACGGTCCGTCCGGGCAAAACTCGCAAGATTCCGTTTATTTTGGCGTGGGATTTCCCGATTACGGAGTTTGCAGCCGGGATTACAGCCTATCGCCGCTATACGGACTTTTTTGGTCGCAATGGTCAAAATAGTTGGTCGATGATTCGAACGGCCCTGAAGCATTCGGATATGTGGAAGGAGGCGATTGTGGATTGGCAAACGCCGGTTTTAGAGGATGAGTCTCTACCGGGTTGGTTCAAAATGGCGCTGTTTAATGAGCTGTATGACCTCAGTAGTGGGGGCAGTTTATGGACGGCGGCAAATCAGGATGAAGCGAAGGGATATTTTGGGGTTTTAGAGAGTTTTGATTATCGCTGGTATGAAAGTTTGGATGTGCGTTTGTATGGATCTTTTGCGCTGTTAAAACTTTGGCCGCTGTTGGAAAAATCCGTGATTCGCTCGTTTGCGAGGGCGATCCCGACGGGGGATCAAACGCCCCGAGTGATTGGCTATAACGGGGCGGCGGCGATTCGTAAAGCGGTGGGGGCAACGCCTCATGATTTGGGGGCAGCCAATGAACATCCTTGGCTGCAAACGAATTACACCAGTTACCAAGATTGCAATCTTTGGAAGGATTTGCCCTGCGATTTTGTGCTGCAAGTTTATCGGGATTTCCTGTTGACGGGAGGTGAGGATATTGAGTTTTTACAAGATTGTTGGCAGGGGGTGGTTCAGGCGATCGCCTATCTGAAAACCTTTGATACGGATGGGGATCAAATCCCCGAAAATGGTGGCGCACCGGATCAGACGTTTGATGATTGGCGGTTGCAGGGAATTAGTGCCTATTGTGGGGGGTTGTGGTTGGCGGCGTTGGAGGCGGCGATCGCGATCGGGGAACAGCTCGAAACGGCTGTAAAACCCTGGAATACAAGCAATTCTCACCAGAATATCCCGGAACCGGCGCAGGTGTTACGGTCGTATCGCATTTGGCTTGAGGAGGCGAAACCCCGCTATCACAATACTCTCTGGAATGGCCGCTATTATCGCCTCGATAGTGAGAGTGGTTCGCAGGTGGTGATGGCGGATCAGCTTTGTGGCCAGTTTTATGCGCAACTGTTGGGATTAGAGGATGTTGTACCGCGCAATTGTGCGGAATTGGCTCTGAAAACGGTTTATGAGAGTTGTTTTGTTCAGTTTAATCAAGGCTTCGAGACGCCGATTGGGGCCGCTAATGGGGTGATGTTGGATGGTTCCCCTGAAGATCCTCAGGCGACGCATCCGTTGGAGGTGTGGACTGGGATTAACTTCGGAATTGGGGCCTTTTTAATCCTCATGGGGTTGAAGACGGAGGCGCTGATGATGACGGAGGCGGTGGTCCGACAAATTTATGAGGGGGGACTTCAGTTCCGCACTCCCGAGGCGATTACGGCGGCCCGAACCTTCCGCGCGGGACATTATCTCCGGCCGATGGCGATTTGGGCGATGTATGAGGTTTGGTGTGGAGATGATTCGTTGAGGGGACTATAATTTTAAGAATTGTCGTAATGACTTGAGCAAGGATTCACGATCATCTTTATCTAGTTTTCCTAGCATACGAATGATCAAGTCTTGTTCGAGGGTTGCTATAATTGGTTTAACAACTGAGGGTTTGAGTAGCCAACCCTCTTGCCATTTTGCAATTCGGATTTCCCCAAAACGCAATGGTTCATAAATTTGACTGGTTACTGCCATGATAATTACATCTTCGCGATTGATGTTATAGTTGACCGAGCTAATCACAACAGCAGGACGTTTTTTGGTAGCCTGCTGATTTGTAAAAGGAAAGGGAACTAAAACAATATCCCCGAACTCATAGCTCGTCATAACTAGCATCCTCATCATTATCCCAAACCTTCTGAAAGACAGGGTTTGAGAGCCTCTTGCTGATGTCCACGAGCTGTCTATCCTGATAACGAAGACTCAAAAAGTCTATGAAGGTTTCAATTTCATGGAGGTTCTCTGGAGGAACTTTTCGTAGTTTTTCTAAGATTTTTTGTTCTTGTTTAGACAAAGATGAGGGCATAAAATTTGAAGATTGGTTGTGATGATGGAGTCGAATGGATTGGGCGATCGCAAGAGATGGATCGCCCAAATGAAGTTACTCGTCGCCAGTGAGTTGTTCTTTGAGGCGGGCGATCGCCGCTGCATCGAGTTTAATTTTGACTTCGAGTAATTGGGGTTTGTCCCGGAAGACGAGTAAGCCTTTTTCGTTATTCACGACACATTGAACCTCGGGCTGAGTCAGTTCTACCGTTTCATACTTGACTTGGGGCAAACTAACCCGAATGGCAACGTTGGGGCGAGATTTGGGATAGACAAACAGTTGCTGCTGCCGAGTTTCGAGTTCTAGGGTTCCGGCGGTAATATTGCGGGGGGCCTCTTCGTCGGGTTTGCGCCAGTAGATGGTGATGCCTTTGAGTTCCGGCTCGGCGATGGCAAAGCGCTCATCAAACCGCTGGGGTTCCCAGTCGAGTTGGTTCACCTCTTCGCTGTCGGGAACGATGCGTTGTTGCCAGAGTATGCTTTTACCACTGAGTTTTGACCACCATTGACGAATGGCATCGAGATTGGCGCTATTCTCAGGATGTTCGCTGCCGTATTGCCAGGTCAGTTTGGAGTCCATAGGGATATCTCGCTTGTGAAAACTTGGGATAATTATCTATCTGTATCTTACAAATTTTTCCCGGAATACCCGTTAAGGCTCGTTTATGGCGTTACCGATTGTGCATCATCCTGATTATGTGGCCCCTCTGCCGCCAGGCCATCGTTTCCCGATGCAGAAGTTCTCGCAACTCTACAGCTATCTGTTGCGCCAGGGAATCGCCACGCCGGATCAGATTCATGTTCCCCGTTTACCGCCTCGGGAGGTGTTGGAATGGCTCCATGAGGGGGAGTATGTGGAAGGCTATTTGACGGGAACGCTCCCGGAGAAAACGCAACGGCGGATTGGCCTTCCCTGGAGTGCGGAGTTGGCGCGGCGTACTTGTTTGGCGGTGGGGGGAACTCTGTTGACGGCTGAGTTGGCTTTGGAACAGGGGTTGGCCTGTAATACGGTGGGGGGAACTCATCATGCGTTTCCGGGGTTTGGTTCGGGGTTTTGTATTTTTAATGATTTGGCGATCGCGGCCCGGTTTGTGCAGAAGCGGGGATTGGCGCGGCGGGTGTTGATTGTGGATTTGGATGTGCATCAGGGGGATGGAACGGCGGTGATGTTTCAGGGGGATGAGACGGTGTTTACGTTCTCGATGCACTGTGGGGTGAATTTCCCGAGTCGCAAGCAAGTGAGTGATTTGGATGTGTCGCTGCGGGAGGGGATGGAGGATGATGAGTATTTACAAACTTTGGCTCGGTATTTGCCGGATTTGTTGTCTCAGGTGAAGCCGGATTTGGTGCTGTATGATGCTGGGGTGGACCCGCATTTGGGCGATCGCCTGGGGAAGTTGGCCCTGACGGATACGGGGATTTTTCGCCGGGAGATGCAAGTCTTGAGTACCTGTTTGGGGGCGGGATATCCGGTGGCTTGTGTGATTGGTGGGGGCTATAGTACGGATTTTGCGGCGCTGACGTATCGTCATAGTTTGTTGCATCGGGTGGCGAGTGATCTGTTTCGTCAGTATCGTTTGGGGTGAGGGGGCGATCGCGCCGATTCAAGCCACGCCAGTATACTGAAGGGATAATGATACTAAGGATGACTTTATGCAATTGATGAGTAGACAGGGACTGATTGGGGCGATCGCCGCCTGTTGGGGGCTACTGATGCTCCTGGTTCCGGGATTAGCCTGGGCCGATGACGCGCCGACGTCGACAACCACGCCCGATTTGGGCATTTCGGAGATTACTGACTCGGGGGCAATTTCTTCGGAAAAGGTCAGTCAGTTTGCTAATGCTTATATTGGAATTGTTGATCTCATTAGTGGCCGCAGTGAGGAACTGCAACAGGCGGAAACGGCTGAGGAGTACAACCAATTGGAACAGGAATTGGAAGCGGCGGCGATCGAGATCATCCAAGAGACGGGATTGACACCCCCGGAATACTTGCAATTGTTAACCCTGGCTGACACAGATACTGAGTTTAGTGAGCGAGTCGCCACGCAAATTCAAGATATTGAGCCATAGGAGTCAACGGTAGCGGTTGAGGGAGTTTGGGGGGAGAGTTGTCCCCCCAAACTGTCTGTTCGGGGCGTTCTTTAACGGGCTGAGGAGGACTCGGCTAAGTCATCGATGAGCCGTTGCAAGTCGTTGGCATCAGCGTTGTAGACGTCTTTGCAAAATTCACAGGTGGCTTCGGCGCCACCATCTTTGTCAATCATATCCTCCAACTCACTGATTCCGAGCAGTTTGAGAGCGCCTAACAGTCGATCCCAGGAACAGCCACAGTGGAAGCGCAACATCTGCACTCCAGGGAGAATTTTCAGGTCTAAATCCCCTAAGAGGGTCTCGAAAATGGCGTTAAGGGTCTTTTTCTGTTTCAGCAGCGGCGTAAAGCCAGAGAGTCCTGCTAATCTCGATTCGAGAGTGGCGATGAGAGCCTCGTCACGGGCGGCTTTGGGGAGGACTTGCAGCAGTAGTCCCCCGGAGGCGGTGACGCCTTCTGACCCCACGAAGACCCCGAGAACTAGAGCGGATGGGGTTTGTTCGGAGGTTCCTAGGTAATGGGTGACATCATCGCCGATTTCTCCAGATACCAGTTCGACGGTACTGGAGTAGGGATAGCCGTAGCCGATATCCCGGATGACGTAGAGAAAGCCATTGGATCCCACGGCTTGGCCCACGTCGAGTTTCCCTCGCGGGTTGGGGGGAAGTTCGACGTCGGGGTTGTTCACGTAGCCGCGTACGGTTCCATCCATCCCCGCATCTACGAGAATCCCCCCGAGAGGACCGTCTCCTTTCACCCGCAGGTTGACGCGGGAGTCGGGGTTTTTCATGTTGGAGGCGAGCAGTAGGCCGGCACTCATGGTTCGACCGAGTGCAGCGGTGGCGACGTAGGAGAGTTGATGGCGTTGTCGGGCTTCTTCTGTGAGTCGGGTGGTGATGACCCCGACGCAGCGAATGCCACCATTGGCTGCGGTTGCGCGAATAAGCTGGTCTGCCATGAAAGTCTGGATTGATGAATTCTTTACTTATTGTAATGATTCCTGGTACTCGGAGGCGGGCGATCGCGTCTTGGGTGGGATTCCCCTGCCAGAGCGGTCTGGATAAGAGATAATGGAGGAGATATGGTTTGATGCCGCTCGCAAGACATAGGGTTAGTATGTTTGGAAGCTTCCAACAGAGTCAGTTACGAATTGAGGTCGATGCGTCAGCCGAGGCGATCGGCCAAAGTTTATTGGAACCGGGTCAGATTCAGAAGTGGTTGGCCCCGCAGCAACTCTCCCCTGGCCTCCCGCCGAAACTCCATCAGGATTTGAAATTTACCAGTTCCCTCGGCCCAATTACGATTCAGCATCAGGTTGAGGTGGTTAATGACCATTGCTTACGGATGATTCTCAGTGAGGGAATTGATGGCTTCCATGAGTGGTATTGGGGCGATGGTTGGGTTCAGTCTCGCCTCGAGGGGGTTTCGGTGTTACCGCTCAATCTGGGTCAAACTCTAAGTTTGTGGCGTTTGCGTGCTTTTTTGACGGCGGCGAAGGCGAGTTAGGGGTCGATGGTTGATGACGATTCTTATCAAAGTATGATGATTAAATGGCTGAACGAGGGGAAAGGTTAACTCGTGGTTAATGTTTATTTAACGTGAGTTTTACCCCCTTAAAGATTTGGCGATCGCCCCAAGAATTCGGGGTAAAATCAGTTAGGATGCAATTAAGTCTGTATTCAAAACTACAACTGTCGGCATCTTAACCTGAATCCACTATGTCAGTTCTTTTACAATCAACCCCTGACCATCTCAGCCCCGTTGAGTCTCCGCCTCAACATCTGAGCCTAGATTCAACTTTAGAGGAGCTTGCTTTGCATGAATGCTATGTAGATATCTCATCTCAGGGCGAGGAAGTGATGCAAATCCTCAACGATAATCCGCTTCTTCCTGGGGTTATTTTGACTCAAAATAATCACTTTGTGGGGGTCTTATCTCGACGCAAAATCCTCGAACACATGAGTCAAATTTATAGTGTTGAGTTGTTTTCTCGTCGCCCCATTGCCTCGTTATACCACTTTGCTGAGCGAGAAGTCTTTTGTTATCCAAGCCATACGCTTATCGTGATGGCTGCACGTCGTTCTCTACAACGTCCTGCTGATTTACTGTATGAGCCAATTTTGGTAGAAGTTGCTCCTGAAAGTTATCATTTATTAGATGTGCATCAGCTTCTGATTGCTCAATCTCACATTCATCAGTTGACAACTCAGCTTTTACATGAACAAACCCGCAGTCAGATGATGCAAACGGAAAAAATGTCCAGTTTAGGACGTATGGTGGCGGGAGTGGCTCATGAGTTTCGCAATCCCGTTAATTGCATCAATGGTAATATGGGGTTTCTCGGTAATTACTGTCAGGATTTGCTGGACTTGGTTGAGGCCTACGACATTGAAACCCCTGAAAGTGAGGTAATTACAGAAATCAAAGAGGAGATTGAATTTGAATTTCTGAAGGAAGACTTGCAGAAAATCCTACAAACAGTGCGCGAAAGTGCTGGCCGTTTAACCAAGATTGTCGGCAGTTTACATGGTTTTTCTCATATGGGGGATGACCGCTATGAGTCCGCGAACTTAGAGATTCATCTGGAAAACACCTTGTTGATTTTGAATAATCGCCTAAAGGGAGGAATTACGCTTAACAAGAATTATGGTCAAATCCCAGAAATCTATTGTTCTTCGGGTCAATTGAATCAAGTATTTATGAACTTAATTGGCAATGCCATTGATGCAGTTGAGGACGTTAGGCAGGTCGGCAAAGAACCCATAATTTGTCTCACCACGCAACAACTGGATGACAATTGGGTATCGATTGTCATCGAAGACAATGGTTCCGGTATCCCTGAGAACATTCAAACGCGAATTTTCGAGAGTTTCTTTACCACCAAGCCAGCGGGAAAAGGAACTGGCTTAGGGTTAGCCATTAGTCATCAAATCATTGTGGACAATCATCATGGACAACTCACTTTTTCCTCTACTCCTGGCGAAGGAACAGCGTTTGAGATTCGCCTACCGATGAAGTTGAATCAAGAATCCTAAGGGTGTATCCTGGCTGTCAGCCTGTGACTGGCAACGACCCCTCAATTTTCCCATTTGCAACTATGCTCGGTATCGACGACTCTCGTCCGTTTATCCCCGTCAACATTGCTATTTTGACCATTTCCGACAGCCGTACTTTGGAGACGGACAAGTCGGGACAAGTGTTAGTGGAACGCCTTGAAGCCGCTGGACATCAGTTAGTTGAGCGGCGGCTGGTTGCTGATGAACGGGAGGCGATTGTGGCGGTGTTGTGGGAGTGGGTGAAGCATCCCCAGGTGGATGTGGTGATTACGACGGGGGGGACAGGAATTACGGGCCGAGATGTGACTCCGGAGGCGTTGGCAGAGGTTTGCGAGAAGGAGATTCCCGGTTTTGGGGAACTGTTCCGCCGCGTCAGTTATGAGAAGATTGGGGTCTCGGCGTTGCAGTCGCGAGCCACGGCGGGAGTAGCTCAGGGAACGTATTTGTTTGCGTTACCGGGGTCCTCGGGAGCCTGTTGTGATGGCTGGGATGAGATTCTTTGTTTACAGTTGGATAGTCGTTATCGTCCTTGTAATTTAGTCTCGTTGATACCGCGTTTGTTGGAGGAGTGAGGGGGATTTTGATCTAGAAATGGAACCAGAGTAACTCAGTCCAGGTTCAAATTACCAAATGATAGATGGATAGAATTTGGCAATTTTTGTATCTGCTGTCATAATTGATGATTGAGTCATTTGGGCGATCGCCACGACAACACGATCTGCTGGGTCGCGATGTTCCCAATTGAGTTGCACGGTTTCTAACCAAATATCTTCGTCGATAGGTACAATGGTCACAACATCTGACTGTTTCAGTGCAGCGACGTAGTCTTCAACTTTAACCCCTAAATCCAGTTTGTTTCGCTTTACTTTTAGGGCAATCTCCCAAATCGCAATAGAAGGAACATAGCCATTTTTCTCTTGTTCCATCACCTCGCAAGCTTGTCTAGCAGCTTGTGACAGTTTCTCTGGATCTAAACTCCACCAAATCAAGGCACAAGTATCTAGGACAATGCTTAACTCTCTTGCCATTCTTCTACCGTGGGTTGAGTCAAATCTTCAAAATACTGAACTTTTCCCCTCAGTTCCCCAAATAGCTCTGCTGTTGTTGGAGATTTCTGATAGGGAGAAATTTTAAGAATTGGCTGACTATCTTCGGTCACTAAAACTTCCTCGCCTTCTGATTGAATTTGCTCTAGGATTTCTAGGAAGTTATCTGTAATTTCACTCTTGTCAATAGTTTTCATGGTTGAATGATTGTATTTTTCTAGTGAACGCTTTTCGCTTAGTGTCTTATCTCTTCTTTTCCTTCTACGTGATTGTGAGTTCCATAATATCGCAACAGGAGTTTATCATCCTGTTGCTCACAGCTAATTCGCTGACTCAAGTTTACACGAAAATGGTCAATTTTTTTGTTCTTAGGAGTTCCTTGATAGCGAGTGTAGTTAAACCTAGAATTCAGAACGCTTGTGTCTCCTTGAGAGTCTATTAAAAGTTTGGACACGTTCACTAAATTTTCTTGAACCCTAAAGCGCTCAATAGCACTGGTAATCGCCTTATAATCTGCCTTAAAGGAATCTCGATAGGCAATATAGGGTAACTCCAGTAATTCTGAGGATAGGAGTTTTACTTTACATTGATTCCAGACTAATTGTCCCCAAAGTGAAAGCATAACGTCTGGTTCTCCAGCGGGATAAATCATGGATTCTGGAATCCCTTGTAACACTTCCATGGAGATGGTTGCTCCCGCCGCCATCAATGCCAGTTCTTGTTTATAGCGACTGAGTCCTTCGTAATCAACGGTAATCGGAAGTCGTGGAATGGTTATAAGTTCTGACCGTTCTCCTTCAAAAATATAGATAATTTCGTCAGCGTAAAACATACCAATGGTATTTAAGTAGCCTTGGAGGCTCTTGAAGCCGCCAACGAGATTAAAACAAATTTTTGATTGTGGGTTATCCCGTAAAGGTTTAATCGTTTCTTCGAGCCAGCCAATGAGATTGTCTATGCCATCAGAAAATGTTTGAGTGCTGACTGTGGATAAGTTATCTGGTGCATAACTATCAACTAAAAGTCCTTGAGACAGAAGAAAGTCTTTGACAATCTGTGCGGTGGTAATTCCCTGATAGGTATCTGTTGCAATCAACCAATGAAAGTCACCGGGTCTGGATTCTCCGGCTAGGTCATCATGATAAAATCCATAAATTCCATTTAGTTCAGCACTAGCACGACGAATGGCTTGGATATTACTGTCTTGGAGTTTTTGAATGGCTCGCTCTCTCAAAATCGAGATGATTTGTCGAACTTCACTATCATCTGGAAGTTCAGTGTCTTTAAGGTTGGCACTATCTCGTAATTGTGGATACCAGGTTTTTTCCTCACTGTTATTGCGATTGATTTGATTGGTTAGTAGGCTGGTTCCGATGGTGGATAAAATTGTGGTTGACATACTTAGCAGTTCTTTGAGGTTTCTTTAGAGTCTGAAGGCTGTTGGCGAAGTTGATACTGACTATATCCCATTCCAAGCCGGGTCTTGGCGCCAGTTCCGCAAAAGTTGCTATAGTGAACGAGTAAGTTGGCAACTTGGCTGATGAGGGGGTCGGTGCGTTGGGGGATTTGTAAGGTGATTTCGCCGAGAAACCCGGTCACGAAGGAGCGGTAGAGTTGAAAACGGGCACTTTTGATGTTGTGGTATTTGAGGGCGATCGCGTCTTCTAAGTAGTCTAACAGATCGTAACTGCCGAGATAGACGGGTGCGAATTCATTCCAGCGATCGAGCCAACTTTGAAACAGCAGACGCGGTACGGGGAGGGGAAGGTAAATTCGTTTTTTGGAAAAGCTGGTGGGGGTTAGGAATTTGAGGTTCAATTGTCGCTCGGGTTCGGGTTCGTTGGCGATCAGTTCTGTATAGAGTTGGTCGTACGTTGTGATATCTTGGTGGCGATCGCACACTCGAAATTGAGATCCCAAAAATTCTAAGGTTTCCCCTAAGTCTAGGTTGAAAATGGCTTTAGAGGTCGTCTCAGATAAGCCAGACAGGGAGAGGTGATAGGGTTGTTCGGGATGAAAGGTGACAAAGTCGGGGGTGCGGGTGGCGGAACCAATGAGTCCGGAAAAGGTCAAGCTGGGGGTTTGCTGTCCTCCCAGGTCTAACTCCAGTCGTTCGTGGAGGTGTTTCACCAGTTCGAGGTGGTAGCTACGGGGGAGAACGGCGGTATCGGATGGGGTTAGGGTCCAGTGCGATCGGATTAGCATTATGATGATATTGATTTAGGTTTAACCGAACCTAAAAGGGATTTAATAGTTTTTTTAACTTTTTATACCATTTCGAAATAATTGCTACACATTAACGTTGGAGGAGGGCGAACAGCAGCTCAACTATCGCTCGCTGACTACTGTTCGCCCTCCCGTCTATGGCACGACTTTTAAAAAAGGTATCATGTCCTAAGTTGAAATTAGAAAAACCTAAAACCTCGCTTATATCTACTCTATTTTTGTTGCCGTGCATTATGACTGCTATGAATACATATTCTAATGTTCTAAATGCCTGAGTAAAACTCTTCAAAAGGTGTAAAGTTTCCAGGTCTAGCAAGGGTATTCTGACTTTCTAAACCAAGCTCCATACAAATAATTTTGTAAATTTCTGGAGGAAATCCTCCATGAAAGTCCCATTCTTCCCCATCTAGCTCCATCCTTAAAACGCCTGATATTTTTTTGTACTTATAACCAAGTTTTTGCCTGACAATATAGGCTGATAGTCGCTTACTATGGGTGAACTGCAAAGGACGCATTTGTGTTAGTAGCTGATACAATTCATCACCTTGATCCTGTGTTAGTTTATATTTTTTTCTGAGTAGTTCAATTCCTTTGTTTTGTTGATGTTCTGCTTGTTTACGCCGCTCTTCCTCCGCATTTCTGAGTTGAGTCTTTAGCTTCTCTCGCTCAATGCCAAGTTCATTCTTACGCTCAACTCCAATCAATTCTGATGTTACCATGTCAAGCCAACTTGGTTTGGGAGAGCTTATATTTTTCCAGATAGTCTCTACGTGCTGGATCAAGCCAGATAATTCAGGGCTATAACTTTGAGGAATACTTTCTACGTTTAGCCACAGCCGACTCATTTGCTCTCCTTTTTGTGTGGTTTCAACTTCATACCAGCAAGAGATAGCTTTAAAAGGTTCACCGCCATCCAGTTTTTGAGCTAACTGAGGATATCTCCTCTTTATTTTCTTGATATGAAAGAAGATTTTTTGATTAGGATTCAAGAAAGTACGACTGATGAATCCAAACCCTCGATCGGGATTATAGCTTGTGATATTTCCAAATTCTATGTTCATGTAACCGATAATATGCGATAAAATCAAACACAGTAAAACTACTGTGTACTACAAAAAGTCCAATGAAAACCTCTCAAACCTGCCATGTACCAAAGAAGATGTCATAGAAGCCATCACCACTAACAATTTGACTGAGAGGTACTCGGAAGCAATTTCTGAATTTCAGCCAACACCAGTTCAGGAACAGGACAAGCATTCCCGCGAATCCAGGGGCCACAAGTCACCTCAAGGACTGGATGCTCCTGGTGAATGACCTCGCATTCTTCCAGAGTACTATGAATCACTGCCACTGGCGTCAAATTACCCCGATCGCGACAAAATTCATGCCAACGTTCCACCTCCTCCCGCCGAGAACTAATAATCAGATAATGAGTACAGGCCTCTAAAATCGGCTGTTTCTCCGGCTGAACCATCCCCCCCACATCAACAATTGTTAAATCTTTTTGCCGACGTAGTGCCAAAATTGCATTGGCATGATAAGGAAAAAATCGCTCCGTTAATCCTCCCTTATTCGCCGCCTTAAACACCTCGGGATCTTGGTCTGGAGGAAGTTCCAAGGTGTAGTTTCCCTCCCCATCCCAATTAGCTCGTTGTAGGTAAATATTCGGATAACTGGTCAGAAGTGTCTGAAATAAACGATGGGAAAACACGCTTTTACCACTATCCGGTGGTCCCACCACCATTAACGCTGGATGCAAGCGATCGCCATCTGGGATTAAAGGAATCACCTCACCCACCTGTACCCCCTTCACATGAGTCGCCACCACCACCCCACCCAGGCGGGGATCATGACAAGCCACCCAAGCCGTGGGATGCAGTTCATGGATAAGATAGCCATACAGCCAAATGGGGGCCCGTCCATCCAAAATGACGCCAATTCGCGTATCAATCCCCTTCGGGAGCGCGATCGCACCCAACTCCTCAGGACCGACAATCGAATCCGTCAATTGAATCTGTAACACCTGATAGTCTAATCCCTGGGGAGATTGACCTCGGTGGAGTTGGAACTCAATCCCAATTGAACCGGTTGTCACCGAACAAACCCTCACGACATCGATTGTGTTACTCTAACATCCAGATTGAACGGGGGTCTTCTAACCTTATGACACAGATCCGAGTCCCCGCCGCGACGCCTGAGGTCTTACAAGGATTCGCCGCCGGACAACTGGCCAACCGCCTACAACGGTCGATTCGCCTCTGGTGGTGGGTCAATCGCTTCTATGGAAGCCAACCCAACTGGTCCCAAGACCTCCCCAACACCTTTGGCTACCCTCTCCTGCGCGATCGCCTCTTCGCCGCCAGCCACCCCAAACATGACCATAGCAGCGCCGACCATCTCAACCACCATTGTGGCGATGGCCAATGTCTCTGTCACCGCAGCAGCCGCAGCCTCCTGTTTTCCCACCAATGGGACTTCTCGGAACCCCAGTGGTGTGACCAAATCCAGCATTACACGGGACTCAATCCCCACGAGATCCAGGATCTCCTCAGCAGTTGTCCCTTCGCCACCGTTCACCGTTCCCTACGAGACGACCTCAAACACCTGGCTCAACTTGGCTGGTTAACAGCACAACCCCGAGGCAAATTTCAATGCGTTGCGTCGGAAAAGTTACCCCAATTCTCAACGTCAAGTTCCCCAGATTTAGACCTATTAACTCAGCCACAAATTCGCCAACTCTTACCCATTTTAGAGTCAATTTCCTTTGTTCAACCCAATCTCGAATTAGTGATTGAACAGTTGTGGGACTATCTCATTTCCCAGGGATCTCAAGACTATGTGGAGTCAGGTTCTGATGGCGGCCATACCTTTATTCATCTCGACTATATTTTGCCCCCAGACACCCAAGATCGGGTCGACACGTATCAAGAACAACTCGAACAACTCTGGCGGCTTCCTTTAGCAGGAGTGATTCAATTTGAGTACCAGGTCACGGCTAAAAAGGTAATTCCCATTATTACCTATCCCGTTTGTTTACATTATGTACGGCGAGCCAAATATCTCAGCGCCTATGGAATTGATCCCTATGGTCGTCTGAATTGGCATAATTATCGGTTAGATCGCATCGAGAGCGATCGCCTAACCATCCTTCCTTGGGGAGATCCGCAAATCCCCTCCTTTCTCAAACAACTGCGACGCAATGGCGAACTTCCCCAGGCCAATGTGGTGCGTCGAGAACTCGATCGCGCCTGGGGATTCAATTTTTATCTTCCTCGTTCCTTGCTGTTAATGCGGTTTCCCTCGGCGTTTGCTCAACGCTATGTGGATAACACCCTACGCCATCCCACCTTCAAAGCCATCAGCTATGCTGACCTAATTCCTGTCATTACTGAGGCGATCGCCGACCCAAACCAGCAGCAAGAGGTTCTACAATTGCTACGCGATCGCTCCCCCGAAGACGCCTATTATCGCGGTTGGATTCGTGAGGGAGATATCAATGTTTTGATGCGGTTACGGGATTGGCGACCCAATGGAGAAGTCATTTTACCCCTCGACCTACGCCGAAAAATGGCCCAAGAAGCTCAACAAGAACTCCGACACTATCAACGTACTTAAGAACTCGTTAACCCACTGATTGCAATTTGAGGAGTCGGTAAAGGTTTATTCACCTCATCATCGGCGAAAACCAAATCCTCCAAAACATCTTTTGCATTCTTAAGAGCCGCTTCATAGGTATCTCCATGAGTTCTGGCAAACTCACCCCATTCTGGTAAACTTGCAATATAACAATCGTCTTCTTCAGACCATTGGATTAAGATGCTATATTTCATCTGCGATGAGTGAGTTGGAACAGTTAAACCGACGTCGGTGTATTACTCGCTTCCGCCAACCGTTCCAAACTCTCCTGTTGATCCTGAGTAATACAAGCCTGCACCACTGGCTCAATATCTCCCTCCAACACCGAATCGAGATTGAAGTTTTGACCCAAACGGTGATCCGTCACCCGAGTATCCTTATAATTATACGTGCGAATTTTCTCCGATCGCGCCCCAGTCCCCACTTGAGACCGCCGCATCGACGTCACCGCCTCCTTCTGTTCCCGTAACTTCATCTCATACAGCTTCGCGCGCAGAATCTGTAACGCTCGTTCTCGGTTCTGTAACTGCGATCGCTCCTCCGTACAGAAAATACGAATCCCCGTCGGCTTGTGGAACAAATCCACCGCCGTTTCCACCTTGTTCACATTCTGGCCACCGGCCCCCCCAGAACGGGCCGTCGACATCTCAATATCCTTGGGATCAATCTTAATCTCTACATCATCCACTTCCGGCATCACCGCCACCGTGGCCGTCGACGTATGCACCCGTCCCCCAGCTTCTGTCGCCGGAACTCGCTGCACCCGGTGAACCCCAGCCTCAAACTTGAGCTTACTGTACACCGAATCGCCCTTAATCTCTAAAATCGCTTCCTTAAAGCCTCCCATATCCGCCGGAGACTCACTCAGTAACGCCACTTTCCAGCGTTGGCCTTCCGCATAGCGCGAATAAATCCGCACCAAATCCCCGGCCCAAATTCCGGCTTCATCGCCACCGGTTCCAGCGCGAATCTCCAACATGATGTTCTTATCATCATTGGGATCGCGGGGTAATAGCAACACCTTAAGGCGATCTTCAAGGCGTTGAATTTCTGCTTGCAACTCCTCAACTTCGAGCACAGCCATCTCCCGCATCTCAGGATCACCGCTAGAGTCTTTCACCACTTGTTCGGCCCCCTTGAGTTCCTGGGTTAACTGCTGCCACTTCTCATAGGTGAGGACAGTTTCTTCGAGAGAGGCCCGGGCCTTAGCCACTTTTTGAAACTCATCGGGATCCCTAGCCACATCAGGATCAGCCATCCGTTTCGTTAATTCCTGAAACGTTTGTGCAACGGATTTGAGTTTGTCTAATAAATACTGTTCAGCCATAATGCCCTTGGATGCTCTCTCAAAATGTGACGGAGTTGCGGGTCGCGCCGTTGATGAAAAAAAAGAGGGTAGCGATCGCGGCCATCGCAAAGCGTGCACCGAACCGCAATCGTACCCAAAAACGGGGGCTAGCTAAGACTGAGAATCGCTTTCTTCACGAGTATCGGTCATACCATACTTACGCAAGAAGCGCTCAACCCGTCCTTCCGTATCAATAATCTTCTGGTTACCGGTGTAAAACGGATGATTCCCAGACCAAACATCCACATGGATTTCCGGTTGAGTTGCACCAACGGTCATCACTAACTCACCGTTACAATACACCTTGGCATCGGGGTACCAGTCGGGGTGAATTCCTTCTTTGGGCATGATTCTAATCTCTTTTGAATGCAGGGGGTGAATAAAAACCGAACTAGAGCCGGTCTTTCGTGAGGGGGCTGCGTTGCGCTATCTGAGGCGCTGTTTAACCTAGCCAGTCGTGGCCATTTTAACGCGAATTCCCCTTCGTCCGTCAGCAACGTGACCTTGACGAAGGAGAACCCAAACCCGCTCTTAACGTTTGGAGTATTGAGGCGCTTTACGAGCTTTGCGCAAGCCGTATTTCTTCCGCTCTTTGGCGCGGGGGTCACGGGTGAGATAGCCTTCAATCTTCAGAGGCTGACGGTTATCGGGATCGAGTTTGCACAAGGCCCGAGCCACCCCGAGACGAATGGCGTCGGCTTGTCCGGTTAAGCCACCGCCTTGAACCGTCACCAGGATATCGTATTCATTTTCCAGGCCCAAGGTTTCCAAGGGAGCCTTAGCACTAGAAATATAGGTGGGGTTGAACTGTAAATAGAGATCGCCGGGTTTCTTGTTAACGACGAGTTGGCCATCTCCAGGCACGAGACGAACACGGGCAACGGCTTCTTTGCGTCGTCCGGTTCCCCAATATACAACGCGGTTTTGGTCAGTTTCCATTAGTTCTCTCCAGTATTGGTGTCAAGGACGAGGGTTTGAGGCTTTTGAGCATCATGGGGATGGTTGGGTCCCCGATAGACTTTGAGCTTGGTAAAGAGTTGCCGACCGAGGGCTTGTTTGGGCAACATGCCTTTAATGGCCTTCTCGATAATTCGCTCAGGAAGGCGAGCCTGTAGTTTGGCGAAGGTTTCGACCTTCATACCACCGGGGCGACCGGAGTGGCGGCGATAGAGCTTCTGGGAGCTTTTTTTACCGGTGACGGCAACTTTTTCGGCATTAATGATAATGACGAAATCGCCGACATCCATGTGGGGGGTGTAATTGGCTTTATTTTTGCCTCGCAGGATTTGAGCCACTTCACTGGCGAGTCTGCCGAGGCGTTGGTTCGTCGCGTCAATGACATACCATTGGCGATCGAGAGAATCAACGGGTGGGATATGGGTTTTTGCAGTCATAACTAATGATCTGGCGTGATGGATAAGGGGTCAAATAGGAAGTGAGGCATGGCTTGCGATCGCGCCTCGTCTGGGAACGGACTCTCGGGATAGCCCACATTTAAGAGGCATAGTCCCTTGGCCGGGGCGGCATATTTGACAGCTTCCCGCCGTTCCTGTTTCCAGATATTCTGGAATTCGTCGAGCGATCGCCGTCCGGTTGCCACCTGAACCAACATCCCCACCAGTAAGCGCATCATGCCATAGAGAAATCCACTGGCTTGGACTTCTAGGCAGACCATGGGTCCATGTCGCTGGCATAAGACCTCTTGTACATCCACCCAAGAGTGGGGACGAGGAGATCCGGCGCGACGAAAGGCGGACAGATGCTGACGACCTAGGAGGGGGGTCAATGCGGCCCGAATCCGTTGTTCATCGATGGGTTCGCGATAGTAATGCCAGACAAACGGTTCGATAAACAAGTTAGGACGGGCTGCGGTGTATAACAGATACCGATAACGCCGCCAAGTTGCTGAAAAGCGGGCGTGCCAGTCAAAACTGACCGGGGCGGAGGCGCGAATGAGAATCCCTTCTGGGAGGGTATTATTGAGCACCACGGCCCATTTGTGGGCAGGAATGGGACTGTTGAGATCGACATGGACAACCTGGGCGGCGGCGTGAACCCCAGTATCCGTGCGCCCAGCGGCGTGGATGGTGACCCGATAGCCTAGGACCTTGGCGATCGCCGTTTCGAGCTCTTCCTGAACCGTCCGATGATGGGGTTGTCGTTGCCAACCATAGAAGGGATGACCAAGGTATTGAACCACCAGGGCCACCCGCTGGGTTGGCATCGGAACGCGATCGCCCATGAATTTAGACCAATTCGATAATCGCCATCTCCGCGTTATCACCGCGACGACTCACGGTGCGCAGGATGCGGGTATAGCCGCCATTGCGATTCCCATAGCGTTCACTGACCCCAGCAAAGAGGGCATGAACCAATTGGGGATCGTACAGATACCCCAACGCTCGACGGCGAGCCGCCAGGGTTCCTTCTTTGGCCAAGCTGATCATCTGTTCGGCTTCGGAGCGAACGGCTTTGGCCCGAGTTTTGGTGGTGGTGATTCGTCCATGACGAATCAACTCAGTGGTCAGCGATCGCAATAGGGCTTTTCGCTGATCGGCAGGTTTACCGAGTTGAGGGACACGACAAGAGTGACGCATAAGACTTTGAGCTAACCTTGAGCTAAACGACAGAGAAACTTAGGCTTTGGCCTTTTCTTGAGGGAGGGTAATCCCTAAGCGTTGTTGAAGCGCATCGATCACCTCTTCAGCTGATTTTTGACCAAAGTTCTTAATTTCTAAGAGATCTTCTTGGGAATAATCCAACAAATCGGCCACGGAGTTGATCTGAGCCCGTTTGAGACAGTTATAAGCCCGAACTGACAGTTGCAATTCCTCGATGGGAATTTGGCTGGTGGGGTCTTCGTCGGGGGTGTAATCGTCTTTGAGAGATTCGAGAGTAATATCTTGCAGAGGCGTAAACAACTCTACCAAGATCCCGGCCGCTTGACTGAGGGCTTCCTGGGGGGAAATACTCCCATTGGTCCAAATTTCCAAGACCAGCCGATCTTTATCGAGGGAGCCACCAATGCGCGCATCTTCTACCGTGTAGTTCACTTTGCGCACCGGCATAAACACGGCGTCGATTTGCAGAAAATCGAGGGAGCCACCTTCATCCCGGCTGCGATCGACGGAGCGATAGCCGGTTCCGGTTTCAATTTTGAACTCCATCTCCAGGGTCGCCCCTTCAGCCAAGGTGGCGATGTACTGGTTGGCTGAGGTCGGTTCAACCTCCGAGGGGAGATCAAAATGCTCCGCACTGACCATCGCCGGTCCTTGAACCATCAAACGGCCGATGTGGGGCTGACCCCCGTGGTTTTTCAGAACCACCTCTTTCATGTTGAGTAAGATTTCCAGGACATCCTCGCGAACCCCCGGAATGGTGGCGAACTCATGGTTAACCCCAGCAATGCGGACAGCCGTAATGGCGGTCCCTTCAATGTTAGACAACAGAACTCGCCGTAGGGCATTCCCTACGGTGGTTCCTTGTCCCCGTTCTAGGGCTTCGACCGTGAACTTCCCATATTGTCCTTGGTCTTTTTCAGTGTTACTTTCAACACATTCAATTTGAAACTGCGCCACGGCGTGACCTCCCGAATACTGATTCCCCATGTGAAGCTTGGTGCATGTTGAGACAGGGTCTGCTCGATGCTCACGGTTAGACTCGTCGCCGTTTGGGGGGACGACAGCCGTTATGTGGAATGGGGGTGATATCGCGAATCAGGGTAATTTCTAAACCCGCCCCTTGTAAAGCACGGATGGCTGTTTCACGACCAGCACCGGGGCCGTTTACCATGACTTCAATTTGACGCATTCCTTGGTCACCGGCACGACGAGCGGCACTTTCGGCGGCGGTTTGGGCGGCATAGGGAGTGCCTTTTTTGGCCCCTTTGAAGCCACTGGACCCGGCAGAAGCCCAAGAAATCACTTCGCCGCGAGCGTCGGTGATGGTGACGATGGTGTTGTTAAAGGTGGATTGAATGTAGGCAACGCCGTTGGGGACGTTACGCTTTTGCTTCCGTGGACCGGATTTTTTGGGTTGTCTGGCCATAGTTAGGTTGTGGTTAGGAGTTAGGTTCGCGGTGAGTTGGCGACAAGGGTCGAGGCAGAGTCGAGAACCTCTTAGGGAGAGGGGACTCTAACGACGAGTAGTGGGATTTGAATCGGACTTATTTTTTCAGACCGGGTTTTTTCTTACCGGCAACGGTGCGACGGGTGCCGCGACGGGTCCGACCGTTGGTACGAGTACGTTGTCCCCGTACGGGCAGTCCCATCCGGTGACGACGACCGCGATAACAGCCGATATCCACGAGTCGTTTGACGTTCATCGTTTCCCAACGACGTAAATCCCCTTCGATTTGGTAGGTGGCTTCGATATGTTGCCGCAGGCTGGCAACATCGCTATCGCTGAGATCTTTGACGCGGGTGTCGGGGTTGACGCCCGTTGCTTCTAAGATCGCTTGCGATCGCTTTAGGCCAATGCCGTAAATATAGGTCAGTCCAATTTCAATGCGTTTGTCGCGGGGGAGGTCAACTCCAGCAATCCGTGCCATGTTTTTTCCTTATGATGAAATTCAGTGGTGTTACCTGGGTGGGGGTCGTTCTCACCCAACTCCGCCCTTTCGGTGATTTTTTAGCGGTATGATAGGGATGAGACTTGGGTGGGGGCCGATGAAAATTGTTAGCCCTGACGTTGTTTGTGCTTAGGATTTGTGCAAATAACCATAACGCGTCCGCGTCGTCGGATTACGCGACACTTTTCGCACATTTTGCGGACTGATGCTCGAACTTTCATGACTTCGGTTGCAATACTTACAAACTTGATATTATAACTGATTTTCAGGTTTCGCGACAGGGAAACCGACTCCTGATGGAGCCGTTTGTGACGCGCTGCTGAAGCGAGGGAAGTTCCCTGAGATGCCAACTCTCAGTTATTTTTTCCGCAGGCGGTAGGTGATACGACCTTTTTCGAGGTCATAGGGCGTTAGTTCGACTTTGACGCGATCGCCGGGCAGAATTTTGATGTAATTGCGGCGAATCTTCCCAGAAATGTGGGCCAGAACGTTAAAGCCGTTATCGAGATCGACTCGAAACATTGCGTTGGGAAGGGACTCGGTTACGGTTCCTTCCATCTCGATGAGGTCTTGTTTAGCCACGTAGGTCTCCTTTCAATTCAACAACTTGGGGCGCTCGGGAAACGTGCGGGGACTGCCATCGCTCCCCAGGATTTCCCTGGGTATTTTATCAAATTTTTATCAAAAAATCAGGTAAAATACCTTGACAAATCCTCACGATTAGTATCACGCCGCCAGATTTTGACTGAGATGTTCGGTGACGGCATTCATCTCCTGACTACCATCGATCGAGACCAAGCGCGACTGTTGCTCATAAAACTCAATCAAAGGCGCCGTAGCTTGGCGATACACCGTCAGGCGATGACGAATCGTCTCCTCTTGATCATCCTGACGCCCCCGAGCCAACAGTCGCTGCACAATATCCTCATCAGGAACCGTAAAATTCACCGCGCGATCGCAGGCCTGATCGATCTCAGCCAACAACTCATCCAAGAACTTCGCCTGAGACAAATTGCGCGGGAACCCATCGAGAATCCAGCCCTGTTGAGCATCCTCCTGTTCGAGTCGTTCCCGAACCAAACCCAAAATCAACTCATCAGGAACCAAATCCCCTCGGTCCATATAGGCCTTCGCCTTTTGTCCCAAGGGCGTTTGATTCGCTACCGCCTGGCGGAGAATATCTCCAGTGGAAATATGAGGAATTCCCAAACGCGTAGAAACTCGTTGTGCTTGTGTCCCTTTCCCCGCCCCTGGCGGTCCCAAAAAAATCAAACGCATAGTTCTTTATTTCACCATTCCTTCATATCGTTGCGAGATGACGTAAGTTTGAATTTGCTTGGCGGTTTCAATGGCAACCCCCACCAAAATCAACAAGGACGTTGCCCCAAATCCTTGAAACGTCGTCACCCGAGTTGCACTCTCAACAGCGGTCGGCACCGTCGCCACCAAACCTAGGAACACGGCCCCTAAGAAGGTTAACCGATTAAGAATCCGCTCAATATACTCACTGGTTGCCCGTCCAGGACGAATTCCGGGAATACTCGATCCCATTTTTTTCAGGTTCTGCGCCAAATCCACAGGATTGAGAATTAAGGACGCGTAGAAATAACTGAAAAACAGAATCAACACTAGATAAAACGCCGCATAGAGCCAGGGAGTTGGACCACCGGGGCTGAGATACTCAGAAATCCGAATCAAGGTTGGATTGTTGGTTGCACCAGCAATAATTCCCGGCAAAATCAGGAAACTCGACGCAAAAATGATCGGCATCACGCCCCCCTGATTAAGACGCAACGGCAGATAGTTGGTGCGCTCACGGTAGAGACGACGACCCACCTGACGACGCGCCGAAATAATGGGAATGCGTCGAGCCCCTTCTTGGACAAAGACAATGCCAACAATAGTGATGAGGAACACCAGTAAGAGCAGAATCACGCGCCCAACCACCGATTGGTCTTGTTGAGCCAACTGAATCGTGTTGCCCAAGGAACCGGGTAACACCGCCACAATGTTGACAAAAATCAACAGAGAGGCACCATTGCCAATGCCACGCTCGGTAATTAACTCCGAGACCCACATCACGAACATGGCGCCGGTGACGAGGGCAATCATGGTCTGAGCCACGAACAGCGGCCCAGGATTATCGGCATAGGCACTCGTCCAGAGGGCGATACCGATACTTTGCAGAATCGCGACCCCAAGGGCGATATAACGAGTAATCTGGGAAATCTTGCGTCGTCCGGCTTCCCCCTCGTTTTTCTGTAAATCTTCCAACGTCGGCAACGCCGCCGTCAGGAGCTGAATGGCGATCGAGGCGTTAATAAAGGGCAAAATCCCCAGGGCAAAAATCCCTAAGGTTTGGAGCCCTCCCCCCGAAAACGCATCCAGGAGTCCCAAAAAGGGGCTACCCTGCAAATCGGCGGCGAAGCGCACTCGGTCAATGCCGGGAACTGGAAGATAAATTCCCAGGCGGACCACAAAAATTAACCCGATGGTCACCAGGATGCGGCCGCGAAGACCGGCCGCCTGGGCCATCTGCATAAATGTTTCTTGAGCCGTCGGCGCTTTATCTCGATTGACTACCATAACGGGAACCTCTAGCTGATACCTGTGAGCGTCGCTGCCATCGTCCTTGTCCTATCTTGACTCAGCGCTGTCAGCTTGAGTGCTGTTGTCAGAGGTGTTCCCAGTCACGAGTTCACAGCGACCGCCAGCGGCTTCAATTTTCTGACGGGCACTTTGAGTAAAGGCCGCCGCTGTCACGGTCAAAGCAACTGTCAACTCACCATCACCTAAGATTTTTAGAGGACCTTGGGCGGCGTTAACAATCTTTGCATCGAGCACAGAGGCCAAGGTGACGTCGCTGTTAGCGTCGAGGGAGGCCAGTTGACCCACATTAACAACAGTGTACTGTTTCGGATTAATAACCGTAAAGTGTTTGAGCTTCGGGACGCGGCGGTATAGAGGCATTTGACCCCCTTCAAATCCCGGTCGGGTGCCACCACCGGAGCGAGACTTTTGACCGCGCATTCCTTTGCCGCAGCTTGCCCCTTGTCCGGCAGCAATCCCACGACCGAGACGACGGCGGCGTTTTTTAGAGCCGGGTTGCGGCTGAACGTCTTGTAATCTCATGATGTATAACAGTGAACAGTGAACAGTTTGGTTGGGGCGTGCCGATCGGGTCGCCCGTTAGGAAACAGCGAACCCTGGGGTCAACTGTTAACCGGATTTGGGGATTGAGTTCGGACTAGAGCGGTCTTTAGGAAAAGACTTGCTCAAGCGGAATATCCCGTTCTTTGGCCACATCGCCAAAGGTGCGTAAGGCTGAGAGTCCATCGACGGCGGCCCGAGCATTGTTTAGGGGGTTACTCGACCCGAGTTGTTTAGCCAGGATGTTACGAACACCGGCTAATTCGAGGACAGTCCGAACGGCTCCCCCGGCAATTACCCCCGTACCGGCGGACGCGGGACGCATCATGACACGAGCGCCTCCAGCTTCTCCGTTAATGCGGTGGGGAATGGAACTAGCTTTGTTGAGGGGGACGGTAACGGTATGTTTTTTGGCATCGGCCACGCCTTTTTTGACGGCACCGATGACATCACCGGCTTTACCCACACCTACACCAACTTGTCCTCGTTCATTACCAACGACAACAATGGCGCGGAAGCTGAGTTTTTTACCACCCTTGACCACTTTGGTGACGCGGCGAATCTGGACGACGCGCTCTTGCCATTCGGAGTCTTTTTCGCGGTTACGGTTGCCTTTTTTGCGACGATCGCGTTGTTCTGCCATGTTGGATCCTGTCGTGCGTAGTACGTTTGAGAGACGTTTTAGAACTGAAGACCCGCTTCACGAGCGGCTTCAGCTAAGGCTTGCACTCGACCGTGATAGAGGTTGCCCCCGCGATCGAATACAACTTTGTCAATGCCTTTGTCCTGAAGGCGTTTGGCGAGAAGTTCACCCACTTTTGCCGAAGCTTCACAGGTGGCGCTTCCCGAGAGGTTGGCCCGTAAATCGGGATCGAGGGTGGACGCGGTGGCTACGGTGTGATGTTGGGTATCATCAATCGCCTGGACATAAATGTGCTGGTTAGAACGGAAGACAGCCACTCTCGGGCGTTCCGTGGTTCCCTGCACTTTACGGCGAATCCGACGATGTCGGCGATGGGTGGACTGCTTTCGGGTCAGTTTCATAGTGACAATAGGGAATCGGCGTTTGAAAAGCCTGAAGGTAAAGGGAAATTAAAAGCCTGAGGGCATTGCCAGAGGAAATTATTTTTTTCCGGCTTTCCCAGCTTTACGACGGATTTGTTCGCCAGCGTAGCGAATCCCTTTGCCTTTATAGACTTCAGGGGGACGCACGCCACGAATTTGAGCGGCGACGTTGCCAACGATTTCTTTGTTAATCCCTTTAACAATGACGTTGGTGTTATTTTCGACGCTGATATCAATGCCCTCAGGTGGGGTCAGCTCAAAGGGTTGACTGTAGCCAACATTGAGAATCAGTTTCCGACCTTGGACTTGGGCACGATAGCCCACGCCTTGGATTTCGAGTCGCCGTTCAAAGCCTTTGGAGACCCCATCGACCATGTTGGCTAACAGGGTACGGCTGAGTCCATGACGAGCGCGGGATGGACGGGACTCGTCGCGACGGGTCACCAGGAGCGTTCCGTCGTCGTCCTGGGTGAAGCTAACTTCGCGGGGGAAGTCTCGTGAGAGTTCCCCTAGAGGACCTTTGACGGACACGGCTTGTCCGTCGATGTTAACGGTGACGTTCTTCGGAACGGGTATAGGACGTTTGCCAATTCGAGACATTGCGGTTTCTCTGCGGTTGTCTTACGGGTGGAACGGGATGAGAGACGGGTGCTACTAGCCCTCGGGCCTAGTAGACGTAGCAGAGAACTTCTCCGCCAACGCCTTGGCGACGGGCTTCGCGATCGGTCATGATCCCGTGGGAGGTGGAAATGATGGCAACACCGATTCCGCCTAAAATGCGGGGGAGTTCTTTCCGGTTGGAATAGACTCGTAAGCCCGGCTTACTGACGCGCTTAAGCTTCTTGATGGTGGGTTGACGATGTTTGCCTTTGTACTTGAGTGAGATGACGAGATGGCGGTTGATGCCTTCGCCGTCTTCTGTGAAATTTGAAATGAAGCCTTCGTCTTGTAAGACTTGGGCAATGCTGCGCGTCATCTTGGTGGACGGCACTTGCGTCGTGTCGTGCCGCGCCAAGGTTGAATTGCGAATGCGCGTCAGCATATCTGCAATGGTGTCGTTAGCCGCCATAGTTTCCTCTTATCTAACCTGCCTCAATTACTGCGGAAGGGCATTCCCATTTCCTTGAGCAATGCACGACCTTCTTCGTCGTTATTTGCCGTGGTGACAATTGAAATGTCCATCCCCCGCAATTGGTCAATACTGTCGTAATCCACTTCGGGGAAGATCAATTGTTCTCGGACCCCAAGGGTGTAGTTGCCTCGACCATCAAAACTTTTGGGACTAATGCCACGAAAGTCGCGAATCCGGGGTAGGGAAATGCTGATCAGTCGGTCGAGGAAGGCATACATCCGTTCTCGACGGAGCGTTACCATGACCCCGACGGGCATTCCTTCGCGGACTTTAAAGCCAGCAATGGATTTTTTAGCACGAGTGACCACAGGTTTTTGTCCGGTGATGACGGCTAATTCCCGCAAGGAGGATTCAAGGGCTTTGGCGTTTTGGGACGCTTCACCCAAGCCTCGGTTGACGGTGATTTTAGACAGTCGGGGGACTTGGTGGATGTTCTCGTAGTTAAACTCGGATTTGAGTTTCGGAACAATGGTCTCTAAGTAGAGGGTTTTGAGTCGCTGTGTCATGATCGTGATGTCTCGATGATGTCCTGGTCTGGGTCAGGACTGGGGTCGGGGTGCGATCGCCCGAGTTGAGGGTTAGTCAATGATTTCGCCAGTTTTTTTGAGCTTTCTAACTTTACGACCGTCTTCGGTAAAGGTATAGCAAGCCCGACTGGCCACTTTTTCTTTATTGGAGTAGAGCATGACATTGGAGCTGTGAACCGGAGCTTCGTAGGTATTGATGCTACCGGATTCACCCTCTTGGGTGGGTTTGACATGCTTGGTGCGAATGTTGACGCCTTTGACAATCACCTGACTGGTTTCAGGGATGGCTCGCAGGACTTCGCCGACTTTACCTTTATCTTTACCGGCAATCAGTTGGACGGTATCGCCGGTTTTGACGTGCATTTTGTGGCGAACGGGGGTGGTTTGGCGTTGTTTTTTAGCCATTTATAGGACCTCCGGCGCGAGGGATACAATTTTGGTGAAGTTTCTCTCCCGCAGTTCCCGGGCTACAGGTCCGAAGACGCGGGTACCTCGGGGATTTCCTTCGGGGTTGACAATCACGGCGGCGTTGTCATCAAAGCGAATGCTCATACCGCTTTCCCGCAAAAGATTTTTACGGGTGCGGACGATGACGGCGCGGACGATGTCCGATTTTTTGATGGGCATATTGGGGAGTGCGTCTTTAACGACGGCGATCACAGTGTCGCCAACGTGGGCATAACGACGATTCCCCCCGAGGACACGGATGCACATGAGCTTCCGCGCCCCGCTGTTGTCAGCTACATTGAGGTAGGTTTCTTTTTGAATCACGGTCGGTCTCCCTTATGGGGGGTTCGGTGAACAAGGGAATGGCTCAGGGGAGGGTTATACTCCGCTGGCGTGGCTGAGGGTTTCGACGATTACCCAGCGTTTTTGTTTGCTCAGAGGGCGCGATTCACGAATACGGACGCGATCGCCCTCGTTGCAGTCGTTGTTTTCGTCGTGGGCTTTATAGCGACGAGTCTGAACCATCGTTTTCCCATATTTGGGGTGAGGAACCCGAGTTTCTACAGCAACAACAACGGTTTTATCCATTTTGTTGCTGACGACGGTGCCAATTCTTTCTTTAACTGCCATAACAAATGGGGATGAGAGATGTATCAAGGGAGTGACGGGTTTGCAGTGAACTCACTGCTCCTACTCCTCTTCGCTGGCGGTTTCGGCGGCAGCTTCAGAAGGAGCTGGGGCCGCTTCGGTAGTTTCAACAACCGGCGTGGACTGAGTTGAAACCTCAGGAGCCGCTTGAGAAGCTGCTTCTGCCGCTGCTTTGCGCTTGAGTTCCCCTTCGACCGTCAGCAGTTGAGCCAAACGATGGCGCAGATGTTTGAACTGGTGGGTTTTCTCCAACTGTCCGGTGGCTTGTTGTAAGCGCAGATCAAACAGTTGTTTTTTAACCTCGAGAACCTGCTCGTTGAGTTGTTCAGCCGAGAGGTTGCGGACCTCTTCGATTTGGGGTAGAGCCATAGTGGGTTTACTCTCCTTCGCGCTTGATAAACTTGGTCTTAATGGGCAACTTAAAGGATGCCAAGCGCATCGCTTCCCGAGCGGTTTCCTCGGGAACCCCGGCGATTTCAAACATCATGCGACCGGGTTTAACCACGGCGACCCAAAATTCAGGGTTCCCTTTACCAGAACCCATCCGGGTTTCAGCAGGGCGCATCGTAACGGGTTTGTCGGGAAACAGGCGAATCCAGATTTTTCCCCCGCGTCGGATGTAGCGGGTCATCGCACGACGGCTGGCTTCGATTTGGCGGGAGGTAATCCAGGACGGTTCTAAGGCCTGGAGTCCGAAATCACCGAAATCAACGGTGTTCCCACGGGTTGCTAAGCCGCGCATCCGCCCGCGATGTTGTTTGCGGAATTTAGTACGTTTGGGACTAAGCATGATCAACGGATCAAACGGTGGACAAGGGCAGGATGGGTCTCACAATTGCCGAAGCAATGGTTGAGGCTTATCCTTCGTTGGAACGGTCTTCAAATTGGCGACGACGCTGTTGGCGACGACGGGGTTGAGGGGCGCTCGGAGCGGGTTTATCGGTTTGTCCGGGCAGGATTTCGCCTTTAAAAATCCAGACTTTCACGCCCAAGATGCCGTACACGGTACGGGCGGTGCGGTAGCTATAGTCGATGTCAGCCCGCAGGGTATGCAGGGGGACCCGACCTTCGCGTGTCCATTCAGTCCGGGCAATTTCTGCACCGTTGAGCCGTCCAGACACTTGCACTTTGATACCTTCGACGCCAGCGCGCTGAGCCCGTTGGATGGCTTGGCGGACAACTCGCCGGAAGGAGACCCGACGTTCGAGTTGCTGGGCAATGTATTCGGCAATCAAGCCAGAGTCGGCGTCAACTCGGGCCACTTCAACGACGTTGATGCGGATTTGACGGTTGGTTCCGCCGAGTTGAGCTTGTAGGTTGGTTCGTAGGCTCTCAATGCCACTGCCACCACGACCGACGACCACACCGGGACGGGCGGTGCGAATTTCGAGGTCCACTTGGTCGGCTTTGCGCTCGATGTGGACTTCGGAAATGCCGGCGTTATTGAGATTTTTACTGATATAGTCCCGAATCAGACGGTCTTCGCGCAGCAGTTCGGGATAGCGTTTGCTATCGGCAAACCACCGTGATCGGTGCTCTTGGGTAATCCCAAGGCGAAAACCTGTTGGGTGAATCTTTTGTCCCACGAGTGTCGAGTCCTCTCTTAGTCTTCTTCGTAGTCAGGCGCCACTGCCACAGTGATATGGCAGGTGGGTCGGCGAATGGCGTAGGCGCGACCCTGGGCGCGGGGGCGGTAGCGTTTTAGACCGGGTCCTTCGTCGGCGAAGGCTTCGCTAACGACTAGGGTTTGGGGGTCAAGTCCTTGGTTATGCTCGGCGTTAGCCACGGCGGAGCGTAGGACTTTCAGCACAGGCTCACAGGCGCGATAGGGCATGAACTCCAGGATGATCAGTGCTTCCCGATAGGAGCGACCTCGAACTTGGTCGAGGACACGACGCACTTTTTTGGGGGACATGCGGACGTAACGCGCGATCGCCTTCACTTGTTCAGTGGTATCGACAGCCATCAGGCTTCTCCTTACTCGTTTTCAGGTTATCGGCGGACTTTTTTGTCGCTTTTGGCGTGACCTCGGAAGGTGCGCGTCGGGGCGAATTCTCCGAGTTTGTGTCCAACCATCTGCTCGTTGACGTAAACGGGGACATGAGCCCGGCCGTTATGGACGGCGATGGTATGTCCAATCATTTGTGGCACGATGGTCGAGGCACGAGACCAGGTCTTGATGACCTGTTTTTCGTTTTTGGCGTTGAGGGCCTCGAGTTTCTTCATCAAGCTATCGGCGATGAAGGGGCCTTTTTTTAGCGATCGACTCATAGGTATTGCAAACAGGGGGATAAACGGGGGGTGTCCGGCGGACAAAACAAAGCTTGCCCCAAAGGGCTTGACAAAAATACGAGAATGTGTTAGCTCTCGCGTCCGCCCCGGCTCCGCTTGGAGGTCTTCCGGCGACGCCGCACCACGTATTTGCTGCTCTGTTTGTTTTTCTTGCGGGTTTTCATGCCCAAGGTGGGTTTACCCCAAGGAGTGACCGGACCGCTGCGACCAATGGGGGCGCGGCCTTCACCCCCACCATGAGGGTGGTCTACCGGGTTCATGACGCTGCCTCGAACTTGAGGACGACGACCTTTCCAGCGAGTACGACCAGCTTTCCCGAGGGTTAGGTTTCTCGCGTCGGCGTTGCCGACTTGGCCGATGGTGGCGTAGCATTCACGGCGCACCATGCGAACTTCCGTTGACGGCAGTTTCAGGGTGACGAAGTTACCTTCTTTAGCCACCACCTGAGCGCTGGTTCCGGCGGCGCGGACGATTTGTCCACCGCGTCCGGGGTTGAGTTCAACGTTGTGAACCGTGGTCCCTAAGGGAATGTTCGCCAGGGGCAGAGCATTCCCAACTTCGATGGGAGCCTCGGGACCGGAAACAATCCGGGTTCCAACGGCGAGTCCCGTCGGGTGCAGGATGTAACGCTTTTCACCGTCGAGATAATGCAGCAGGGCAATGCGAGCGTTACGGTTAGGGTCGTATTCAATCTGAGCGACTTTGGCGGGAATGTTATGTTTGTCCCGTCGGAAGTCGATGAGACGATAGCGACGTTTGTGACCGCCACCACGATGACGGCAGGTAATCACGCCTCGGTTATTACGACCTTTGGCGCGGTGTTTGGATTTAGTTAGGCTCTTTTCGGGCTTATCGCGGGTAATAGTTTCGAAGTCCGAAACGGTCGCCTGTCGAGTTCCCGGAGTATAAGGGCGGTATGAGCGGATACCCATAGTATTGACCTTGGCTGGGGTTTGCTAAGTAAAGACCGATTGGCTTACATGTCTGGATTACACGTCTGGGAACAGCGGAATGGTGTCGCCCTCGGCCAGACGGACAATGGCCCGTTTGTATTGGCTCTTGTAACCGATGAAGCGCCCGACCCGTTTTTTCTTGCGGGGAGGGGTGCTGGTGTTGACGGAAATGACCTTGACATCAAAGACTTGTTCGACGGCGGCTTTAATTTCCGGCTTGGTCGCTGTGGGCGACACGTCGAAGACATATTGATTTGTCTCCATCAGCAAGGTCGCTTTCTCGGTGATGATGGGACGTTTGATGAGGTCGGGTAGGGTCCGGGGGTCAAGGGGTTTAGTCATTGTAAACCTCGTGAATCTTGGCTAACCCAGCCGCCGTGGTAATGATGGCGTCGGCGTGCAAGAGGTCGTAAACGTTGAGATTGGTGGCGGTGATGACTTTTAACCGCTCTAGGTTACGGGCCGACAGATAAATGTTGTCGGGTAGTTCGGGCAAAATGAGCAGGGCTTTTTGCTCGGACTCAACTCCCCAACGCTTGAGTGCGGCGGCTAGGTCTTGGGTTTTGGGACGGGGAAATTCCTCGGCGAACTCTTCGACCACAATGAGGTCTTCTGAGCGGCTTTGGAAGGCTGTTCTCAGGGCCAGCCGCCGTTCCTTGCGGTTCATTTTGAGGTTGTAATCCCGAGGTTTGGGTCCAAAAATGACACCACCACCTCTCCAGAGGGGAGAACGGATAGAACCTGCACGAGCGCGACCGGTTCCTTTTTGCCGCCAGGGTTTGCGACCGCCACCGCGCACTTCAGCGCGGGTTTTACTCGATGCGGTTCCTTGGCGCGCATTCGCCATCTGACGCACGAGGGCGCGATGGACGATGTGGGCTGCGGTTTCTTCTTTGGCAACGTTGAGGTCAAGGGAAGCTTGTCCCACTTCTTCACCTTGCCAGTTGCGAACGACACAATTAACCATGTTGATTGTCTGTGTTTTGTTCCAGGATGGGACGTTTACGATTGACCAACGATGTTGGCTGGACTGAGGCTCAATACTGTGCCAGGTTTGCCGGGAACGGCACCTTTGACGAGGATTAAGTTGTTTTCCAGGTCAGTTTTGACGACGGTGAGTTTACGCACGGTGACGCGACGGCCGCCTTTACGACCGGCCATCCGTTTACCGGGGTAGACTCGACCGGGGGTGGTTCCGGCGCCGGTTGAACCGGGTAAGCGGTGGTTTTTTGACCCGTGAGACATTGGCCCACGTTTGAAGTTGTGGCGCTTTTGATATCCAGCAAAGCCTCGACCGATGCTGTTGCCGCTCACGTCGATGAGTTGACCATCGCTGAACAGTTCTACGGTGAGGGTTTGCCCTAGTTCATATTCACTGACACTCTGCGGTTTATATTCACGGAGGTGACGCAGAGGGGGGGCATCGGATTTTTTCAGATGACCCAGTAAGGGTTGGTTAAGGTTTTTAGGTTTAACGTCCTCGTAACCAATCTGGACGGCTTCGTAACCGTCGGTTTCTTTGGTTTTGATTTGTGTGATTTTACACGGACCGGCTTCGACGACTGTAACGGGGATGGCTTTGCCATCTTCGCTAAAGATTTGGGTCATGCCGACCTTTTTGCCGAGAATCCCAACAGACACGGTACTGCTTTCTCCTTGTTTCGCCACTACACAGACTGAAGATAGGCGGGCTGCGATCCTACCCGAGAGTTCAACGTCGCGCCAGACCAACACCAAGTCACTCTAGAACGGCACTCCGGGGTTGGAGTGCGTCTGAGGGTGATCTTGGCGATCGCAGATTTGTTGGCTGGGGTTTCGCGAAAGCTGATTCCGAGGCGACCGAGTTTAGGTTCGGTTGAGACTTAGGAAAATTCAGCAGTTTGCTAGGAATTGACCCAGTATCCCCGGATTGACCTGCTCAAGTCTCGGTTAGGAGAGCTTAAACAACCCATCTCCGTCTTCCCGCATCGCCCCAAATTTAGGGTTTGAGACGCTGGGAAAAGCCTCTACGCTTGCGACCGGGATGCCTTGCTGGGAAACTAGCCAGTCCCACTTAGGCGGCGCGATGCAATGAACAACTCAGGTCGAGTCGTTCGAGCGCTTCTTACGAGTTTCAGTCGCAACTTCCTAATATATAGTATTTTGTGGCAAGTGTCTAGGTGGATACAAAATCTTTTTGGGATTGGGGTTGGGGAGGGAGGTTTTGGGGGGCGATCGCGAAGCGTGTGGGAAGCGCGATCGCCCCTCGGGATTAAGGACTCGGCCTAAGCTTGGGTCTATACTAAGGTCTGAGCGACAATTGCGGTTCCTGCACGCAAGTTAGACAACCTAGAATCTTACGAATTACATTATGGGACTCTTGATCAACGGTAAAAAATTTCTACGAGACTTGGAGAATGCCGGGTCCTTAGCCGTTTATGCTCCCCTCGAAGGCGGGTTCGCCGGCCGCTACCAACGGCGAGTCCGAGCCGCTGGCTATAGCAACGTTACCCTCAACGCTCGGGGTTTAGGAGACTTAGCGGCGTACCTGATGGGCGTTCACGGGGTGCGTCCGCCCCACTTAGGGAAAAAAGACTATGGCGATGGTGCAGTGGGTCCGATCGCCTATCTGCCCCCAGTCGTGACCACAGAATTAGAGAATCTCCCCAAAGACTGCAAGGGGCTATTACTTTGGATTATTGATGGTCGGGTTCTTTCCCGTCAAGAACTCGAATATCTCACGGCCCTGCCGAAAATTGAACCCCGCGTCAAAGTGGTGGTTGAAGTGGGTGGTGAGCGGTTTGTGCGCTGGATGAACTTGGAAGAAGCCCTCGTTCCGGCTTAATTTCCCCGGTATTGCGATCGCATCTAACCCCAGACCCCCAGTTTGTCCTCAGACTGGGGGTTTCTCTCTTCAAAGTTGACGGATTAAGAGTTATTCATCTATCTCTTGTCCCAGTTGTCGTAGGCGAGCCTCCAGTTCAAGCACTCGTTGCTCAGCATTATCGGCCCGCTGACGTTCAGCTTCAGCTTGTTTCGCTAGTTCCGTGGGGGTGAGAAACCGCTGTCCATCGGGGCGGTAGATGGTGAATTGGTCCTCTTGTAGATCAAAACGAATTCCTAAGCGGGGACTGGTCCAAATTTCGGGGCTGTCGATGACGCTGAGGCCACCCGCCTCATCCCGTAGCCACCCGTGAAAGTCGAGGCGATCTGGATCGAAAATGTAGTATTCTTCTACGCCATACTGGTCATAAAACTTGAGCTTTTTCGCCATTTCTTTAAGGCGATTACCGGGGGAGAGAATTTCAAAGACCACTTGCGGGGCAATGTTCTCTTCTTCCCATTGTTTATAACTGCCGCGATCGCCCTTCGGTCGTCCAATCGCCACCATGACATCAGGGGCTTGGCGCAGTTTATTATTACCTTCCTGGGGATACCAGAGTAAATCTCCAGCTACGAAGATATCGTCGCGGTCAGCAAAGAGAATTTCTAGGTTCTCCTTAATCGTGACAATCCAACGGAATTGCTTGGTGTTGTCGGACATGGGGTTTCCGTCGCAATCGGGGTAGATGATGGGGGCTTGGGTTTTCTCAGAGGCGATCGTCATAGCAGTCATCCCACTGTTTAGGTACAGCCATTGATGCATGAAGCTCACCCCACCTGCCTTGGGCGAGGTGGGGGTGTCGGTGCTAACCTGAGACTGTATGAGTCCACAGGTCACACAAACAAGCCCAGCTTCTAGGCGAACGCCGAGAACATTGGCTCGAACGTTCC
>LSZA01000008.1 GCA_001637315.1 Phormidium willei BDU 130791 | reverse complement strand
CCCCCCCCAGACCTTGACCGCGATCGCATCAAAGCCGTTGACGATATCATCACCCGAGGCTTCTTTCCCCCTCACTATTGGCAACTCCTCGAACAGGTGGCAGAGTACTATTACACGCCCCTGATGCAAGTGATTCGCGTCGCCCTTCCCCCCGGACTTCTACAGCGATCGCAACGCCGCATTCGCCTCAACCCCGAGGCCATTCCCCCTGGGGCCGAACAGTTCCTTTCTCCCATCGCCCGGCGGGTTCTCGATCTCCTGCAAAATGGAAAATCAGACCACTATAGCGCCACCTATGTACAGCAAAAAATTCCTGGAGCCAGTCGAGGAATTCGCGATTTAGTCCAACGAAATTACGCCCAAAGTTACCTAGAAACCCCCCGCCCGGCTCAACCCAAACTCAAACAGGCGGTGATTCTTATCGATGTTTCTCCAATTGTCTATACAGAACTCACCAAACGTCAAAAAGAGGTGCTGATTATCCTTCAACGTCATGGAGGAGAACTCTGGCTAACGGATTTATTACAAATTGCGCGTACCACTCGCGCCACAATTAGCAATCTGGAACGTTGCGAGTGTCTCGTCGTCGAAGGGCGAGAAGTGTTGCGCCGGGAGAGAGGAGTGAGCGTCGCGGCTGATACGGACAAAGAGCTTACGCCAGCGCAATCTCAGGCGTTGCAGCAGATTTTGCAACAGTCTCACTACTGTGAAATGTTGTTGCATGGAGTGACCGGTTCCGGGAAAACGGAAGTCTATTTGCAGGCGATCGCCCCCATTTTAGCCCAACAACAATCCGTCCTAATTCTCGTTCCCGAAATTGGCCTAACCCCCCAACTGACTGATCGCTTCCGCGCCCGGTTCGGCGATCGCGTCTCCGTCTATCACAGCGCCCTATCCGATGGTGAACGTTTCGATACCTGGCGACAGATGCTCGCAGGAGAGCCGCAAGTGGTCATCGGAACCCGATCCGCCATTTTCTCCCCTCTCCCCCGTCTGGGGCTAATTGTGCTGGACGAGGAACATGATAGTAGTTTCAAACAAGACCGTCCCGCCCCCACCTATCATGGGCGAACGGTGGCGAAATGGCGGGCTGAATTAGAAGATTGCCCCTTAATTTTAGGCTCAGCAACCCCATCCTTAGCCACCTGGTTAGATTGCCGCCAAAATCACCCACAACGGCACTATCTTTCTCTCCCCGAGCGAGTCCAATCTCGCCCCATGCCTCCCATTGAAATTATCGACCTCCGGGGAGAACTCAAACGAGGCAATCGCTCCATTTTTAGCCTAGCCTTGCAACAGGCTCTCAGAGACCTCAGTGAAACCGGAAAACAGGGAATTTTATTTATCCATCGCCGTGGCCATAGTAGCTTTGTTTCCTGTCGCAGTTGCGGCTATGTCATCGAGTGTCCCCATTGTGATGTCTCCTTGTCCTATCACCATACCCACGAAGGCGCCAATCAATTATTACGCTGTCACTATTGCGGTTACACCCGGCAACATCCCCGAAATTGTCCTGAATGTGGCTCCCCCTATCTCAAGTTTTTTGGCAGTGGAACACAACGAGTGATGCAGGAACTGGCTCGTAATTTCCCTGATTTAAATGCCATTCGTTTTGACAGTGACACGACCCGAAATAAGGGCGCACATCGGGCATTATTAACTCGTTTTTCTCAGGGAGACGCTCAATTATTAGTCGGGACGCAGATGTTAACCAAGGGGTTAGATTTGCCCTCAGTGTCTCTCGTGGGAATTGTCGCCGCTGATGGACTGTTGAACCTCTCGGATTATTGGGCCGGGGAACGAGCGTTTCAGACCTTAACCCAGGTGGCGGGCCGTGCTGGACGGGGGGACGACCCCGGACGGGTGATTCTGCAAACCTATACCCCGGAACATCCGGTGGTGCAAGCCGTTCAGCGATACGATTATGGGGCCTTTGTTGAGGCGGAATTGGACCAGCGGGAGGCGTTGGACTATCCCCCTTATGGCCGCTTGCTGTTGGTGCGATTGAGTGGTTTGGATGCGGAATTAGTCGAAGCCACGGCGATGCAGATGGGGGAGATGTTGCAGGAGGATGCGGCCAGTTGCGCTGGCTATGAGGTGCTTGGACCGGTTCCGGCGGCGGTGTTGCGGGTGTCGGACCGCTATCGTTGGCAGATTTTGTTGAAGTTCCCCAGTCAGGACCGGGTGGAGTTGCAGGGTCAGTTGCAGCGGTTGCGCGATGTCTGTCCGCCGAAGGTTCGCTTGGCGGTGGATGTGGACCCGTTGAATTTTGGGTGAGGGGAGCCTGACTGGTCTCTAGGCGATCGCCATACTCCCTTGACGCTGGTTGGGCGGGTGAAATGCCAAAACAATCAAGTCAGGGGAGATTCCCAACCTCAGGAGATCCTCAATCACCCCCTCTTCTGTCCAATCTTCCTCAATTAAGATCCGTCCCGCCTTAATTCGAAGGTGAATCTGTACAGTTTTTACCCGCCGCGAATGTTCCCAACCCATCAGCAATAGCAAATAGTTATCGCTATCTTCATCGAGGACAGGAACCGTCTCCAGGGTGGAATCAGCTTGCAAGTTGAGCTGATGATAATCCGAGATCACTTGCCGAACCGCCGCTCGCAACTCAATCATAGATTGGGATTGTCTATCCATGTTACAACCACCTCCTCAATGGGATCGAAGACTAATAGTTTAATCTGATTACGTCGGATAATGGTATCCGCTAAATACCGCTGAAAGCCTTGGCTATAGGTGTCTAACGGAACCGCCAGATATAGCGTGAACTCTGAATCTGTTTCCTCCAAGATGTCCCGATAAATTACATATTGACCCACAGCCCGTTCTAATTCAAAGAAAAAAGACTTTCCTAGAAAACTCTTGACTTCTACCAGGATTCTCTCATCGTCCCGTTCCAAGGCTATAGGTTTCTCGGCTGCTAGATCTACATAAAGGCGATCGCCCCCTAGGGTGAGTGCATAGTTCTCTGCGATAATTTGCCACCCCTCCCGAACCAGTGCTGTCTTAACTGTGTCATGGTAAAAGTCTTTGTTAGGCATACTCACCAAGCGACCGTTAGAACTTCATCTTAGCTCAAGCACACTCAGGAGCAATTCATTGTGGGAGGTTAACCCCATCCATCGTACTGCAACTCCTGCTCATCAACCACGGAGGCTCAGGGGGACTGCTGCAAAAACACCGAGAGGGGAATCGTCTCAGACTGCGATGCCTCAATCTGAACTGTTTCCCAAGCTATCCGTCAGGAAGCGGACGAGTTGACGCTTCTGCCAGAGACTCAACCCTAACAGCCTTTCTTTTAAATCAATTGCGGTCATCGCCTCACCTCCAAGTCTCCCCCGAGTCTACCACTGAGGCTTCTAGCCCAAACTCTGGCCGAAAGATGTTGGCCAAGGGGAAAAATCTGCTACTGTGACAATCAGATTTGAGACATCCAGACGTGCAACCGAGGTAGATCATGCGAATTCTCTTTGTTGGGGCAGAAGCCGCACCACTCGCTAAAGTGGGTGGAATGGGCGATGTGGTGGGCGCACTCCCCCGGTATCTACGAAAACTGGGCCATGACGTGCGGGTGTTTATGCCCTATTACGGCTTTCTTCCTGACAAAATCGAGATTCCCCAAGACCCCGTTTGGTGGGGCCATGCGATGTTCCAAAACTTCGCTGTCTACGAAACCAAACTCCCCAAGAGTGATGTTCCCCTCTATCTGTTTGGTCATCCGGCGTTTATGCCCCGTCGCGTCTATCATGGCGAGGATGAGGATTGGCGTTTTACTCTGTTCGCGAATGGGGCGGCGGAATTTGCCTGGAATTACTGGAAACCGGATATCATGCATTGTCATGATTGGCACACCGGCATGATTCCTGTTTGGATGAATCAATCGCCGGACATTACTACGGTGTTTACGATTCATAACTTGGCCTATCAAGGTCCCTGGCGGTGGTATCTCGATCGCATCACCTGGTGTCCTTGGTATATGCAGGGCCATAACACCATGGCCGCTGCGGTGCAGTTCGCCAATAAGGTGAATACAGTCTCCCCCACCTACGCGGAACAGATTAAAACCGCTGAATATGGGGAAAAAATTGAGGGCTTGCTCTCGTTCATTAGCGGTAAACTCAGTGGTATTCTCAATGGCATTGATACCGAGAGTTATGACCCAGAAACGGATACAGCCCTGAAGCAAAATTACACGGCAGACACCGTTGAAAAACGCGCCGCCAATAAAATTGCGCTTCAGGAAGAATTGGGCTTACAAGTCAATGCCGAGACCTTCATGATTGGCATGGTGACTCGGTTAGTGGAACAGAAGGGGATTGATTTACTCCTGCAAATTCTCGATCGCTTTATGGCCTATAGTGATTGTCAGTTTGTTCTCTTGGGAACGGGCGATCGCTACTACGAAACCCAAATGTGGCAACTCAGCACCCGCTATCCTGGGCGCATGGCCAGTTATCTTCTCTATAACGACCAATTGGCCCGCCGCATCTACGCCGGAACCGATGCCTTTATGATGCCGAGTCGCTTTGAACCTTGTGGGATTAGCCAAATGTTAGCGATGCGGTATGGCTGTCTCCCCATTGTTCGCCGTACGGGAGGATTAGTGGATACCGTCTCCCACCATGATCCCATGAAAGAGGCGGGAACTGGGTTCTGTTTTGACCGCTACGAGGCTCTGGATTTATACACCTGTTTGGCTCGTGCTTGGGAGTCGTTCCGCTATAAGAACGACTGGCGCAAGTTACAACAACGAGCCATGCGTCAAGACTTCAGTTGGCGCAAGTCGGCGGTGGCTTATGATAATCTTTATCGGGATATCTATGGCCTGCCCCATCGGACTGATGAGGAATTGCCGAAGTTGTTTGAACAAGCGGAAGAGTTTACGACGGTTCAATAGTTACCGTATGGCGAAGGATGCCCCTAGGGATAAGTGCGTCACTAGGGGCATTTCGGTTAATGAATTTGGAGATGTTATCACCTTTAGAGGGTTAACCATGAATGTTAGAGCAATTATTGAGTGGGATGAGGTCTCTCAGTTATATTCGGCAACTTGTCCAGAGTTAAACTTTGTCTCGTCGTTTGGAGAAAGTCGTGACGAGGCGATCGCACAGCTTAAGGATGCGATCGCTCTCATGTTAGAGCCAATCCCAGATGAATTTTTGGAAACTCAAAACCCTCAAGATGTTGTAGAACTGGCGCTTTGAGAATTCCATGCCAAGATATCCCCGATTGACGGCAAAGCAGGTCATTAGAAAATTAAAAACAGCAGGATTTCTTGAAGTTTCTCAGACCGGCTCCTACCTGAAGTTGTTCAACCCCACAAGCCGACAGACCGCTATTATTCCAATTCATAGTAAAAAAAACATACCTATTGGAACATTGAAAGCCATTGAAAAACAAGCAGATATTAAATTAACAGAACTATCAATGTAGCGACTGTCCCAACAATTGAGACAGCCGCTACGGCAAGAATATCTCGGGGTCAACTCAAATCGCTAGTCTGGGTATTAACTTGCGACTTGTTCCGGTGTCTCTGAGACGGCTTTGGTTTTCTCCTCAATGGAACTCATCAAGGATTCATAGGGTTGAATAAACTTGTCAATCCCTTCCTCAATCAACTCCGCCATCACCGAGTCCAGGTTAATCTGAATATCCGGGTGGTTGAGATGTTCAATCACCTGATCGGCCGCGTCGAGATTTCGATGAACCGTATCGGGTTGCGGTTGACCGTGGTCGGCGAAGGCCTCTAAGGTACTCGGGGGAATGGTGTTAACCGTGTTGTCCGCCACCAGTTCCTCAACGTACATGACATCGCTGTAGTCGGGGTTTTTGGTGCTGGTACTGGCCCAGAGGAGGCGTTGGGGACTGGCGCCTTTCTCAGCCAGGGCCTGCCAGCGATCGCTGCTGAAAATCTCCTCATAGGCTTGATAGGCAATCTTAGCATTGGCGATCGCCACCTTACCCTTAATAGAGTTAACCAACTCAGCATCCGCACCGGCTTCGAGGCGTTTATCCAACGCATCATCGACTTTGCTATCAATGCGGCTGAGGAAGAAACTGGCCACCGAGGCGATGTTATCCACCGGCTGTCCGTTCTGAACACGGGTTTCTAAGCCACGGATATAGGCCCAGGCGGCTTGTTTGTAATCTTCGACTGCAAACAGGAGCGTGACATTGACATTGATGCCATCGGCGATCGCCTGTTCAATGGCCGCAAACCCCTCTAAGGTTCCGGGAATCTTAATCATCACATTGGGGCGATCGACCGCGTTATTAAACCGCCGCGCTTCAGCCAACGTGTCCTTCATATTCCGCGCCAGATGGGGTGACACCTCAATGCTGATATAACCGTCTTTCCCATTTGTTTCATCATAAACAGGGCGAAAAATATCACAGGCGTTGCGGATATCTTCAAAAATCAGGGATTCATAAATCTGTTCCGGGGATTTCTCCGCCTCAACCCCAGCCCGGATGTCGCCATCATAGACTTGGTTGCCGATAATCGCTTTTTCAAAAATGCTGGGATTCGAGGTAATTCCTCGTAAATTCAAACTTTCAATCTGAGATTTTAGCTCACCGGATTCGATCGCAGACCGGTTGAGATTGTCCATCCAGATGCTTTGACCGTAGTCGGCAAGTTTTTGTAGGTTTTCGTTACTCATGTGAGACTCTCCGTAAACGTCAGGTTAGCAGTTGCTTTTGCTTTTAGAACTACAAAAAACAGGTAAAAAAGTTGACAAATATTATATTTCGTGTTAAGCAGGCTCCAGTTTGAAAAGCAAGCCGCTACAGTCATTCTAACCAAAACAATAAACCCCCGCACTCCCTCGCGAGAGGGAGATACAGGAGCGCAGACCAAAACCCGGTGAGTTCTCAGGGAGAAGCCTCACCGGGTTCAATCAAGTCACAAAGCCTCAGCCGAGACTAGAAGCCGCGACGACCCCAGACCACCAGAGCGATCGAAAAGGTAAAGGTCGCGAGAAGTCCCGCCCAGCCAGCACTTAAAATATCCATAGTTTTTGAATGACAGACAACCAGATTGCTAGGGTCTATCATAAAGCAAACTAGGGGTTTTCGGAAATCGAGAGTTGGTACGGGGCCGACTCACCATTGAGATCTCCGACATAGATTTCATAGGTTCCCGCTTGCCAATAGCCCGACTGTTGCGGGAGACTACGAGCGCAAAAGCGATCGCCGCGATCAGGACCAATCACCAATAGAGTTGGATTAGCCTCGGCTAACACATCCAAGCGTAGATAGCTAAAGTCTTCCGTTAACGTCAGTTCATGGTTGGGAAGCGCCGCCGTATAGCCACAATCCTGACTGTTGCTGCTTCCCCCCGAGTTTCCGTCCAAGACCATCTCCTCAAAACCCGGAGTCAGATCTAACACCTCATCGGGGGGAACCGTTTGGGCTAAAGTCGGAGTGGCGATAACCAGTCCCAGGGCGATCGCCGTTAGTGATCCTCGTGCATTGCCTTTCATCGCCATTAGCCTCCTCAAATCCCAAACCTCTACCTCAGTCTCTCTCAACATTGCTCTCAACATCGCTCTCAACATTGATGAATATCTTGACTGAAGCCATGATTTGGGCTTATAACCGTTACTCTACTATTGTGACCGCCAACTCCCCAAGCCAACCTCATCCCTATGACAGTTCCCAACACGGTCATTCATCTCCCCAAAGGTTTGAGGTTCGGGCTTTTCACCTCTAACTTCCTTGGAAGCCGCAACCGCCATTCGCTACAATACGGACATTGATACGAAGATCGACAACGAACCGCGATACTACTCTCTTGCCCAATCGTCCTATGGCTTCTCAATCCGACTGGCAACGCAAACTCCAAGAATTGGAACTCGACATCGATCGCAAACTCGGCGATCGCACTCAATCCCAAGATAGCCCCAACACCAACCCCCTCCCCGAACAAACCCAAACCACCATCTCCTCGCTGTACAACCAAGCTAAAACCTGGTTCCAAACCCTCCCCACCATTGGCCAAGTGGCCGTGGGAATCGGGGCCGTAGTTCTCAGCCTCTCGGTTCTTCAGACCGTGATGCGTCTCGTCACCCTCGGCATCAGTGTAGCCGTCATCGCCGTAGTTGGCTACATGGCCTATCGCCTCTTTTTTGCCCCCAGCGACACCCCCCAAAGCTAATTTTCACCCATGATCGAACCTCCTGTTGAACGGGTGCGCCTCTCGCAAACGGCCAAAGATCAACTCAGCAAACTCAAACGTCAGACCCGGATTGATCGTTGGAACGTTCTCTGTCGTTGGGCCGTATGTCGATCGCTGGCCGAACCGAGTCCCCCATCCCCAGTTAAACTCGTCATGGATAGCAACGTGGAGATGACCTGGCGGGTCTTTGCCGGGGATGACGGGGATGCTTACGCGATCGCCCTCAAACAACGGTGTCATCAGGATAACCTCCCCACCGATCCTGACACCCTAGCCCAACAATTTCTCCTACATCTCCATCGCGGCATTGGCTATCTCGCCGGCGATCGTAATCTCCAGCAAATCGAGGATTTTGTGAGTTTAGTCAAGAGTTGATCCTGAATTATTCGTAACTCAGAATCAACTTCTGAAAAACCGATCAAACATCCCTAAAAAACGAACATTAAAAAAGTCAAACAATGGCTTTTTTAACCTTCACCTATTCCTCCATTCATCACCCTTAAAAAAATGTTCAAACGTACCCTTAAAGCCGGACTGTCTGGAGTTCTGAGTCTTGTTTTATTCCTTATTTTATTCCTAGGAATAACTCCAGAGCGTATCGCGAAAGCCGCCCCCCTACCGCCATTCCCCAGCCAGGGATTACACCTAGCCAGTCTTCTGCACTTTTCCGGCTCTCGGCCCGATAACCTCGGCGTCACATCCGGGAAACTGGCCCCTTGTCCGAGTTCACCCAACTGCGTCTCTAGCCAAAGTTCAGACCTCGAACACCAAACCGATCCCTTGCCCATCTCACAAAATCCTAACCAGGCAATTCAACGTTTACAAGAGATTTTGGAAAGCCAAGATAACGCCGAAATTATCACCGCTGAACCGGACTATCTCTATGCCGAATTCACCTCAAACCTTATGGGTTTCGTCGATGACGTTGAGTTTTGGGCCGACAGCGACGAGAACGTGATTCAAGTTCGCTCAGCCTCACGACTCGGAGAATCAGATTTAGGCGTCAACCGTCAACGCATCGAGTCGATTCGAGCCAAATTTGCCCCAGAATTGAGTTAAAGTCATCTTCCCTTGCGATCGCCCCTTTGGACCCAACTCTCACTCATCCTGGCCCAGCTTGAGCAGAACGGGATCTCCCCCCGCCTCTGTTTCTACCTAGCCATCGCCAGTAGTGGCCTGCTGCTGCTGGGGCAAAGTTCCAGCATCCTGCTCAATCAGCCCTCTCAACAGGATTACAGACCCCTCCTCTCCCAACAGCCACCTCAGATCACCTCTCCCGTATTACCCTCCCCCCAACTCCCCTCCCCCGCCACCGTTCTCAACCTGTCGCGGGCCGAACAGAGGGTATTAAACCAACTCGGCGATCGCCGTTGGGATGGCCGACAATGGTATCTCAGTCAATCTCGGCAGCTTCGGGACTATCTCAGTACCGAGGACTGGCAACGACGAGAAACCATCGCCGCCAACCCCTTACGGTATCCCAGCAAAGCCGACTATCTAGCCCTGAAACAGAGCCAATATCATCAAGTTCTCCAACAAGGGTCCCCCATACAACGGTTAATTCTAGGAAGTTCCATCGCCCTGGGGATTCCCGACGAATTTCTCAGTCCAGAAGATCTCAACCTTGGCATCCCCGCCGCCTATCTACAAGATACGCTGCAACAAGTGCAAACCTTAGACGAGAACCGGCGGCCAGACCAAATTATCCTCTTCGGGGCCGCAACCCCAGAATTACTCAAACAGGCCTCAATCTCCGAGATTCAAGAAGATGCCCGGGCTGTCCTCAATGCCTTAAGCCGCAAATATCCCCAGGTTCCCATTATCGTCGTCTCCGTCTTACCGCGATCGCGCTCAACCGAACTGACCCATCCCCATATGGAACGGGTAGACAACACCAAAGTTCGCCGCCTCAACCGCAACCTGGCCCACTTGTTCGCCCAACATCCTCAAATTCGTTTTTTGGATCTCAATCCCTACATCACCGACGACGACGGCTATCTCAAGCGAGACTTTTCCACCGATGGCCTTCATGCCAACGCCCTCACCGCCTTGGTGTTGATCAAACTCTTGCAGTTTAGCGATCGCCTCAATAGCACCTTCTATGACAGGTTCTAGGGTATCCTCGTTCAACCTTGACGCTCAACGACTAGCGGCCAACCGCCAAACGATCGCGGGACAATTGCTCCTCCATTTGCGCTAAAAAGCTTTGCCAGAGCGCATAACCGCGATCGCTCAAGTGAATCCCATCCGTACTCAACGCTGAGATCAGGCGGCCCGATTCATCACTAAAGTGAGGATAGAGATCCAGAAATATCGCACCCTGCTGACGGGCAATCTCCGCCAATTCCCGATTCACCGCGCGGATGTCTTGGTTACTCACCGCTTGATGGTCCGTCGGCAAAATCGACTGAACCACCACATCGGCCTGGGGATGACGCGATCGCAGTTGATAAATAATATCCTGATAATTAAAGAGAACTTCCTGAACCGAGCGACCCGCAATCAAATCATTGATCCCCGCCATCACAAAAATCGTATTGGGGCGAGTTCCCTCTAACAGGCCAAGCCGTTGGCGAATCCGAGCCGTATTGTCCCCACTAATCCCCTGATTCAGCCAGAGGCGATCGCCCACAAAGATGCCCGGCGGGAGCCATTGCGTCAACGAATCGCCAATCGTTACACAGAGCCGATTCTGAGCCTGTCCCGCCGCCATCGCCCGGGCCTCTTCGCGAAATAAAGCGGTCCACTGATCATAGGTGGGATTTTGCCGGGCCACTTCCCAGATCTCTTGGAAACTATGGCGGGGTAAGCGAGTATAGAGTCGGCCAGCATCGAGGGCCGCCAATCGTTGCTGATACAGTTGGCCCGTCGTATTAGGAACCCGGCGGGCGATCGCCATCGGCGTCGACGTCGAGGCTGGATTCTGAGCGGCCATCTCTGAAATCGCCTCCTCTCGATCCAGAAGACGGGGGAGCGAGGGGGGCATCACTTGAGCAAACAGGGGCAACGTCCCCAAAATTAAAGCCAGCGAGAGGGGATTCATGATCGACTTAATCCTGTAGAACACCTTGAGTTTCTGCACCGGTTGAGCGATCGGATCAGGAGACTTTTCCCGAGCTACCGGGCCAGGAGTCAGTTTAGCCTGCCGATTTTAATGAACTTTTCTAAAGTTATTTAACGCTTTCGGGACGAAATCGCCCACACTTCCCTAAAATGTTAGCTTAAAGTTCTTCATCAAGAATTTTAGAGAATAGGAGAAATTTCCATGACGACTTCCACCAGCAATCAGATGGTGAAGCCTTATCAGGGCGACCCTCAGATGGGTCATCTGTCCACCCCCATTAGCGACTCTGCCTTTACCCGCACCTTTATCGGCAACCTTCCCGCCTACCGGCCCGGGTTGTCCCCCCTGCTGCGCGGACTTGAGATCGGCATGGCTCACGGCTACTTCATCGGCGGCCCCTGGGTCAAACTCGGAACCCAACGCGGTACCGAGTTCGCCAACCTCAACGGCTTGATTTGTGGCGGAACCCTGTTGCTCATTGCAACGGCCTGTTTAGCCGCTTATGGATTAGTCAGCTTCCAAGGCAAACAATCCAACAGCCAAGATTCCCTGCAAAGTTCCGAGGGCTGGAGTCAGTTCACGGCTGGATTTTTCATCGGTGGCATGGGAAGTGCATTCTTGGCATTTTTCTTGTTAGAAAACTTTGGTGCTGTTGACGCCATTCTTCGTGGATTGGTTAACAACTAATTCCCGACGTTTGTGTGTACCTCGTTTGGCACTGTTAACCTGAATTTTTTTGAAATTGGAGCCTTATAGACATGACTGGTGATTACGCTGCTTCCTATCTTCCCTGGATTCTGATTCCGGTTGTCTGCTGGCTGATGCCGGTCGTCACCATGGGTCTGCTATTTATCTACATCGAAAAAGAAGCTTAGGACTCTGAAGCTTAGGACTCTGTCAGTTGTTCCTTGTCAATTCTCAATCGTCAAGCCTAAAATTGATGCGATTTAGCTAAAACAAGAAACAATCAGAATTTAACGTACAGTCCCTAAGACAACACGAAGACAAAAAAAGAGAGAGTGACATTCAGTTGTCCTCTCTCTTTTTTAGCGACCAGTTTAGCGACCAGTTTAGCGACCAGTTTAGCGACCAGTTTAGCGACCAGTTTGTCAAGTCATGGCGTTTGGGTTAACCCTCGATTGTGAGCCAATCAACAACTAGCCATCAACCCAGTCAGCGTGGAAGGACTCCCCTCGGGGTTTGTCCGTGCGTTCATAGGTGTGCGCACCGAAGTAGTCCCGTTGAGCCTGGGTGAGATTTTGAGGAAGACGCTCACGGCGGTAGCTATCGAAATAGTCCAGAGAAGCACTAAAGGCCGGGATGGGAATCCCTAAACTATTAGCTGTCATCAGAACTTCACGCCAGGCACCTTGGCGATCGAGAATCGTCTGCTTAAACTCCGGGGCCAAGAGTAAGTTAGGCAGCGTTGGATTTTCATCAAAAGCCCGTTTGATTTTATTCAAGAATCCGGCTTTGATGATACAACCGCCCTTCCAAATACGAGCAATTTCCCCTAAATTGAGATCATAGCCAAATTCCTCAGACGCTTTGCCCAACAGAGCCATCCCTTGAGCGTAGGAACACATCTTCGAGCAGTAGAGTGCATCACGGACTTTGCCGATAAACGCTTCCGTATCACCATTAAACTTACCCATAGGAGCCGCAAGCTCTTTCGAGGCGGCGCTGCGTTCCTCCTTAATCGACGATAAAATCCGTGCATTCACCGCCGCTGCGATCGTGGGAATCGCTACCCCCAACTCCAGAGAACTGACCACCGTCCAACGTCCCGTTCCCTTTTGTCCAGCAGCATCTAAGATTTTATCAATCAAGAAGCCATCCCCTTTATCATCCTGTTTCGTAAAGATATCCGCCGTGATTTCAATGAGGAAGGAATCTAATTCCTCCGTTTGATTCCATTGTGTAAACACCTCATGGAGTTGCTCATTGCTCAGGCCCAGAACATTTTTGAGCAAGTCGTAGGCTTCCGCAATCAATTGCATATCGCCATACTCAATGCCGTTATGCACCATTTTCACATAGTGACCCGCGCCCTTGGGACCAATGTAGGTGACACAGGGACCATCATCGACCTGGGCCGCAATTTTGGTGACGATCGCCTCGATTTCATCATAGGCGGCCTTCGTCCCTCCCGGCATGAGACTAGGACCATGGAGCGCCCCTTCTTCGCCACCACTGACGCCCATACCAATAAACCGCAAGTCAGCCGCTTCGAGATATTCCACCCGGCGATCGGTATCCTCATATAAAGAGTTACCGCCATCAATAATCATATCCCCAGGTTCGAGGAGAGGTTTGAGTTGTTCAATCACCGCATCAACCGGGCCACCCGCTTTGACCATCAACAGGATACGCCGAGGACGCTCCAACGCCCCGACAAACTCCTCGACGGAATACGCCGCTTTGATATTTTTACCCTGGGCGCGATTGTTCATAAAGGCTTCAGTCGTGCTGCTGGTGCGGTTATAAACCGCCACCGAAAAGCCCTTGCTTTCGACGTTGAGGGCTAGATTTTCCCCCATGACCGCCAGTCCAATCACACCAAACTTTTGTAATGCCATATCTCTATTCGTTGCGTTAAGGGTTTGTAGTGGTCTGCTTGAGAACCATTACGGCTCATCTGTTAGGGTAGCCTGATCCCCGAAAGATGGCCTGGAAGAAGACCTTAAGACCCCTGAGATCTAAAAACTGTGTTGCAACGCACCGACAAATCAACCAAATCGTCAACGGGGGGCAGGAGAACTGTAGAATAGGTCAGTAGAACGATTCGGGGGATACCGAGGACATGCTTGCCTACTTTCTTGCCATCGCCGTTGGATTAGGGAGCTTCGTGCTGTTTATGGCGGCGTTCTTCTTTCCAGAGGTGTACCGTAAAGGAGATTTTATCTGGAGTGGCGTCGGCTTTTTCTATGCGTTAGTACTTTGGTTCTGTGCTGGACGCTTCACGGGGGCGATTTTACTGGGACAGTCGGCGAGTGTGGCGCTGATTGGTTGGCTCGGCTGGCAAACCCTCCGCTTACGTCGAGATGTGACACCGCAACCGCAACAAACATCAACCGACGCGATCGCCCAGAAAGGGGTTAGTGGCTGGTTTAAAGGTAAAACTAAAGCTAAAACAACTCAAACCCCCCCCACACCCACCCCAGCCGAGGACGCCGACGACTCAACGGAAACGGCGATCGCAGACCCCACTACACCACAAACTGAACCTGAACCGAACACTGACAGCCAAACTGACAGCCAAACTGACAGCCAAACAGATACCCCAGAGAAAGTCCAAGACTCCCCAAACTCCGCAAACTCCGCTGATGAACCAAATGAGCCAAGGGAAGAGGTGATACCCCCAGTCTCGGCTCCCAGCCCTGATAATATGGCTGCATCTGACTCCTCATCTGACTCCTCATCTGACTCCCCATCTGACTCCCCATCAGCTGAGGACGTTCAGGACAACCTCGCCACCTCAGCCGATGAACCCGAGGAAACCCAAACCCCGTCGCCAACCCCTGAGCCGGAATTAGAGGATAACACCGCTGAATCCCCGATTCAGACCCCTAAAGCCTCAACTCAATCCTCAACGGCTGACAAGCCGAAATTTTGGCAAACAGGTATTTTCGCGCAAGTGGGACGTTTGTTGCGTCGCCAGCCGAAGACAACAACACCAACACCTCCCGCCACCTCAGACTCTCAAGGAAAACCAGACCGAGAGCCGGATTTCGATCCAGACTTTGATTTCGATAACGATTTCGATAACGATTTCGATGACATTGAGGATCAACCAGAGTCCGAGACGCCGGCTCAGTCAAACGCGAGTCCTGAACCCAAAACTGAACCCGAATCTGAGCCAGGATCTCAACCAGAAGCCCAGAACGAGGCTCAACCTGAACCCGAACCTGAACCCAAATCTGAACCCAAATCTGAGCCAGAATCTCAGGATGAACCTCAGAATGAACAGCCAGTCACCCCTGAACCAGAAGCTCAGAATGAGGCACTAGCAGAATCTGAGCCGGAATCTGAGCTAGAACCTGAGCTGGAATCTGACGTAAAGGCTCAAGCCAAAACTGAGCCGGAGAGCCAAAACGAGCCGCCAGTCGCGACAGCGGTTGAAGACTTGTCGCCAGAGGCTCCCTCCGAGACAGAAGTCGCTCAGACCGATGCTCAGACGGATACTCACAGCGATGCTCAGACGGATACTCACAGCGATGCTCAAACCGATGTAGATTCATCTAAATTTGAGTCTAAGGATGGGTCTGCCGATGAGTCTAAAGACGGGTCTGAGGACGGGGTTGAAGACTCCTCAAACGCCGCCCATGAGGGAGATGAAGAGGAAGAGACTCCGAAGACATCTGACAGGAAATCTGACGGCTCTACCGCATCAACTTAGACGTTGGCTCAAATTGCGATCGCCCCGAGCCTAACCTGCGATGCGATCGCCATCACACCCATAAGTCGATCGCGATCGCCTAAACTTGTCCGTAATCTCACGGGGAATCTCAGGATCGATCACCCCGTCAGGGGGTAAGACCCCTCATACTAGAGATGTTCCGAGCTATCGTAATGTCGTATGATGAGCCAACTCATGGTGTCCATTCGTGAACTGGTACAGGAGGCGATCGCCAGCGGTTATTTGTCCCTTGATGCCGAAAACCAACTCCGTCAGCATCTAGCCACGAAGTATGACTTCGAGGACTTCCAAGCCGTCCTCGAACTTCAAGATGCAGCTATGGAAGGGCGAGTGCGTCAGGAATCACGAGAGTTATTGCAAAAATCTGGCTAGTCTGAACCCGAGGATGACCCTTGTAGTCGTTGGATGCGAGCCAGAACCTCCCGCCATTCCCGTCGTAGGGATTTCGCGGCATCGTCATCATAAAAATCCAAATAAACCAACGTTTTGCGGATGAGTTGATCGAACTCTTGAGGGGTCATGATTGATGCTTAAGTGTTTTACGCGTCTCGTCTCGAAGTTGCAGCAACGCCTGTTTAACGGGTTGATACCCCTCAACTAAACGCTGGTGTCCCTGTCGATGCTCCCTGGCGGTCACCGTCAGGGCAATTTGTTCTAAATCCGAACAGGCTTGTGACAGCTCAGTGGCCCCGAGGGTAGCACTGGTTGATTTAAGGGTGTGAGCCAGTCGTTGCACCCGGACTTTATCCCCTTGCGCGATCGCCTCGGAGCATTCAGACAATAATTGAGGAACTTCTTCGAGATAACTCTCGATGACTTCCAAAAACATTTGTGAATCATCCTCACCCACCAGCAACCAAAGCGATTCTAACGCCTCAGGATTTAACACCGACGCCGACGATTGAGGCTCAACATCCGGCTCGGATACAGGACTAGGTACTGGAGTCGGTGCTGGAGTAGCACGGACGGGTGGCATCTGAGGGTCCATCACCCCCAGAGATTGAGCCGGAGATTGAGCCGGAGATTGAGTTGAACTTGGGGGCGTACCCTGCACCAAACCTTGCACAAGACTGTCCCTCGTCAGCGCAGGACATTTCGCCAAGGCTCGGGCCAACTGTTCAACCCGAATCGGCTTACTCACATAATCATCCATTCCCGCCTCTAAACACGCCTCGCGATCGCCCTGCATCGCATTCGCCGTCATCGCAATAATCCGGGGTTTCGGGAATGGGAAAGTTTCCGCATCCGCCACAATCCGGCGAGTCGTCTCCAACCCATCCAACTCCGGCATTTGCACATCCATCAAAATCACATCATAAGGTTGCCGGTGCAGAGCGCCAATTACCTCCAACCCATTGGCCGCCACATCCGCACGATAGCCCATACGTTCAAGAATCCGCAGAGCCACCTTCTGATTAATCGCATTATCCTCCGCCAGTAGCACCCGCAACGCTGAAACCGCCGCCGGAATCGGCGTCGGTTCCGGGGAAACCGATCGCGTCCTAGGCAGCTCATCCCCCTGTCCGAGAGCCACCACCAACACATCATACAATTGAGATTGTTTAATGGGCTTATTGAGAAACGCCACAAAATTGAGATCTTCATAATCCTTGCGAATCTCGGGCTTGCCAATCGACGTAAACATCACCAACGGCAAACCCTGTCCCTCAGGTCGTTGGCGAATTTTTTTCGCTAACGTCAACCCATCCATATGCGGCATCTGCATATCCAAGACCGCCACATCAAAACGAGCGCCATCCTCCAACAACACCAACGCCTCGGCCCCCGACGCCGCCGCAAACGGCTGCATTCCCCAAAACTGAGTTTGACGGGTGAGAATTTGTCGATTCGTTGCATTATCATCCACCACCAAAATGCGAGCCTGTGCCAAATCCGGCTGCTGTTGCGTCAGATCCCGTAAACGCGACAGGGCGATCTCCCGCGCCTGAAACGTAAACGAAAACGTCGAACCCACATTCACCGCACTTTCAACCCACATTCGGCCACCCATCAACTGACATAGCCGCTGAGCGATCGCCAACCCTAACCCCGTTCCCCCATACTCACGCGTCGTCGAAGCATCCACCTGACTAAAGGGTTTAAACAGACGATCCAACCGTTCCTGAGGAATACCAATCCCCGTATCCCGCACTGACACCTGAATCTGATGAGTCGGATGAACCTGATCCATCTGCAAACTCTCCGAGGCCACCTCATGGAGAGGAGACGCCGACACCGACACCACCACCTCACCGCGAGCCGTAAACTTAATCGCATTCCCGAGCAAATTCACCAAAATCTGCCGTAGCCGAGTCACATCACCGATGACACTGTGAGGAACCGACGGTTCAATAAAACACGCCAATTCAATCCCCTTCTCCACCGCCCGAGACGCCAATAAATCCAACGCGCCCTCGACACAGGTGCGTAACTCAAAAGGATGTTCTTCGAGATCCAACTTACCGGCTTCAATTTTCGAGAAATCGAGAATATCATTAATAATCGTCAACAGAGCATCGCCACTGGTGCGAATCGTCTCCACAAAATCTCGCTGATCCAGCGTCAGATCCATATCCAGCAACAACCCCGTCATACCAATGACCGCATTCATCGGCGTGCGAATCTCATGGCTCATCGTCGCCAGAAACTCACTCTTGGCCTGATTGGCCGCCTCCGCCGCCTGTCGAGCCTGTTCCAGAGCCAGGTTTTGCCCCGCCAGTTGTTCCCGTTGTTGAGTTTCCTGTTCGAGTAATTGGGCCTGGGCCACCGCAATTCCCACCTGATCAGCCACCGACTCAACTAATTCAATTTCACTTTGACTCCAATAGCGGAAGCGATCGCACTGTTGCAAGTCAATCAACCCATTCACCTGACCCTTATAGGAAATCCGCACCGCCAAAACCGATTTCAAAGACATTTGCCGGTATAACGTCACCATCGGACCCAAGAGCGCGTCTTCATAGACATTGCTGCTGGGAATCGCGCGATCGCTATCGAGAACCTTTTGCAGATGAGGATTGCCCACCACCGGAATCTCAACCTCCAACAGCGACGACATCCCATGACTCAGATATTCAGCGCGAATGGGGGCCTGAGGACGAGGCGTCTCCTCATAAGTATGGAGTAGACAGCGATCGACATTGAGAGTTTGTCCGAGCAGATTACAGGTCGTTTGGAAAATATCCTGTAAATCAAGTTTCGAGCGAATATCTTGGGTAATCGTTCGCAACAATAACGCTCGTTGGAACGAGCGTTGTACCTCTTGCTGAGCCGAATGGCGTTCAATTTCCCCCCCAACCCACTGAGCCATCAACCGTAACAGTTCACAATCCGCGTCCGAGAACACACCGGGAGGCTGAGGATGAGGCGAAGAAAACGAGAGGGTTCCGTACACCTGACCCGCCACCAAAATCGCTACCCCCAGATACGATTGCAGCCGGCGATTACGATAGCCCTCGGAGTTGGCCCAGGGGGATTCCTGAATCCGCTCAATGGTCAACACCTGGCTGACATCGCCCTGGTGACGAATTTGCTCAAGGAGGATAGCATCTAAGGTTTCGGCCACATTCAAACTATCACCCGGTAAAGGCGGGAATAGAGTCGTCGGCGGCACATAAACCGCCAAGAGTTCATAGCGATCGCCATCAACCTGGCCAATCGTGCCAATCTCAAGATTAAACCGTTGCGCCCCCATCGACAGAACCCGATCCAAGCGAGTTTCAAAATCAAGCGATTGATTCGCCGTCACCTCATAAAGCGCACGAATCGTGGCTTCACTTTCTCGCAGGCGCTGTTCAGCCTGTTGACGTTCCGTCACTTCCGCCTGAGCCTTGGCATAAAGTTGAGATTGGCCAATGGCGATCGCCACCTGAACACTCAGCTGTTGTAACAGTTCAATCTCCGAATGCTGCCAAGGACGAGGCTGATGACATTCATGGGCCACCAGTAACCCCCACAATTGCCCCGACTGGGCCTCCGAGGAGGTTGTCTTGTCAGGATTGCGATTGAGAATCACCGGAACCACCAAATTCGCCCGCACTTGCAGTCGGCGCAACAAATTACGATGACACTCTTGCAAATCCCTAGCTTCAATATCATCAAGAGCACTGATGCGGCCATCCCGGTAGGCCTCAACCTGACGTTCCCGGAAACAGGGATCATCGATCTTCTCCCCCAACAACTGCAAACAGCCGGTTTCAACCGATTCGACAACAATCTTGCCACTCCAATCTCGATTAAAACGATACAAGACCACCCGATCCGTATGCAGAAACTCCCGGACTTCCTCAACGGAGGTTTGCATCACCGATTCCATATCCAAAGATTGACGAATCCGTTGCGAGATCGTCGACAGGAGTCGTTCTCGCTGTAACTGTCGTTCCAGAGCCGCTTCAGCCAGCTTAATATCGCTAATATCTTCAGCAATGCCGACAATTCGATAAACCTGGCCCCCATCATCGCGAACCGGGAAGGCCCGAGCGCGAATCCAGCGTAGGGTTCCATCCCCATTGAGGAGTCGATATTCCTGACTAGCCTGTTGGGGAGTCGGCTGTCGTAACTCAGCGGCGACGCGATCGCGATCCTCAGGATGAACCGCCTCAATAAACTGATGCGGATCTCGATAGAGATCCTCAGCCGAATGTCCCCAAAGTCGCTCATAGGCGGGACTCACGTAGATCATGCGGCCCGTTTCGGGGTCTCGCATCCAGAAAACACTATCAATGGTTTCAGCAAACTGACGGAACCGTTCTTCACTTTCAGCTAAGCGGGTCATCGCCTCACGGGAGTCGCTCACATCACGACAAGCACAGACGAGTAGGCCATCCTCACTCAGGGACAGAGAAATTTCTTCCCAAAACGTACTCCCATCTTTGCGTTGGGCCAGAGTATCCCCACGCCAATGGCGACGCGATTGCAAAATCGGGAACACCTCAGCTTCAATCCGTTGCACTTCCTCCGGGGAATAGAGGCCATGCCAGGTTTGACCGAGGAACTCCTCACAACGGTCATAGCCAAACAACGACACATGAGCTTGATTGACATAGACATAGGTTCCCGAATGAGCATCGAGCAGAGCAATCCCATCCATCGCCGCCTCAACGGCCAGAAATTGACGGCGTAAGCGTTCCTCATTCTGCTTGCGCTCGGTAATACTCAACCCCGCACCGCGAAAGCCGATGACCTGGCCCTCATCATCGAGCAGTGCAATCCCATTCACTTCTTCCCAAACAATGGTTCCATCGGGGAGAATATCTCGATGTTCGATTTTAAATCTTTGGCCTTGTTCCTGGGCCTGAGCCAAAATCTGCTCAACCCGAGGGATGTCCTCCGGGGCCATAAATTTAAACGGGGATTCTCCGAGAAGTTGCGATGAGGGATAGCCTTTTACCGCTAAGACGCGATCGCTAACAAAGGTATAGCGTCCCTCAATATCCGTTTCCCAGAGATATTCTCCCGCCGCTTCGGAAACATCGCGAAAACGCTGTTCACTTTCCCGTAGAGCCGTTTCCGTGCGCACGCGATCGCGGATATCGCGAGCAAAGGCGCAATTTAACTCCGTCTCACCCAAATGCACGTAGTTGGCCGTAATCGCCATCGGGATCGTCTCCCCTCTCGCCGTCACATGGAACGCCTCAAATTGTAACGAGGACTGCTCTCGCAACGCCTGCCAATGCTCCTGCCAGCGTTCAGGCGTCATGGAGGGGTCGAGGTCAAAAATGCGGCGATTGAACAGGTCTTCTCGGCTGTAGCCGAGGGTCTCACAAGCGGCATCGTTGACATAGGTGAAATTCCCCTGACAGTCGAGCCAAAAGATTAAATCCGCACAAGCATCCACCGCAAACTGAGTCAGACGTAAGCCTTCTTCCGTGCGTTCTCGTTCTGTCACATCACGAAAGTTCCAGACCCGTCCGACAATGCGATCGCCGATAATTTGCGGTTGAGAGTAACGCTCAACAATCCGTCCATCTTTGAGATGAACTTGATCAAAACTCGGATCTTCGGGATGCTCCAACAAAAAATCAATTTGTTGTTTGAACCCCTCGGGATCACATAACAGTGGCTCAATCGCTCCCAAAATCGCGAGTCCGTCCCGTTGGGCCAGCAGGGAACTCTCGAGTCCCCACATTTCCTGAAACTGACGGTTATAGGTAATAACTCGTAAATTCAGATCTACCGCAATAATACCATCGGCCGTCGAGTCAAACGTCGCTTGCAGCAGCGCCGAAAATTCCCAACGTTCAGCTTCAATCCGTTCTCGCTCTTGGATTTCAGCCGTCAAAGCCTGGTTCGCCTGAGATAATTCAGCCACCGCATCGCGCACTTGTGCTTCTAAATCCGCATAGGCTTGATGCAACGACTCGTCAGCCTCTTGTCGTGGAGTGGCATCCTGCACCCAGGATGCCACTCCAATCACCTCCCCTGACCCATTGATCATCGGCGTGTTATACCAGTCACAGACCAGGAGTTCCCCCTGGCGACTCACATGGCGATGGGTGCTACGACTTCCCTCCTGCTGTTGCAATACCCTGGACCAAACCGCATCGAGATGAGGTGGCTCCTCATCAGGAACAAGGATCTCCCTAGCGGGTTGGCCCAACACATCGGCTTCGCTGTAACCAAACATCTCTTCAGCCGCTGGGTTCCAAGACCGCACACAAAAATCGAGGTCCCACTCAATCACACCCATGGGACTCTGTTCGACCAACAGGCGTAATTTTTGCAGAGCCTCCATCGACTCTGACATCGACTCTGAGGCTGAATCCTTGGGAAATGAGTTCGGTGACGTGGGCATAGTAGCAGAATCGGGGGGAACTGGGGATATCGACTCTCGACGCGGTTGACCCTGTTGTCTGGCGAACAGCCAAACGAGTCCCCAGAGGGGGATTCCTAGAAACATCATCCAGACGAGTGGACTTGATACACCCAACTCTCCCAGCCCGGACATGGTTCCAAGGAGAATCGACCAGAAACCCAAGTGCATCATTCAGGTAGAATCGCAAAACAACAGGACATCGACAAGGAACGGGAGAAGGTTTTTAGCCGGCTCAAGTCAGTGTGTTGACCGGCGATGAATCTCATCGTCCTGTGTCTATAGTTACACGGGTCACCTTAAAATAGGTCGGTTTCGGCCGCGTCAGCGTTCGGCGGCTCATCATCCCAATCCTCCTCATCCTCAGCTAAATCGAGAGGAGGAAGACTTAAGGCCGGTTGACTTCCACCGGAGTTAATCGCCTCTTGGGATGGGCTAGATGCTGACGGAATCGCCTCTAAGATAGCATCGAGAACTCGGGCCACGGGAAGCAGTTTTAAGCCCAATTCCGGTGGGTTCTGTCCTTTGGGGATAATGGCCCGTTTGAACCCAAGTTTAGCGGCTTCGCGCAAGCGCAGTTCTAACTGAGAGACTTGGCGCACTTGTCCCCCTAACCCCACCTCACCAATGAGAACGGTATGGGGGTCCACGAGGCGATCGCGGAACCCAGACACCACGGCGATGGCCACCCCTAAATCGGCAGCCGGCTCCTCAACGCGAATCCCCCCCACTGAGGCCAGATAGGTGTCTAACTTGGACAGAGGAACCCCTACCCGCTTCTCTAACACCGCTAAAATTTGTTGCAGGCGGTTACTATCAATTCCCGTTGCACTACGGCGAGGGGAGCCAAAACTCGCCGGACTCACCAGGGCCTGCAACTCCACTAAAATCGGTCGTGTCCCTTCGCAGGCGACCACAGTACAGGTTCCCGATACCGTCTCATCCCGACTCCCCATAAACAATTCTGAGGGGTTGGCCACTTCTCGTAAGCCATTAGCAATCATTTCAAAAACCCCAATCTCATGGGTCGCTCCAAAGCGATTTTTCATCGATCGCAAAATGCGGTGACTGGCGAAGCGATCGCCCTCGAAAAACAACACCGTATCCACTAAGTGTTCTAACACCCTCGGTCCGGCGATCGAGCCATCTTTCGTCACATGACCCACCACAAATAAGGTGATATTCTCGCGCTTGGCCACCTGCATCAAGGCCGACGTACATTCGCGCACCTGAGCCACCGAACCCGGCGCCGAGGTCAGAGACGAAAAGTAAATTGTTTGAATACTATCAATCACCGCAAAATCGGGCTTGAGCGATTCTAATTCCCGTAAAATTGCCTCTAAATCCGTCTCCGGCAACAGAAAGAAATTCGGTTCCACCGCCAAAGTTCCTTCCCCTAACTCTAGCTCTCCCTCCTGCCCCCTGGGTTCCCCAGCGTCAGCCCCAGAATTTGCCTCCAAATATCCCCGTTGCTGCGGGTCATCAAGAGGGGACTCATTTGGCGAATTTTCAATGTGAGGATGCCCATCGAGGAGCCGCTGAGCGCGTAATTTAATCTGTTGCCCCGACTCCTCGGCCGAGACATAGAGAACCCGTGACTCTTGAGCCAAACCACTGGCCGTTTGCAGCAATAGAGTCGATTTACCAATGCCTGGTTCACCGCCAATCAGCACCAACGATCCTGGCACAATGCCCCCTCCGAGGACGCGATCGAGTTCCGCATACCCCGACGACATCCGCGCCACCGACGCATCAGCAATTTCCGACAAGCGCACCGACGCCCGAGGTTGACCCTCAGATTTCTCACCATTGGCAGCATTGAGATTACGATTCCAGGCCACCGCACTCACGGGGCGAGTCGTCGTCAGGGCCTCGATGGGTTCCGTCTCCACCAGGGAGTTCCAGGCCCCACAATTAGTACAACGACCAAAATATTGAGGAAACTCAGCACCACATTCTTGACAGACATAAATTGTGCGAGGCTTTGCCATAATGACTCAGTGGGTGGGGACAGGGGCAGCCACCCTCAGTCATCCCGAGGGCCGCGAGAATCGTGGCGAAACCCTGAAAGATAACCCTAGACAGGATTTCAACTTGATTCTAAACCTCGATGGGGTAGTATCTTATAGTGTACGGTAACAAACTTTATCAAAATAAAGGTTCGTTTAAGAGGCTTGAAGGACATTGGATAGTCAAAAAGAAAAAATTCTCGTGGTTGATGATGAAGCTAGCATCCGTCGTATTCTCGAAACCCGTCTGGCCATGATTGGCTATGACGTGGTAACGGCGGCTGATGGCGAGGAAGCCCTCGACACGTTTCGCGACAGCCAACCGGATTTGGTGGTGTTGGATGTGATGATGCCAAAACTTGACGGCTATGGCGTCTGTCAGGAACTCCGCAAAGAGTCGGATGTTCCCATTATTATGTTGACAGCGTTAGGGGATGTTGCCGATCGCATCACCGGCTTAGAGTTAGGGGCGGATGACTATGTGGTCAAACCCTTCTCACCGAAAGAACTTGAAGCTAGGATCCGCTCGGTCTTACGACGGGTAGACAAAATTAACAGTACAGGGATTCCCAGTTCGGGAGTCATCCAAGTTAATACGATTCGCATTGATACCAATAAACGCCAGGTCTATAAGGGCGACGAACGTATCCGTTTAACGGGGATGGAGTTTAGTTTATTAGAGTTACTGGTTAGCCGCTCAGGAGAACCGTTCTCGCGCTCTGAAATTTTACAAGAGGTTTGGGGCTATACTCCTGAACGTCATGTGGATACGCGAGTGGTGGATGTACATATCTCTCGACTACGGGCCAAACTCGAAGAAGATCCTAGTAACCCGGAGTTAATCCTCACGGCCCGAGGAACTGGGTATCTCTTCCAACGCATCATTGAACCCGGAGAAGAGTAGAATCTTAGGCAAGAGGCAAGAGGCAAGAGGGGAAACACTTCGAGGCGTACCCTTGCCGTCGGCGATCGCTCGCCGAGCCGTGGTCACCCGAAGACACGAGGTACAAGAGGGGGATAGGGATGGGTTTTCCCCCGATTCCCGATTCCCGATTCCCTGTTCCCTGTTCCCGATTCCCGATTCCCTGTTCCCGATTCCCGATTCCCTCCCCCATGTCTGACACCAACGCCATACTCCGGCAAATTCCCATTGTTGCAGGGTCTCTGGGAGGAACGTTACTTCTAGTGAATCGCCTGTTAACGGATAATCTCACCACTTGGCAGGTTCGCTCTGATGTTCTCGGGGCGATTATCTGTGCAGTGTTGATTCTGACGGGGTTACTCTGGCAACGGGTACAGCCAAAACCCCCCGATTCGGTGATGTTACAGGGGGAAGAAGGCCTGGAACTGGCTGACGATTTACCCGATTCAGTGCAGCGAGAGTTGGCTTGGTCTTCTCAGTTATTATTGACCAATACAGTCACGAAAACCCTCGTGGTTTGGTATCAGGGACGGGTGCTACTGCGACGGGGAATTTTGGCCGAACAGACGACGGTGGAACTTGGAGCGATCGCCCAACGGGCCATCCAAACCCAAAAACCCATCTATCTCGTCAAACTCGACCTCTATCCCGGTCGACTTGAGTTCAATTATTTACCCGCTAACACACAAGGCGTAATTTGTCAACCCATTGGCGGTGAAGGATTGATGATTTTAGGGGCCAATGCCCCCCGCAGTTACAGCAAACAAGATGAAACCTGGATTGCGGGATTCGCTGAAAAGCTCGCCGACACCCTAGAGCGGGAACTCTGATGGTCGGTCATCAGGGACGTGATATCCGTCAACCCTGGCTGATGTTGTTGCTGGTCATTGCCCTGGGGGGACTGTTGCGGGGGCTGAATTTAGGAGAAAAAGCCCTCTGGCTCGATGAACTCCTGACGGCTATTTTTAGTTTAGGGCGAGAGATGGCGGACATTCCCCAAGCTGAATTGATCTCCGTCTCCGCCGTGCGATCGCAGCTAAGTCTCAACCCCGAGGCCAGTTGTCAGCAGATAGCCATAACGCTCAGCCGTGAATCGACCCATCCGCCTCTATTTTTCTGCTGGCTTCAGCATTGGTTGCGTCTGATTGCCCCTGTGAACCTATCTTTAGCCCAACAGTTGCGATCGCTGCCGGCCCTATTGGGGATTCTCGCCATTCCCAGCCTCTACTGGCTTAATCGTCTCGCCTTTTCCCGAAAAGCAGGACTGTTGGCGGCGGCCTTAATCGCCTTATCTCCCTTCGCCGTCTATCTGTCCCAAGAAGCCCGTCACTATACCCTACCACTACTGCTCATTAGCCTCAGTTTAGGGGCATTGGTCCGCTGGGGACAGGGCCAATGGTGCGATCGCCCCCTACCGCGAGGAACTCGCCCCCTCTGGGTTCTCTGCCATAGCCTCGGACTCTATAGCCACTACTTTATGGCGATCGCCTACATCGCCCAAATCGCCACCTACCTCAGTCTCAGTCTTGCCCTCAATCTTAATCTTGGCTCCAAACGTCCCTTAGTCGCCAACATTCGGTCCTCTGGGGCTATTCCTCTGAGTCATCTTCTCAGCCTGATCCTACCCGGGCTAGTCTTTTTGCCCTGGCTATCTCATCTGGGGCAACATCTGCAACGCTCGGAAACCGACTGGTTCCAACCCTTTGAACCGAGTTGGACCGATCACTTCGCCCCCTTGCTGCAAACCCTAGCCAGTTGGGTGGTGATGTGGGTGACGTTACCCGTCGAACATCAACCGTTGGCGATCGCCATCCCCGCTGCTGTGGCGATGGTGGCCCTGAGTCTGGGGTTGGGAATCATCGCCTGGCGAGGCGGCCAACATCTCTGGCGTTCACCGGCCTCTCGACTGCCGCTCTTGATGCTCATTCTAGTGACGCTTTGGAGTCTATTGGGCTTTGTCTTCATCGTCTATGGCTTAGGCAAAGATATCACCATCGCCCCACGCTATCACTTCGTCTACTATCCCAGTCTTTGCGCCCTAGTGGCCGCAGCACTTAGCACCTATCAATCCCCCAAAATCCCCGCCTTTGCCCTGATGATGGGAGGTATCAGTAGTCTAGTGGTGATTTCGGGCCTCGCCTTCGAGAAACCCTATCAGCCGCGTCAGGTGGCCCAACAGTTGCAGCGATCGCCCACCACAACCTTAGAAGTCGTGATCGGCTATGAAAACAGCCAAGAAATCGCCCTGGGGTTAAGTTTTGCCCTCGAACTTCCCCCCGAGACAGCCGTGGCCTTCCTCCCCCGTGACAGTGGCTACGAGCAAACCTGGCAACAACTAGCTCAACTCCCTGGATTGTCTACCTCACAGCCATCAACGCGCCCTGATGTCGATCTGTGGATCATTGCCCCAGGCTTACGAGAAGCCGAGTATCCTCAACAGATCGAACGAGAAGCCCTCACCTGCGATCGCCGCCCCGATGACTACTACCGTCTCGGGATTCCCTACCAACGCTATCACTGTCGGCCTTCACCAGTCTGATTAGAATGGAGAGAAGAGCCTAGGGCCTGCACCCCATTTGACTATGTTTGTTCAAAAATCTTCCTATGAAAACGCGATCGCTCGCTACTGCGATACGCCAGACACCCTAGAGTTGTTGCGACAATATCGCCCGTACCTAGAGGCGATTCCCAGTCTGCGGCGACCCGATGATAGCTTAATTTTGCTGCCATTTCCCCTTGTTCGCCTCCGGGAATCCCTCAGTCAACGGGGTTTAAGTGGCTTAGACATTCGCGCCGGAGAGACCGTTTGTTTACCCTGCGAGTTGGGGATTATCATGTGTGAACCCGACTGGCAAGTGAAAGTCGGGGTTGAGATCTTTATCCTCATCCATCGCCCCCAGGAAGACTTCTCCGACCTCCTGCTACGCTGGCGACAAACCCAAGTGTTACTCGATCGCGGCTACGAATGGGTGATGCCCTACCGCTATCGTCACATCTACAGTGAAGCCGCTCAACGCATCTTTCCCCTCTTTGTGCTGTTTGAGGAAACGCCCCAACATATCAAACGAGGCTTAGACGGGGCCAGTCTCCCCTATGTGGTTGAACCGAGTCCCGTTCAGGAGTCGGAATTGGAGGAAGATTTGTTTTCAATCGAAAGTCCGACCCTTTAAATTCCATTCTTTCACATTTACCCATTTCCAAAATGAAAGACCAACAACATCCCCAAGCCAAACTCGATCGCGCCGCCATTAACAGCTTACTGGCGGCAGATCCCAATGATCTCAACTTGGCAGAACTAGCTCGATTACGGGTTCGCTACAACGGATTTCCCGGCGCACGAGATATTCAAAATGACCTCGATACGTTGCTCAAACGCTGGAATCTCAGTGAAGAAGACCTCTTTACCAAAACCCGGCAACTGCATGGTAGCGCCCGTATCTTCAACGTGGGAACCCGCAAAGCTGATGAAGAAGACTGGAGTTAAGCCCTAATTACGTCGGGCAAATTCCAGGCTATTTTCCCGAATGGTGACATCATAGCCATCGAGAAAGTCCTGTCCGAGTAGCCCCAATTGTAAACTCTCTGGCCCAATGGTAACGGGGGTATTGCGCAGCACGATTCCGCTGACTTCCATTGAGGCCACATAGCCGATATCCATTTGAACCCCCCGTTGACTGGCTGTGTCAATAGTAGCTGTCCCGGCCCGGCCGATGTTCAACTCTTGGGCCATCTGTGCCGTAATTACCGTACCACTAGCCCCAGTGTCGAACAGCATTTCATAGGAACGACGGCCGTTAAAATTAACTTCCACCACCGGAATGCCCCCAACACGGCGTAGAATTGGCACTTCGATCGCCGTTGCGGCCCGAGAGTCAGAGCCAGCCACTGCCCCAGGGGAAACAGAACTGTCTGCTGTTCCTGAATCGGGGGGACTCGGACAGAGATTATCTAAATTGATAAGCTGACCATGGCCATCCACGAAAAAGCAACCTTCAAATTCTTGGGCGTGGGCGGGTTCCGGGAGTCCGAGGAAGGCGATCGCCGCGATCGAGAGCCAAACTGTTCGTTTCATGATGTCAATTTCAAGGTCAATTTCAAGGTCAATTTTAAAAACATGACAGCCGTCTCCCCATCACTCTATCAAATGCTTGATTGTTGAATGCTCCATAGGCTCAGGTATTTAACAAGGCAGCCCTGTGCCAGATTCTCAACTGTCTGACCGATGCCTGGCCTTGGGCTTAGATTTGCGGCGATACTTTGAGGTTAAACAGGACAGCCCTGAAACTGTATCAGAAGGTTGAGGCAGAGCGAACCGGGGCGATCTTAGACTAAATGGCAGTTGTTCCCTTGTCGTTCCCTGACATGACGTCCTTATGAACCCCACAGATTTAGCCTTTTCCTCTGCCCTCGACCAAGCGGCCTCAATTCGCGCTGGGGAGATCTCCCCCCTAGAATTGACCCAAGTCTATCTCGATCGCATTGCCCGCCACAACGATCGCCTCGGCGCCTACATTACCGTTGCCGAAGAACGAGCCATCAAGACCGCTAAACAACAAAACGAGCAATGGAGTCAGGGCGATCGCGCGGCCCTCCCTCCTTTTTTCGGGGTTCCCATGCCCATCAAAGACCTAGCTCCTGTCGCCGGACTGCCCTGTATGCGAGGCTTAGCCGCCCTGCGCGATCGCATTGCGGAGTACACCCCCGCCCATGTCCAAGCCATTGAAGCCGCCGGGTTTAACCTCCTCGGTAAAACCTCGACTTCAGAACTCGGCTCCATGCCCTTCACCGAACCCATGGGTCTGCCCTCAGCCCGCAATCCCTGGCATCTCGACTATACCCCCGGTGGCTCCAGTGGTGGCGCGGCGGCCGCTGTGGCGGCGGGATTAGCGCCTTTGGCTCACGGCTCTGATGGCGGCGGCTCCGTGCGCGGACCCGCCGGCTGTTGCGGCTTGGTGGGGTTCAAACCCTCCCGAGGGCGCATCTCTCAAGCCCCGGAAGGAGAACATCTCATGGGACTGGCCACACCCGGCCCTCTCACTCGCACCGTCCGGGATGCAGCGGCGCTGCTCGATGTCATGGCCGGCTATGTCCTCGGAGATCCCTATTGGCTGCCGAATCCTGACACCTCCTTCCTCGAACAAACTCAGCAAGCACCTCCACGTCTCAAAATTGCTGTGGCCTCGGAGATTCCCCATTGGCCCATCCACCCAGACTGTCAAGCCGCCGTCGAGAGAACCGCTGAGCAACTGGGCCAGTTGGGCCATGAATTGGGGGTTGGTTGTCCCGATTTTTCCGATTTAGCCGCCCCCTTTCAACAGATTTTTGCCAGTGCAATTGCGGCGACGGGGGTTCCTCCTGAAGCCCTCAGCCCCATTAATCGTTGGCTGATGGAACAGGCCGGGACCGCCGCTGAACTCTGGCAGTCCATGGCTCAACTACGCTTTCTCTCGCGCCAAATTGTTGCTTTCTTCGCCGATTGGGATATCTTGCTGTTGCCCACTTATGCCCATCCCATTATTAAAATTGGTGAATGGGCCGATCGCAGCCCTGAAGAGACGTTTGACGCCGTCAGCCGCTGGGTGATGCCCTGTCCTCCCTTCAACGCCACGGGCCAACCTGCTATTTCCTTGCCGGCCGGCTTCGATGAGCGAGGACTGCCGATGAGTGTACAATTAGTGGGAAAACCGGGTGCGGATGCTCAAGTCTTGCAACTGGCGGCTCAACTTGAAGGACTTGAGGGATGGACTCAACATCGTCCGCCTGAAACGGTAAGCTAAAGACGCAGTACAATCAGCGGGCGCTAAATACCCCCGCTTACTGGCGATGAATGCAAAAAAAGTGGGTTTCTGGGCAGTGATCTTGATTGCCATCTTTTTTATCCTGGATGGCGATCGCTGGGAGTTTCTCCCGCAACCAATGCGCAGTGCAAGTTTTGAAACGCGAACCTTTCTGATTGGCTTGTGGCCGGACTGGTTAAAACCCAAGGATCGTAATGAAGATCGCCAAGAAGAAATTGAACGGTTACAAGGACAGGTCTTAGCACCAGTTCCAGAACCGTCCTGCCTGCCGTTGAGTGACTCCTCAAGTCTTGCTTGAGTCACATAAGATAGGACAACTTTAGGCAGTAAAAGCCCCTATAGCTAAAGGTTTTACTGTCTTTTTTGTCCTGTTTGATTTGTGCTTTATTGAGTCTAAAAATTGGTCTAAAACGATAAACAATTGTCCAGTGTTCATGATGATGAATGATTTCAATTCTTTCTCCCCACGATGACTCGTGTCTCCCTGCTGTTAATTTCTAGTTTAATTGCCCTGTGGGTGGTGGCGATCGCCATGTTGGCCGTGCAGAACGCCAGCGCTGTCTCCGTGCAGTTTCTCATGTTCGCCTCGGTTCCCATTCCCCTAGGGACCGTGATGGCCTTGTCCGGCGCCCTAGGACTCCTGAGCGGGGCGATCGCCATTGCCATAACCGCCAAATAACCCCTATCCTGCAAACGCCCCTTCTATCCTTAAACACGATGACGGATCTTGCCATCGGCATCATTGGCGGTAGTGGACTCTACCAAATGGATGACCTGGAAAACCGCCAAGAACATCAGCTTGATACCCCTTTCGGAGCGCCCTCCGATGCCCTGATAACGGGAACCTTACAGGGAGTCCCCGTCGCCTTCTTAGCGCGACATGGACGCGATCATCATCTGTCCCCTTCCGAACTCCCCTTCCGAGCCAATATTCATGCCTTCAAACAGCTTGGCGTACAATACCTCATTTCCGCCTCAGCCGTGGGATCTCTGGCCGAAGCCATCAAACCCCTAGACATGGTGGTTCCCGATCAATTTATCGATCGCACTCAACATCGTACCGCGACGTTTTTTAGTGAGGGACTCGTCGCTCATATTGGTTTCGCCGATCCCGTCTGTCCTCAACTGGCCAGCGTCATCGCCGACAGCGCCAGTTCTCTGTCCCTCGATGGCGTGACCATTCACCGAGGAGGAACCTATGTCTGTATGGAGGGGCCAGCCTTCTCAACCCGCGCTGAATCCCACCTGTATCGCCGTTGGGGCGCCAGTGTCATCGGGATGACGAACCTCACCGAAGCCAAACTGGCCCGAGAAGCGGAAATCGCCTACGCCACCCTAGCTCTCGTCACCGACTACGATGGCTGGCACTCGGATCATGATAGTGTGACCGTCGAGATGGTGGTCAATAACCTCCGTTTGAATGCTCAAAATGCTCAACAGGTGATTCGCGATGTTGTCGCTCGTCTCCATGGGAATCCCTTTGTTAGTGAGGCCCATTCAGCCTTAAAGTTTGCCGTCTTAACTCCCTGGGAGAGAGTTCCTGAAACCACAAAAAGCAAGTTAGAGTTACTGCTCAAGAACTATATTTGATCTCCCGTTTGCGGGGGGTGTGAACCGCTCAATAAGTCTGTCCCCAGATAGAGGTCGATCCCCCGTCTAACTCGATATGCTCAAAGACAGATCGCGCTTGGTCAATTCAATCCCAACCTGAAGGCCTCATCCTCCCCACCGGGTAGGGTGAGGTTTTTCCCATCTCGTTAACCCAGACGGGGTCGTTTAGAATAAACTGTTCGTCGTTGTGCATTGTGCGCGGTGATCATTAGGCGTGGCGATAACTATCCATTCACCGATTAACTATTCACGTTATTTAAGAGGATTAGGCTGTGGTCGTAGATTTCTCTCCTCCAGAAACCTTACTTGCACAACTAATTGAACTTCGTAAAGCCATCATCCGGGATGCCACCCACTCCTTTGAGCAATGGCGGCCCTTTATTTGGCGCAGTAGCTTTCGCAGTGCGGCTTGGAACTTGGCGTATTATTTAGCCTTGCAACAACGGGATGCTCAAAAACTCGAACGGGCCTTAATGCCTTGGGGGTTATCCTCTCTCGACAGTGGTATTAGTAGTGTTTTGCCACACCTCGACGGAACGATCGCCTCCCTCGGCGCCGTCTGTCGGATTAACCCGACACTCTTACCTCAGCATCCCTCTCCCCGGGCCTTCTTTCGGGGGGAACGGCTGTTAAAACGTCATACCCACGAACTATTCGGCGATCGCCCTTGTCACCCTCAGGATCACCATCATTGGATTGTTCCTTGTCCCAGCTTGCCCCTTGATGCCTCCTTTTGCCAGCAGTTGCAGCAACAGCAGGTGACGGCTTTACGCATCGACTTACGGGAACCCCCCGAACAGGGGGCCACTGCGATCGCCCAATTCCAGGCCAGCCAACAGTCCACTCAAGAGACTGGCCATCACCGCTGCAAACTCTGGCTCACGCTTGACGAAAAGGATATCAGCGATCGCCCCCACCCTCACAACCCGCCTGTCCGTTGCCATCGTCTAACCCTAAAAGAAATTCTCCAGACCGCCGATCTCATCGAAATCACCAACCTAGGCAATCCCGAAGCCTTAATCGGGCTTCATCACGCCATCCAAGAACAAACCCCGAGCGATCGCCCCTATCCTGGTATTATCGTGAGCTTGCATCCAGACATCTGCCTAGAACAACTCTCCGACATCATTATACGTGGGGCCGGCCGCTATCCCTTTGGCATTGGCATTCCCCCCGCCTTAATCCCCCAAGTGCAGCTATCTCGCACCGGCCAACGTTACCAGGCGATCCTTGACCGTTGCCAAGCCGCCTGTATACCTGTAATTCTCATGAATCAAACCGAGGCCAGTCCCCAAGAGTCCTTAAATGGGGGAAGCTCGCCATTAGTCGCCATCTTGCGATCGCTCCCCTGAACGGCCGTTCCTAAGCCTCGTCCTCCTCAGCCACCTCATAAACCTGTCCTTGGGCCACCACCACATCCCCTGGCACAAGTTTACGACCGCGACGAGTTTCCACCGCACCATTGACGAGCACTTCGCCATACTGAATTAAGATCTTCGCCTCTCCCCCAGTATTGACGGCGCCAACCCACTTGAGAAATTGAGCAAGTTTGATCGTGATGGGATCGTCACTCATACAGCTTAGCGGCTCCCATTGGCCCCGTGATGAATACGAGCCACCTGTTCCGCCGATAGCCACGGCATATTGGGGTCGCGATCGTTCTGGGCCACCGACTCTGTAGCCTGTTCTTGAGAGGGCGATCGCCGATACCCCGGCACCAACTCCTCCACATCCTCAGGTAACGAAAGGAAACATTGCACCGGAGAGGCTTCGAGCATAGCATTCTCATCCGGTGGCACAAAATCATGACGGATGCTATCGTACTCCAGCACCTCCCCCGTCTCAATATGATAAATCCAGGCGTGTAAATGGAGTTTATTGCGATACAGCTTCGAGTGAATCACCGGATAAGTCCGTAAATTCTCAATTTGAGTCAGGACATTTTCCGCCACCGCCACCTCTAACAGCGTTTCCCCATCCAAATGCGAATAATTTTCCTTCAACAATTGCCGAGTCGCTTCAGCATGACGTAACCACTCATACACCAGAGGCATCTCCTCCTCTAAGCTGCTGCGTTTGAGTAATCCCTTCATCCCACCACAGTGAGAATGGCCGCAGACAATGATATGCTCAACCCCCAGAGCTTGTACCGCATACTCAACGGCCGCACCTTCACCACCATTGGCCGCCCCAAACGGAGGAATGATATTCCCCGCATTGCGGATAACAAACAATTCCCCAACTTCAGCATTCGTAATCAAATTCGGGTCAATCCGTGAATCCGAACAGGTAATAAACAGAACCCTGGGTTTTTGTCCATGAGACAATTGTTCAAAGAGTTCTTGGTGGGTACTAAAATAATTCGACTTAAATTGTCGCAGACCCTTAAGCAGTTTTTTCATGATGTCTTAGTCTATCGTCCGTGAATGCCTGTAACGCCCCCAAGTTGGCGAGCCGGGAGTCTTGGCGAGTGTCACTCCATCTGGCCGCTGCTGGCCCTGGGCGATCGCCCCGCGAGTCGGCTTCAACCATCGAGTCCAACGCCTAACCAGCCCCAATGAAGCTCACCCCATCTAACCGAGGTCAAAATTTCGTTTCCGACAGTCGCAGAAACTCCGTATTAACACCAGATTCGCGAGTTAGGGCAATTTTACCAGTTCGAGCAATCTCACGAATACCAAACTTCTGTAACACCTGAGCAAAGGCTACCATCTTGCCGGGATCGCCTACCACCTCAAGAATTAACGAGTCATCAGCCACATCCACCACCCGAGAGCGAAAAATCTGGGCCAACTCCACAATTTCCGAGCGGGTGCTACTCGTCGCATTGACCTTCACCAACATCAACTCCCGTTCCACACAGGGAATTTCTGTAATATCCTGAACCTTGAGGACGTTGATCAACTTATAAAGTTGTTTGACAATTTGCTCAATGACCTGGTCATTCCCATTGACCACCATCGTCACCCGGGAGACATTACCCTGTTCCCCGGTTCCCACTGCCAAACTTTCGATATTAAAGCCACGACGGGCGAACAGTGCCGCAATACGAGTCAGCACGCCCGCCTCATCTTCTACCAAAACCGAGAGCGTGTGTTTCATTGTGTGTTTTTTCTTAAGAATTTCCTAGGCAACCAATCGTTACTTGTATCATAAAAACGGCTCGAAATTGTAAAAACAAAGAGAAAACGATCTATGAGTTGGTTAAGCCGAATTTTTGGGAAAGAAGAAGAGGAAAAAGCCTACGAGTTTCCGCCGATGCCCATTAAAGAAGCCGTTGAACAGGCTGGAGGCAGTATTGCTGCCGCTGCCGCTGGCGCCACGTCAGCCGAGGAAGCTGAATCTGGGGAACCCATTCCACCCGAACGAGTTGGCCTAGATGGCAAATATGACCAAAGTGGATTAGCCAAACGAGTGGTGCGGGCTTTTGACGATAACCCAGACACCAATGACATCGAAACCATTTGGGTCGCCCAACTCGGGACGAAGGTGGTTCTCAAAGGTACCGTACCGGCTCAAGCGGATCTCGATCGCCTCGTCGGTATTGCCGAGGGCGTAGAAGGAGCCAGCGAAGTCGACACCAGCGAAGTCGAGGTGAGCGCCTAGTCGCGACCTAACCGGTCAACCCAGAGAGAACATGAACATCTCTCTGGGTCTGTTGAGGCAGTTCGTTGACAACCGCCTCAGCGATGGGCATCTTCAGCCCTCTTTCACCGCCTTAGCCGCGTCACCTCGTTCGAGAACTAAGCGTAACATCGGCGGCGCCACAAAGGTCGTCGCGATGACCATGACGATGATGGCAGCTTCGAGAGATTCCGAGAGAACCCCACTGGCTGCACCCACACCAGCAAAGACAAGACCGACTTCACCCCGAGGAATCATCCCCACACCAATCGCCAGACGATTGGTATCAGGTTGGCCAAAGATGGTGAAGCCCGTGATCACTTTACCGATGATCGCCACCACAATGAGGAAAGTGGCAATAATCAAACCCTCGCGATTACTGGGAACCGCTGGGTTTAACACCGCCAAATCGGTACGGGCACCGACCACGACAAAGAAGACGGGAACCAGCATATCGGCCACGGGAATCACCTGTTCTTCTAACTCATGCCGTTTTTCCGTTTCGCCGAGAATCAAGCCAGCCGCGAAGGCCCCAAGAATCGCCTCAAGTTGAATCGCCGCTGCGACGTAGGACAACAGAAACATGACAATCAGCGAAACGATTAAGAGGGGACCACGAGTTTTCAGTTTGTCCACCAGGGAAACATAATAAGGTGCTAGGAGACGACCCACTAAAATCGTGCCAATGAGAAAGGCTCCAGCACTAACGGTTAGAAAGAGAATATTATTGACCTGGACTTCCCCAGTTTTAACTAAACTGGCGACCACAGCCAGGACGACAATTCCCAAAATATCATCGAGAACCGCTGCCCCGATGATGATCTGTCCTTCTTTGGAACTGAGTTTATTAATTTCGGCCAAGACTTTAGCGGTGATACCAATGCTCGTTGCCGTCAAAGCTGCACCGGCAAAAATAGCCGGAATGGCTGGGGTCTCAAACAAGTAAATCAGACCAGCCGTTCCCATCGCAAAGGGTGCGACCACCCCGACCACGGCAACAATGGCAGCTTGGGGACCATATTTAATCAGTTCCCCAAGCTCGGACTCTAAACCGATTTCAAACAGGAGAATAATCACCCCCAATTCCGAGAGGATATTAATCACTTCACTCTCGGCAGAAAACGAGGCGGCTAGGGTTTCAGGGGTCAGTTCCCCCGTCGCTTCAATGAAGCGAAAAATCAGAGAGTCGCCAGCTTGCGCCCCACTCTCGGGGAAAATAATCAGGTTTAAGACTGAAATACCGACGACGACTCCCCCCACCAAATCTCCTAACACGGGAGGAAGATTGATGCGCGCACAAATTTCGCCCCCCAGCTTGCTGGCTAGGTAAATTACAATTAAACTCAGCAGAACACCGCCTAAGACGGTTGCTCCATCGGCTTCTGCTTCCGTTGCTGTGGCTAAAAGGGGTGAAAATCCACCGGGATCGATAACAAAATTAAATGAGGGTGATAAGGTCATTGTCAATGCTTAACAAAAGGTCTTTCGTAGGATCTACCCTGTCTAATGTACAAGAATTATGGCGACCTGTGACGATCGCGGTCCCAGTCTGACCCCTCGCCCCAATTTCGGGTGCCATTGTTACAATTCATGGGAATTCCCGGCCAATCTTAAGATCATCGCCTTTAGGAAATCCATTGCGATGCGCTAGAGCTGAGCCAAAATGTCTTCGATATCCTTGTTCTCTCCTCAACTCTTTTCTCAACTACGATGCCAAAGAGACTGCAACACCGCGTTCGACCTCTGCAACTGATCCTGCTGTTGAGCCTTGGCCTCGTTGCCTTGGTGGCTGGCATCTTCTGGTCTGGTCGTCGCGGGGGGGAGGCGTTTCCCCCTCAGACCGAGAATTCAGATACCGTGGCGGCTCTATCCCTCGGGCCGTCCCGACAGCAGGATGAGCTTGAACGCTTGGCCGAGGGGCCAGCCTCTGCCGATCGCGATCGCGCCGCCTATCTGTTAGCGGTTCAGGCCATCGCCGAGGGCCAGCCCGATGAGGCGATGGCCCGACTGGACTCAGTCCGCCCGCGAGCGTCCCATCTCGGGGGCTATATTTTGCTGGCCCAGGCCCAAGCTCAGAACTTGGCCGGAAATGATGCTCAGGCTCAAGACCTCTATCAGCAGATTCTCCGAGATTTTCCCGAAGATCCCCTGGCGGCTGAGGCTTTATACGCCCTCGGAGAACAAGATCCACAATGGTGGGACCAAGCCCTAGCGGAGTTTCCCCGTCATCCTCGCAGCGCGGAAATTGCCCTGAAACGCCTAGAAACGCAACCGAATGACCCAGATCTCCTCAAGGTCCTCTCAACCCACCTCTATTTGGAGAATTTTACGGAACTGCTTGATCGCCGGGTGAGCCAACACCGTGAGCGTCTGACTCGAGAAGATTGGGAAACGATCGCCTTTGGCTATTGGGAAAAAACTCTCTATGGCAAAGCCGGGAATGCTTACGCCCGTGCGGCCAATACACCGCGCAATCTCTACCGTACTGCCCGAGGACTGCAATTGGGAGGGGAGCGCAACCGCGCTCGTCAACGTTATCGGATTCTGATTCAGGCCTTCCCGGAGGCGCCCGAGACCGCGACGGGCCTGTTACGCTTGGCGGAGATGGTGGACTCGCCTCGTGAGGCCATTCCTCTGTTGGATCAGGTGATTGCTAACTTTCCCAATCAAGCGGCTGAGGCCCTGTTGCTGCGATCGCAGATGTTAGACGAATTGGGCAGCTCTCAATCGGCTCAACAAGCCCGTCAGTCGGTGTTAACGCAATATAGCCACTCCGACACCGCCGCTGAGATTCGCTGGCAAAATGCCCAAAATGCTGCCCAACAGGGGAATTTGCGCCAAGCCTGGGATTGGGCCAAACAACTGTTGACGGAGAATCCTGATAGTGAGGATGCTCCCCAGGCGGCGTTTTGGATTGGTAAATGGGCTCAGAGACTCAATCGTCGTGATGATGCTGAAGCAGCCTTTACAGCCTTGTTACAGCGCTATCCTGAGTCTTATTATGCTTGGCGGGCAGCCTCCCTTCTCGGCTGGAATGTGGGGACGTTTACGACGGTGCGATCGCTCACCCCAACCGTCCAGGATCTGGCGGAGCGTCCCCTACTCCCCGCAGGCTCGGATCTGACACGGGAACTCTACGCTCTGGGGATGGATGAGGCGGCCTGGCGACGCTGGCAAATGGAATTTCCTGACCCCATGAACCCCACCGTGGCGGAACAATATACGGAAGGATTAATGTTACAGGTCATTGGGGATTACCTCGATAGTCTGTTTATGTTGTCGAGTCTGGGTTGGCGCGATGATCCCGAAGAACTGGCCGAGTATGAAGCCTTCAAGGCAGAACCGGCTTATTGGTATAGTCTTTATCCTTTTCCCTACCGAGAGCCAATTCTACGTTGGTCTGAAGCCCGTCAACTCGATCCCTTGTTAACGGTAGCCTTGATTCGCCAAGAATCTCGCTTTATGCCCAAAATTCGCTCCGTTGCCAATGCGGTGGGACTGATGCAAGTCCTCCCAGAAACCGCTGATTGGATTGCAGCGCAACGGGATGAAGCACCGCCGAGGGATCTCACAGAGCCTGATGATAATATCCGTTTGGGAACCCTCTATCTCGACTATACTCACAATGAGTACAACAACAATACCCTGTTTGCTCTGGCGAGCTACAATGCTGGACCGGGAAATGTTGACCGTTGGATTTCTCGCTTTAGCTTTAATGATCCCGATGTTTTTGTTTCACAAATTCCCTTTCCTGAAACTCAAGGTTATATTGGTTCGGTAATGGGGAATTACTGGAATTATTTACGTCTTTATAATCCAGAAATTCAAGAAAAGCTCGAACAAATTCGAGATGAGTAGAGTCGGCAAAATTGGTATCCCTATCTGTTGCCTTCTTTTCTCCAGTTTTTTGTCCGATTCAGACCCACTTGGGCTATGGTGAGGTGCTAGTGTGAGGCGTTGGCGATCGCCCACAAATCCACTAACCCCAGCAGTAGAGTCAATCCCAAAAGAATCAGATACATCCAAGGTTGAGCCAGAGGGCGCACATCGCGGGTATCAATTCCCGTTTTGGCCTCGACCTGTTTGACTAAACGGGAGAATCCAGCCACACGCATTGGCAACAAATAGCCCTCTCCGGCATGACTGAGGAAATAATAGACCAATCCTCCTTGTCCCGTGGTTCTAGGTTTCAAGGCCTTAACCGAGTCCCAAGGGAGGAACCAACCCTTACGAAAAATCTTGGCAAACCAGCCTGGATAACTCACTCCAATTCCAGACTCATCGAGAATCACCCGTTCACTCAAGGCCCCATAGAGTAGAAGCCAACCCAACGCTAACCCCACGCCAAGAAATAGGGGCGGAACAGGGGCGTTGGTGGCTTGGGCAAGAATAGGAAGCGGAACCGTTAACGCTAAATATAACCCCAATAGCGTGATGCGAATCAGGGGGGAAATGCGAAATCGTAAAGGGTCAGAAGGCAAGGTCATAGTCAGGGGGGCAAATACTTTTGTACAACCGTCCAGCCACTCCAGGATACCGCTAGAAAGCCCAGAGCCAGTAACAGGTTGCTGGTAATGTGCAGTCGTCGCATCTGGGGCTGTTTGGGATGAATCCGCCAACCGGTCACTGCTGAGGTGAACACCAACGTCACCACCGTCAATCCGGCGGGGAGATGCCAAGAATGACCCAGATTCCCGTAATGGCCGAACGTCCCAATCAGGCCAATGGCCAGCAAAAACAGCACCAATAGCACTAGGCTAATACCTAGTCCTCGATGGACGACGGGAATCCAGGCGGGACGGGGCTGTTGGCGACGGCGAGCGTTCCAAAGACTCAGGCCACTGATGGCGAGTAACCCATAGGCCCCTAATGACAGTCCCATAGACCAAGCCGCGAAGCGCCATAACCAGAGAAAGGACGGAAGATCCACAATACAAACCCCGAAGCTGCGTTGACTTCGATTTTACCGCGATCGCAGGGGCGATCCGATGCACAGCCTTGGTTAACAACGCTAAGAGTGCGGCGATCGCCCCTGAAGGGGGTATTCGGTGTGATGGCAATCCGTCCAGAATTGACCTCTAGTCAACTGAAGCTAGGGCGGGGGCTTTGTTATCATCGGTTCCCGGTCTAGGACTAGACCGAGGTGAAGGTTCATGATTCTTTACATCATGGAGATCCCCTTTTGCGGTAGAATCGCTCTCACCGTTAGCCTCCGGTTCTGCCTTCGCATCGGTTTCAGGTTCCATTGAAACTTGCAGGCGTTTGCAAGAAATGGTGTCCGAGAGGATTGCACTGGCCATCATTCCGGTGTGGATTTCGAGTTGAGCTTGGGGCATCGCCTCAAAGACAAGCCGCTGTCCAGGAAACACAACCCGTTCAAAGTACCAGTTTTGAATATTGGTGATGCGGGCGATTTGAATCTGGCTGGTTGCGTTGATATAACAGCAAAGGATCGGGTCGGAGCTGTCCTTCGGTAAGGGATCGAGTATTTGAGCCATAACGTTTGAGCGTCTTAGTCTAGTTAAAATCGAAAGCGATTGTTATATCCGAAGACTAACACCTGGCGATCCCAAGTGGCTGTAAAAGCGAATACCAACTCTCTAAAAAGACTTCACCTCATCTTCGTGGTCTAACGGGGTCAAATTGGCGATTGGCTGGCTTTTAGGGAGATGAGGGGCAATTCTCAAGGCGATCGCCCCGCAAATAACTCTCTAGCCTCCTCCTCCATCGAGATCCCCTCGTTGACGTCCCCAGACTCCCGCCGTTAGGGGTCTAAAAATTAGCATCAAAATTTTATTTTTTTTTTCGATTTATCCCGAATCACTCCCAGCCGTCCCCTGATATGACCCATCTGAGCAAGGTTAGGAAACAAATGTTATGGTAAAAATTAAAGATATATGAAGCATTTTTATGACGACCAACCTCGATCGCGTCCTCTATGTCCGCCTTCCCTGTAACCCCATCTTTCCCATTGGGGTGGTGTATCTCGCGGATCATCTACACAAACTCTTCCCCGACATTAAACAGCGAATCTTCGATCTCGGAGCGATTCCCCCCTTAGACTTCAACGGCGCTCTAGAACGCTGTATCGACGAGTTCCAACCCCAGTTACTCGTCTTTTCCTGGCGAGACATCCAAATCTACGCCCCCGTTGGCGGACGCGGTGGCAATCCCCTACAGAACGCCTTTGAGTTTTACTATGCCGACAATCCCCTCGTCAAGTTACGAGGGGCCTTAGGGGGATTACGCCTGGCCGGCTCCTACTACGGCGAACTCTGGCGTAACCTAGGACTGATTCGTCAAGGCTTAAAACGAGCTCGCCGTTACCATCCCCAGGCCCGGGTCGTGGTCGGAGGAGGGGCCGTCAGTGTCTTTTACGAGCAACTCGGCCGCAGTTTACCCAAAGGAAGTATTATTTCCGTCGGCGAAGGAGAAGCCCTATTAGAAAAACTCCTGCGGGGACAAGCGTTTCAAGACGAACGCTGTTATGTCGCCGGCGAAACTCAACCCCGAGAGCGTTTAATTCACGAAAAACCCGCTCCCATTGAAAAAACGGCCTGTAACTACGATTACATTGCCAGCATTTGGAGCCAGTTTGACTATTACTTTCTCGATCAAGACTTTTATCTCGGCGTTCAGACTAAACGCGGTTGTCCCCATAACTGCTGTTACTGCGTTTATACCGTCATTGAGGGCAAACAAGTCCGCATCAACCCCGCCGATGAAGTGGTCGCCGAGATGCGCCAACTTTATGATCGAGGCATTCGTAATTTCTGGTTTACCGACGCTCAATTTATCCCCGCCCGCCGCTATATCCAGGATGCCATAGAACTCCTGCAAAAAATCGTGGATTCAGGGATGGATGATATCCATTGGGCGGCGTATATTCGCGCCGACAACTTGACCCCAGAACTCTGTGATCTGATGGTCAAAACGGGGATGAATTACTTTGAGATTGGCATCACCAGCGGCTCTCAGGAGTTAGTCCGCAAGATGCGGATGGGGTATAACTTGCGGGTGGTTTTAGAAAACTGCCGCGATCTCAAAGCGGCTGGGTTTCATGATTTGGTCTCTGTCAACTATTCCTTTAATGTCATTGACGAGACCTATGAAACCATTCGCCAAACGATCGCCTATCATCGGGAGTTGGAGCGAATTTTTGGTCGTGAGAAGGTCGAACCCGCTATTTTCTTTATTGGCCTACAACCCCACACCCACTTGGAAGACTACGCCTTTGAGCAGGAGGTCTTGAAACCGGGATATAATCCCATGAGTTTAATGCCCTGGACGGCTCGTAAACTGCTCTGGAACCCGGAACCCCTCGGCTCATTTTTTGGGGAGGTGTGTCTCGAAGCCTGGCAACGCAATCCCAATGATTTTGGCCGGGAGGTGATGGACATTTTAGAAGAACGGCTCGGCTGCGCTGAACTTGAGGAGGCGTTAAGTGCGCCGATGGTGGACAAATCGCCGCAAGATGCCACAACCTTGGTTCAGGTTTAAGGGTTTGAATTAAAGGGGTCTGGTTTAAGACTGGTCCTCAATTAGCCCTCAACTGGTGATCCCCTGGAGTTTTTCGCGAAACTCTGGGGGGTTTGCTGATCCTGGGGAGGATCTCGGGCCGGGGAGTTTAACGAAACGTGACAGGTCAGGTGCGTCGGGCGATCGCTCGGTCACAATAGATAAAGACTGTAAAAATTCTCTATAACATCAAACGAATTATGCAAGCTGCTGAACGATTACTAGAACGCTATGCTGCTGGCGAGCGTAACTTCCGAGATTTGGATCTGTTTCGTGCCGATCTCAATGGGGCTGACTTGAGTGGGGCCAGTTTCTTTCGGACGAATCTATTTGGGGCGAATCTGTTTCGAGCGAATTTGATTGGGGCGACGTTTTATAATGCCACCTTGATCGGCGCTAACCTGTATTGTGCCAATCTGAGTGGGGCGGATCTCAGTGGGGCCAATCTCACCTGTGCCCATTGTGAAGGGGCCGATCTCAGTGGGGCCGATTTGACGGCGGCGGATCTCGGGGGCGTTGATTTTAGTCACGCTAATCTCAGCTACGCCAATTTAACGCGCAGTAATTTGATGCGGGCTAGTCTGGTGGATGCGAAATTAGACCATACGAATTTTACCGGTGCGGATTTGAAATGGGCGAATCTCAACGATGCTCAACTGAGTGAGACTCAGGTGCGATCGGCCCAGTTCGCTCATGCGATCGGCTTGACACCGGAGTTGCAGGCTCGCTTACGAACTCAAGGGGCGATTTTATCGGCCTAGAAGCCGTTTAAGAGCTTTGTTGGGGTAGAGGGGCGAATAGGAGTAGTCCGGCGGCGATCGTGAGGAGAGAGGCGGCATAGAAGACACTGGCCAGGCCCCAGATGTTCAAAACTACCCCCAGCACAACGGGAGAGGCAAATTGCCCCAGAAAGCTAATCCCTGTACCGACGGCTAGGATACTGGCTCGCAGTTCAAAGGGGGAGATGTTGGCTAGGGCGTTGTAGAGGTTGGGTAAAACCAGGCCGAAGCCTAAACCGAAAATGGCAGCGGCGACCAGCACTCCCCCTAGGTTGGTAATCCAAGGAATGGGGGCTAGGGTGGCGGCCATCACACCAAAACCTAGGGCGGTTGAGCGATTTAAGCCCATCGCTTTGGCCAGCGGTTTGGCCCCAAAGGCGGAAATTAGGGCCGCACCAATGGCTCGGGCGGCCAACACTAACCCGTTCAGTTTGGGGGTTAAGCCGAGGGCTTGGTCGAGGTAGATTGGGGCATAAATCACAACGGCATACATGGCGATGGACGATAGCCCCATCGTCAGGAGGAGTCGGGCGGTGGGTAGACGAGAGAGTGCCCGCGTGAGTTTTCCTCCTAGGCCTTGGGATTCGCTGGATTTTGCGGCTAGGGATTGGGAGTCGAAGGCGTAGATCCCGAGGAGGGCTAGGGGAAAGGCTAGACCGTTGAGATAAAAGGCATATTGCCAGTGGCTATTGCCGGCTAACCCCCCGAGGAGGGGGTAGATAATGCCGGTGAGGGTCAGAACGGCGGTGGCAAAGCCAAGCATCCGGGTTCGGGCTTCTCCTTCATAGAGTCGTCCTAGGACTCCTAGACAGGAGGCGGCAAGGCCGCCACAGGCGATGCCTAAGAGTCCCCGGACGAGGAGTAGGGACCAAAAATTGGGCATCCAAGCCCCGATCACGCCGAAAATCCCGTAGAAGGTCATGGCGGGGAAGAGAACGCGGGAAGGCCCGATTTTGTCGGCGAGGAGGCCGAGGAGGGGACTGAATAGGGCCAGGGTGAGACAATGAAAGCTGGCTAGGGTTCCCCCCCAGGCTAAGTCGATATTGAGTTCTTGCATGAGATCCGGCAAGACGGGGGCGATCGCTCCGCCGGCCATGGTCGTCAGGGAACCGGCACATAAGACTATGGGTAGCCTTAGGGTCTCGCGGCTTAAGGGTTGACCCCAATCTGTCATACTGCCTCCACCGATTAAAAGGAAAGTGATATATCATTGCACATCGCGTCCGAGACTCCTAGTTTGGAGGATCGATCGGGCAATTCACAATTGCACTCTGGCAAAATCTCAACTGTCCTCATGGCGATGAGACGTAAGCGGAGCAAATCCTGCTATCATCGCTGTACCTTAAACGATCCTGTAGTGGGACGATTGCTTAGAAAGTCTATGGGTTATGTCATTTGGCCTGGCTCTGGAGCGGTTCGAGGTCGGTCGCGGCAGATTAAACCCCTCATTTTAGCGGGGAGTTGGCCGTTGCGATCGCGGCAACGTGCCAGTGGTCTTGCCTGTCAGCGGGAATAACAGGTATCTTATCTAGGAAATTAAACTGAGATGTTAGAAACGGCAGCCCATCGGCTATCAAGACCAACGGTGAGGGGAGAAAGCTAGTGCAAGTTATCCAAGAATATGTGCAGAAGTTACACGCACACGGGTTTTACCCCGATGAGTACATCTGTCACGGGAAACAGGGCAATTTGATTGAGATTGAGGAGCCGGTTAGTCAAAGACGACTCAAGGTGTTAACGTTCTGTACCAATGATGTCCTCGGATTGGTTCAGCATCCTCAAGTCAAACAGGCGGCGATTGATGCCATTGTTCAGTATGGAACCTCGAATAGTTCCTGTGAGGCGTTGAGTGGTCGGATCGATCTGCACCGCCAACTCGAACGGGAGATTTCTGAGTTTAAGGATCTCGCCCACACTCATTTGTTTGTGAATGCCTGGATGGCGTTACAGGCCCTGATGGATGCGTTCTGTCATTTGGCGATCCCGATTCCTGGGTTTCAACATACGCGCGAAACCCTGATCCTCAGTGATGTCCTCAATCACGGTTGCATTATCTCGGCGATCGCCAATGCGAATAATCGTTCGGGTAAGGTGTTTAGTCAAAGCCCGACGGTTCGGGTGAAGGCCTATCGCCACAATGATGTCAATGATCTCGCTCGCAAGCTACGACGCTATGCGAAGCCCGGCGATCGCATCATGTTAATTTCCGATGCGGTCTTCTCGATGGATGGGGATATCGCCCCATTGCCGGAGTTCCTGGATGTGATGGAACAGTATCCGGGCAGTGTTATCGTCATGGATGAGGCTCACGCCAGTGGTTCGGTTGGCCCCTCGGGACGAGGCATTTATGACCATTTCGGGATTTCTCCCCAGGATGTGATCCGGCGGGGCATGGTTCCGATTATTATGACCACCTTCTCGAAGTTTGCGGCTTCGGCCGGGGCGGCCTTGAGTAGCCCCAGTCCGGAACTCAATGATTTGCTGACGGTGTCGCCGACGTCGATTGGGACGATTTCTCTACCGCCTCCAATTACGGCGGCGGCCTTGGAGAGTATTCGTCAGGTTCGTCAAAATCCGCAGTTGGTCCAAACGCTTCAGGCGAATACCCGTTATCTGCGATCGCGCCTGGTTGAACATGAGTTTCAGGTGATTGGCGAAACCAATGTGATTCCGGTGATTCTCTCTCCTGAAATCAATCCCAAGTACTTTGCCCGCCATCTGATGGACCGCTATGGGATTTGGATTTCACCGATTTGGTTTATCGCGAAGCCTCGGATGCGGATTACGGCCAATGCCCTGCATACGAAGGAGGAGATGGATCGCCTCGTTGAAGCGATGGTGGAAACCCGAGCCGCTATGCTATCCTCGACGGCAACGGTTAGTGCTTAACTCCACAAGATGGGTCAAATTACGATTCGTCCAGTCGCTAGTGAGGGCGATCGCCAACGGTTTTTAGAGGTGCCCCAGTTGGTCTATCGCGATGATCCCAACTGGGTTCCCCCTCTGAAGGCCTCGATCGCCGCGCAATTGTCCCCCCAAGACAACCCATTCCTTAGCTATGGGGAGTTTCAAGGGTTTTTGGCGTTGAATGACCAAGGAGAGGCGATCGGGCGTATTGTGGCCGCCGTCAATCAGCGATTGATTGACCGTGAAGGTCAGCGTATCGGCCTATTTGGCTATTTTGAATGTATTGAGGAGTTTGCCGCTGGCCAGCAGTTGCTGGAGGCGGCGTTGTCTTGGCTGGGCGATCGGCACATTGAGGTCGTTCGCGGCCCCATTAACCTCTCAACCCACAACAACTGTCTCTTTCTCGTCGAGGGGTTTGAGCGCCCTCCGATGATGATGATGCCCTATAACCCCCCCTACTATCCCCAATGGCTAGAGGAGATGGGTTGGGTGAAGGCTAAAGATGCTTACGCCTATGACTTCCCCATGGAGCCATTATCGGACAAATTCGAGAAAGCCTATCGCATCGCCCTCAAATCCGGCATCACTTTCCGGGCCATTCGCACTAAAGGAGAGGGGTTTGAGGAGGATGTGCGCAGTCTATATCAGTTATTTACCCAAGCCTTCGCCAATAATTGGAGTTCAACTCCCCGCACCGAAGCCGATTTTTTGGAAGAAGCCCAACAGCTAAAAACCCTTGTTGACCCTGAGATTTTCCCCATCGCTGAAGATCAGGGTGAGATGGTGGGCTTTTTTATGGGTCTCCCGGATTACAACATCGCCTTAAAGCACGTCAACGGAACCCTAAATCTTTGGGGATTGCTCAAGTTTCTCTGGTATCGCCGCCAAATTAAGCAAGCGCGGATGATTACCCTCTGTGCGTTGCCTGAATACCGCCGTCAAATGGTTCCCCTAGCGTTGGTCTATCTCACCATGAAAGGGGGGGAGAAACGGGGCTATCAGCGGGCGGAATTGTCCTGGATTTGGGAAGACAACCACCCCTCTCGCCGCATTACGGAAGCCTCTGGTGGGGTGATTGGCAAAACCTATCGGGTGTACGAGAAAGAACTTTAACGCCTCAGCTGGGGTAAACCGATATGATTTACCCCGTCGAAGTGGCTTAAATTTCGTCCCAACCTCCAACGCCAGAGGACATCACATAACTGGTGACTTGTGCTTCAAAGAAGTTGGCCTTGGTATGGCCTTCGGCTTTGGTGTCCGAGAACCGCTCTAGGTGAGTGTAAGGACTCTTTTGATAGCGGGGTTCGGGATAAAGAGGCTCTAAGCCGATGGCTTTGAGACGGATGTTGGCCAGGTATTTGGTGTATTGTTCGGTGCTGTGTTCCGTAATCCCGAGGATGTTATTCCCCACGATGTGATTCGTCCACTTACATTCATGTCGAACGGCGGTGTCCATCATGTCATAGATCGCATCTTGGGAATGGGGAAAGATGGCCATGGCTTCGGGAATGAGTTTTTGGAACAGCCGCACATGACTGAGTTCGTCCTTTGTGTTCAGCTAGGGGCGCTAACCCTAACCCGTGGTTTACGTCGGCTTAACCACCGCTACCCGTCACCGAGTAGAACAGACCATATCATAATCCTTTACAGGATCCCCCCCGCTTCGATACCGCTTGGTATCTACTCCCTTTCGGGATGGTCGTTGCTCCTTTTGTTAAACAAGTCCCAAGCATCTTTCCAGGTTTTCCGGTGTCGGACATTGCTAATAACAGAACAATCTACATCAATCATACGAGCCAACTCTTTGTTGCTCTTTGATGGTAGCTGACGGATTACATCAACACGAATCTCAAGTGGGATTTTGCTAGATAGTCCTCCGCTTTTAGGAGCTTCAGACACACCCGTAGCATCGGAATACTTTTCCCAGATTCTGATGAGTCGTTTTTTGTGTTGGATTAGAGAGACATAACGCGGATGAAGTCCGTACTCTTTTGAGATTTCATCATTGCTCACTCCCTTAACAAGCCGATCAATCACCTGATAATACTCGCAATCAGTAAGCTTGGACATGGAGTTTTCTTGTCCAGGCGAACCTTTCTTAAGTCCAGTTTCTACCGCATGAGTTATGTTTTGTTGTGGGGTAACCAACTCAAGATTAGACAAACAATTATTAGATTTGTTTCCATCCTGATGGTTGATTTGCATTCCTTGAGGGATTTCACCAACAAAACACTCCCAAACCAGCCTATGAACTAAACAGGCTTTTTGTTTACTGGTGTGTTCAATGTGAAACGTGATCTGATGATATCCGTGTTTGTATTTAGGGCAAAATGAATAAACATTGGAGTCTATCCGTCTAACCCGTCCGTCGTCTGTTACAAAGCAAGGTAGCTTAGGATGCTTCTTTTCCACGATACAAACAAAAAACCTTTGATAGTTCTTTTATACCATGTTGAAGCTTGTCTAACAACTTGGATCAGGGTTTTCTCACAAATGAGAGGTTCCCTGAGTTCAAGGGGTTTTCGACTATCGTTTCCGATAGAAGCCGCCAAGGTTAACGGTTGATCATCTTGAAGATGTCGGCACTTCCCGGCATTAACATCCGGGAGGCAAAATTGTAGAAGGCTATAACGCAACTACCCAAACTTTCATTTGGGGCTAGAACATACCATTATCTTTGTCGCTGTCCTTTCCGAGAATCCACAGAGCGGATTGGATAGGATGATGGAGGTAAGGGGCTGATGGAGTAAGTTCCATTATTGATCTTCCGCAAAACGGCTTCACTACGCCATCCGTACACTGAAGCAATATCACGAAAGCTCAGTTCAGGGTTTTGTAACAGTGAGTAGATCTCTAGAACATCCTCTTCCGTTAGCTTTTTACGCTTAACGGTACTTTTTCTGAGGGGGTAGGTGCAGTTGTCATCAAACCAGGCACGGCCGAGATTAATATCTGCAATAATTCCTTCCTTGAATCCGTACATTTCTCCGATTTCAGAAAATTTTAGTCGGGTACTTTGAATAGAGTCTCTGATTTCATGGATTTCCTCCTCAGACAGCTTTTCATTCCCACTGGTACGGACGGCATTATATCCCGAGCGAATAGCATCCTTTTGGATAATCCATTCTGACTCTTTGCGTCTCAAATCTGAACGAGGAATTTGTTGCTCAAGAATTTGAAAGGAGAACTGGGTGATATCCTGATTCATATCTTTATATAAATCAGTAGCCAATGCACCTCCATACGCATTTTTGATGTGAGAACCTATCCGTCCAGCAAAGCTGGTCGTACAGCCAATATAAACCTTGCCATTACTGTGATTCAGAATTTGGTAAATCACTCCATCATTTTTCATGGTCCTCACCTGGGTTTCTATACTATATTATAGAAACTCGGCTTAAACTCTGGCAAGTCTTTGACAAAGATATCCACCCTCTGTTCGTTGAACGTTCTACCGAATTCGGGTAGCTTCGCTGCTGATTTCCCATTACTATGACCGACTCCCTTACGGCTTGCGATCAATCCTTTAACTTTTTTCTGCTCTCGCTCCATGACGTTTATCATTACTGATTCCGCTGTGGCATAAAGGCTTTAGGGGGTTCCAGCAATTTGGCGGATTTTCACTAACATTTCACAATGCTATGGGGCTACTCAACTAACCCATTATAAAAATACAAGCCTTCAAGAATGTAGTCAGTCACCAAGGACATGAAGTAGTTTTCCACGGTTGGGTTATCAACATAGCGTTGATATTGCCCAGCAATGAACTCACAACGGTCTTTTAACACCTTATCGGTGCGCCAAAAATCGTAAACCGCTGAGCGGCGATCGCTCGGAATAATGGTCTCAATCATGTACTGATAACTCTGGTTATGGAGAGCTTCTTGACTGATTTGCTCTGCCATACACATGGAAACTTCAGGCGCGGTAATACTCACCTTCAGCTGAGGTAAATTCACCGTTTGTACAGAATCTAAAAAGGTAAGATAGGACAAAATCCCATCAAAAGCTCGGCGTTCATCGAGAGTGAGATTCACGTAGTCGGTGACATCCTGGGTAATATCGAGCTTTTCAGCAACCCAGAAGTTTTCCCGCATTTGGCGATATAAGCCAACAGCCCAGTTGTAGCGAACATCGTTGAGTTGCATTAGGTTGGTGGTGTCCCCAAACCAAATACTCCGATGTTCTGGGTCATCATTTCCTTGAGGATTGAAAATTGGGTTGACTGGCATCCGAGATGGATGCGTCGTGCTTGGACTGTAGGTCATACAAGTACAAAAATGAGTGCATTGGACGATTTAAATTATAACAAACTTTCCAAAAAAAAGACCCTTAATTTTTTATTTGTTTGGGTCTTCTGGGTTTAGGGTGATAAGGAGAATTTATGGCAGATTACATCCGTTGCGGTAGGGGCATAACCCACCCCTACCCCTCCCAGGAGGGGATTTTTCGGCTCTACAATTTGGTATCCCATGCAACCCATTTCAGCCGATATCCTGAAGACCCATTTATTTGGGTTTATTTATTTTGGCAATTTTCACAAAAAAAAGACGTACCGAAGTACGCCTTAGACAATCCAGCTAGACTCGCGACTTAATTGGCACAAGAGACACAGCCATCTCCGGATTCTTTGAAATTGTCCTTCTGAACAGTGCGAATGTAGTAAATCGCCTTACAACCGGACTCCCAAGCCAAGACTAAGGTTTCAAAAATATCCTTAGCTTTAATACTGCGCTCCGGCTCATTGGGGAAATAAATCCCAGCATTGAGGTTAAACATCAACTCCATGGAAATTCCCGTATCAATCCATTGCTGCATCGTGGCAACCGCTTTGACGACTTGGGTTTGAGGAATGGATTTGTTTTCCGTGTAGTACCAGAAGCGATCCTTAATATAAGGCGGCGCAATGGGAACGGTTCCTTTGGCCCATTTGTCGTAGAAAAAGCGGCTGTAGGTGGGGAGAATGCTGGCGGTGCAGCCTTGAACTAGGGAGGAGGAAGTGTTGGGGGCGATCGCCGTAATATGAGAGTTACGAATCCCATGGCGTTGAATATCCTGGGAAAGCTGTTGCCAGCGTTGGGGATGACGAGAATGCTCATCAAACCAGGACACCGGTTTGGCCCCAATCAGATGTCCCCGACTCCATTCACTCCCGGAAAATGCGGCATAGGCGCCTCGTTCCCGTGCCAGTTTCATGGAGGCTTCGGTGCAATAATAACCGATATCTTCAAAGAGATGGTCAATCTCCTCGATATGGCTATAGGAGAGTTTCCGTTTGGCGAGCCAATCTGCCAATCCCATGGCCCCAACACCAATAGTGCGATATTTGTCATTGTGAGTTTCGCTGGCGGCGAAGGGGGTTTGGGTAATCTCGATGGTGTTGTCGAGAATACGAACGGCAATTTCACAGATCTCGGGGAGTTCCTTGGCGTCAATGTTGGCGAGATTCAGGCTATCGAGATTGCAATTGTGAGTCACAATACCTTCTGCAACGAAGTGATGACCGTTCGGAATACTGAGATCGTAAACTTGAGTTTCTCCAACTGCCTCAATGGATACGATTTCTGAAGTACGGCGATAGGTATTGAAGGATTGACGCTTGGGCTTGTGGTTCTCCATCCAGCGCTGTTGTTTTTGCGGTTGCAGACCAAACCCAATATAATCAATAAAACGTTGTGCCGCTGCTCCGTTAATGGTTAAAGACCCTTGAGAACGATCTCGATCGCTGAGGTATCGATATTCAACACTGCAAGGAATTCCAAATTCAACCAGACACTCTCGGACATCGTTCAGCAGTTCTAAGCTCGCGCTGCTGAGACGAATTACTGGATAATTACGGGAATTAGACGGACAAGTCACACAGCCGTCTGCACTGAACAAACCGCTTAAAATACTCGCTTTGCGATGAGCTGGAAGTGTTTTGATCCGCTCCCCAAGTCGCTTAGAAGGCCCTTTGGCAACATGAAGACCATAGTTGGTATCAAGCCAATCTTGCAAGCCCAGTTTTCCAGATGTGATCGACTTGACACCAGTCCGTTGGTCTGTGTAAACCTTCAGCGTCGTCCGAGCATGACCGCCAGGTCGAGTTTGTGCTTGACAGTGCATTTCTTCAAATACCGGTGCGACGGTTTCGAGTGCGTAGTCTTCCTCCGGCGCGAAACACATTCCGATCGAGCGGGGGCGCATCCATCCATCACCAAGTAGCCAGCCGATTGCCAAATCCTCTAGATTATATTGCTCGATGGGTTCAACGCCAGGCAAGGCTTGGGTCGGAACGTTGATTTCCAAGCGCTCTCCTACCTGGATCTCTCCAAGTTCCACCCAGCGACGATAGCGATTTTGCGAGCCGTGGCGTACTAAAAATTTGTGGTTATCTGTTGCATCAATCTGAAATCCGTTTTTCAAGGTGATGCGATATACAGAACGCACGCCGTTGTCGATGAGCTGAGCTGGTTCAAAGTGTTCCTCGGGGATAAATTCTTTATCGGAACGAAATGGAACAAAAACGTTGGCTCCGTCGCAGTCTTCAATTTTCTGCCAACCTTTATCGGTCAGCACTTTTGTCCCGGCCGCCAAACAAGTGTGCGCCTCTGTCCCCGGTTTTACATTAGACCAGGATTCTTGACATAAATTCCCTCCCGGAATATAACCCTCGTGTTTATTCGGATTGGCGCGGTTGGCGGTGTCTTTGAACCAGAGATAGGGCATCCCGGTTTCGACTTGAGTCCGCATGATGTGCTTAAACAAGTCCCGCGCCTTGACTTGTTTGTAAAGCGTAATGGTGTCTCCTAAGCTGGCTTCGATATCCCGGTAAGCGGCTTCAAATGCTTCTCCCCATAATTCAGCCAGTTCAATGCCAAGTTTATCCCGCACTTCATAGGGGTCAACCAACGTCCAGATTTCCGCTTTGACAACCCGCCGCATAAACTCATCACTGATGACGAATTGAGGAAAAATATCGTAGGCTTTGCGTCGTTGATCCGTTTGTGTTCATCTTGATTCGCTACGTCAAGACTGTCCAGTTTGGACGACTCACACTTTCGCGTAAGACCAGACTATATCTTAATCCTAGATCTAGGATTCCCCCTACTTCCATTCGCTTGAATGTACTTCCTGACGGAATAGTCGTTGAACCTGATTCATCTTAGAGAACCTCGGCTGCTGATTGCCCATTGTTACATCTGCTCTATTTTCGACCGTCACACTTGCTATTTCTAGCTATGTTGTGGTTAGGACAGCTTTAGGGGTTCCCAGCAATTCAGGGGGTGCAATTATGCCATTACTGACATAACGGGCTAAACATTAACCATTCTCTGTTTGACATTCGAGAAATTCAGGAATGTCTAAGTGCCAACTATCTAGGCTTACCGTGACTGCGCCGGCGCGTCGTCCCATTTACGTTCAGCTAAGGTCGTTAGTCTTAGCCCGTTCCCTTTCGGCAACTGCTACCTGTCACCAGATAGATCAGACCATATCACACTCCCGTAAGGAGCCTCCCCATTTCGCCTCACTTGAGGCTACGAGCCATCACGCTCTGGTCGTTGAACCTTGAAATAATCATGATACAGATGACCCCAGGATGAGCGGGATTTTATAGCCTTCATAATTATTCCTTTGGCTGCTGATTATCTCTATGTTTAGAGAGTTCCCAGCAATTAGAGGAGTTTGCTACCGCCATTGCTGACGGAAGGGGCAGATTATTTACCCTGATTGACTGCGATCGCCGTATCGTTGAGGAGTTTAATCCAAGGAATCACCCCACCCGAAGCATTGGGTTTGCCCATCACCCAAGAGCCGGTGGCGCGGATGCGGCTGACGTTGACTCCAACCCCACCGCCATTTTTGGAAATGCGGGCCGTGTCGGTGATGGTTTCAAAAATGCTTTCGAGGTTGTCATCCATGGCGGCGATGAAACAGGAGGAGAGGGAGCCGCCGGGAACTCGAAGATTCGCTAAAATCGGGGTGGCGAGAGAAACCTTACGGGTGGCAATGGCTTCATAGAAGCGTTTAGCCCATTTGAGGCGTTCATCGGGAGCCTCGACGGATGCCAACAACAAGGCACAGGTGAGCAGGGCTTCCTGGGGGAGTTCGTCGGGCAACAGATAGCGTTTCGTCAGCAATACCGCCCCGGCATAGTCGTAGTCCATGTCCCAGTCTGGGTTAATCCACTCTGAGGCCGCTTGCAGTTCATCCAGGGTGTACGTCAGAATACGAGAGTCATACTGTTGGCACTGCACCTTGGCGAACACGGTACGAGCGTAGTCACCATATTGATAGCCCCGACTGACAAGGGTGTCTTTCCACAGGCTCCAGATATGGAGTCGTCCCGCCACATAGCGCCAATCCGGCTCCCCAGGCGAACACATTTCCAAGGCGCAGCTGATGAGGTTGTTTTGAATGTCCCGTGTCGTCACCCCAGTCCGCAGTCGAGCGGTGAGTCCAGCTTCTAGGGCAATGGGACTAGCCTCAAGTCCTTCACAGGCCCAGTTGACCACACGCCGGATTTTCGTGACGTCGAGCGGGGTGGACGAGCCATCCCGGCGAATGACGGAAATCTTGGCAGCTTGGGTGGCAATGGCGTTGAGTTCTAAGGTTGAGTGCATGGGGACTGTCGTCATAAGTGCTGTACTAGCTCTACTCACAGTGGTTTCAATCGTCTCAGGGGATCTGGGGAGGAATCGCGTCACTCCCAAGCCTAATCTCCACGGACTCGATCCAGTATATAGTGTTTTTTGGGAAATAAAACAGACTTGATTCACCAGATATAGTGTGCTACTTTTTGGGCGATCGCTCTATGTTTGTCTTGCGTTTGTGTTGATTAAAAAAACAATTCCTGCACAACCCTGATCACCCAGTATAAATGCTTAAGCTTTTCGGAAGATTGAGTGATTTTGCCAAGAGTTACCGTCGTTTTGTCGCAATTTGTTAACATTATTAACGTGCGATCGCAAAATCTTAAACAAGCTTTTACAATGATGAAGAGATCAGATGCGGATTATTTTCTTGGGCGAATCATTACCGCAACACCCATCATGGCCCTCGATGTGATCCATGATTAGTCCAATTCAAAACTCAGTAAAAGTACTGAGAGTTTTTAATCCCTGAACTCTGATCTCAGCCATATGACCCATCATTTAGAGGTCGTCACCCAGCGTACGATCCTAAGTTGAGAGAAGGAGTTTTACTATGAATTGTGATGATATTGTTCAACGCTATCTAGCCGGAGAACGCAACTTTCGCCGTGTAGACTTACGGTCTGCTAATCTCATTGGAGCCACCTTAGTTCGCTGCGACTTTTCCGATTCCAACTTGGTTGATGCTTCATTAGCTCGTGCCCATCTTGAACGCTGTTTTTTGGTTGCTAGCAAGCTCAATGGAGCATTTTTATATAGTGCTAACTTGAGTTTTGTTAAACTCAAACAAGGGTCTCTCATTGAAGCGGATTTAACCAAAGCCAACCTCCAAGGCGCTCAGTTAATTCAAGCGGATTTAGACGGTGCAAAACTCAGTGGCGCGAGTTTGCGGGGAGTGAGTCTCTATCGGGCTAATCTTCCGGGAGTCAATCTTTGTGGGGCCAATCTCGATGGCATCAATTTGAGATCAGCGAATCTGGCGAATGCGAATCTCAACTGGACCAACCTCAATGGCGCTCGTTTGAGCGGTGCCAACTTGCGGGGCGCTCAACTCAATGGCGTTAAGCTGAAAGCGGCGTGGATGAATGGCTTAGAACTCAATGACATTGAATTTGTTGGCATGGAATTGCAAGAGATTAAATTGAGTGGTGCCAAGCTCGTTGGTGCGAATTTTACGGGCAGTAATCTTCAGCAAGGTCAATTGCGTAACAGTCACCTCAATGAGGCGAATTTACAGCAGAGTAAACTCAATGAGGCGAATTTGCGCGGTAGTCGTCTGATTCATGCCAATTTAATGAAAACGGATTTGCGCGAAGCCGATTTGCGTCATGCGGATTTGAGCCATAGTAATCTCAATTTGGCACAACTGAATGGAGCCGATTTAAGTGGTGCTGATTTACGGGGAGCCTATCTTTGGGGCGCTGATTTAGACGGCGCCAATTTACGAGGTGCGGATTTGCGCGGGGCCAGCTTACGAGGTGCGGGTTTAATTGGCGCCGATTTACAAGAGGCACGTCTGGATGGGGTGACACTTCCTGATGGCTCAGTTCATGCTTAAGAGAAACGCATTATTCTCTGTGGATGACTTGCAGATGACTCGCAAATCAGTCAATTCAAACTGGGAAATTGCTAGGGTAATCCGTGAATGTACCGAAAGATTCGCCGTGGAACTTATCGGGATCTTTCGCAGTCTAATTTAACCAGTGGGAAGCAACGGTTCCCCAGGGTGGAACCATCTACTGACTCATAACGACGTTGTTAAAAATCAAGTAGAGGTCAGACTGATGAGAACCCATGAGAACTTCAGCCAATCCCCCGTTGAGGACATGATGCTAATCTGGCATCGCATTGTCCTCAGTTTTATTATTGTGGTTTATGCTGCTGTGCATATCGGTGTATTGCACCTGCCCTCGCCGCAGGATTTAGCCCGTTCAACCGGACCGAGATTGTTTCACGTGGCGATGACCCACTCCTCGGTGTTATTGCCCGATTTTCCGATTCCCTTGAGAGGGATATGAGGTGGATTCCCCCTTTCTCTAGGTTCAGGAGATAGATTTTGGGCGGCGATCGCATCCTCTTGGGACCAACAGCCCTTACACTAAATTAGGATTGCCTAGATCTGAAGCATCCGTATTTTTTGTAGAAGGCGAGGGGGGCCGCTATGGTTGACAATCAGAACACCACGTCCGTTGAAGAACGGTCATCCCGTCAAGAGTTGCGAGAGTTAGTGCGATCGCAACTCCAGATGTTTCTCGAACAGGGTAACTTCCAGGGGGCGAAAACCCTGCTGGTTCCCGTACTCCCGGCCGACGCCGCCGAGGCGATCGAAGGATTGCCCCAAACCCTTCATGCGATTGCCTTTCGCCTGCTCCCTAAAGACAAATCCACCGAGATTTACGAGCATCTTGACTCCAAGGTACAGCAGACGCTGATCGAAGAATTTAAAAACCAGGAACTGCGAGATCTCATCGACCAAATGTCCCCCGATGACCGGGTCCGACTTCTCGACGAACTCCCCGTGAACCTGGTACGGCGATTACTCAAAGAACTCAGTTCTAGCGAACGTCAAGCCACCTCACTGCTTCTCGGCTATGAACCCAACACCGCCGGGCGCATCATGACCCCAGAATATGTCTCCCTCAAAGAGCATTTCACCATCAACCGCGCCTTTGAGCGGATTCGTAGCCTCGCCAACATCACGGAAACCATTTACGCCCTCTACGTCACCGATAGCGATCGCCATTTAACGGGTATCCTCTCCCTGCGCGATCTCGTCACGGCTGAACCCGAACAGACCATTGGCGAGATTATGACCGAGGATGTGGTCTTTGTACATACCAGTACCGACCAAGAGGAAGTCGCTCGTACCATCCAACGCTATGATTTTCTCGCGGTTCCCGTTGTTGATAGTGAACAGCGGCTGGTGGGAATTGTCACCGTGGATGACATTATTGATGTTCTCGAACGAGAAACCACCGAAGATATTTATGCCCTCGGTGCAGTGCAAGCCGATCGCGAAAACTACTTTCAGATGAGTTTATTTCGCATCTCGAAGCGGCGCGTCTCTTGGCTGTTGATCTTGTTGTTAACCAATATTCTCACGGGAGGGATTATTAACGCTAATGAGGCAATTCTCGAACGAGTGGTGAGCTTAGCGATGTTTATTCCTCTGCTCATTGGTACGGGGGGAAATGTTGGCACTCAATCTTCGACGGTTGTCATTCGGGGTCTGAGTACCGAGAAAATTCGAGATATGATCTCTTGGCAGATTATTCGCCGTGAAGCCTTGGTGGGGATTGTTTTGGGGCTGATGATGGGGGCGTTGGTGGTCGTCGGCGCTTATCTGGTGCAACGAGACTGGGCCGTAGCGGTCACTGTTGGGTTAAGTTTATGGGGGATTACGACCCTGGCGGCGACATCGGGGGCGGCTCTGCCGATGCTCTTTAAGTCCCGAGGTTTTGATCCGGCGTTGATGTCTGCCCCCTTTATTGCCACCTGTGTGGATGTTTTGGGGGTTCTGATTTACTTTTATGTGGCACGAGTGTTGATTCGTGTTTAACACCGGGATTGGCGATATATCTTAGTCCGGCAATTTTAGGCAATTTATCAACAACATTGATTGAGAAATTTAGGTTTACCAGAGTTAGGGAGGGATTACCTTGGTACAAAGTCAAGACGTCGCACAATCGATTTCATCTCGTGAGGAGTTGCGTGACTTGGTGCGATCGCAACTTCAGATTTTTCTCGAACAGGGTAATCTCAAAGATGCTAAACTGCTACTGGTTCCGGTACAAGCCGTGGATGTGGCGGAAGTCATTCACGAATTGCCGGAAAACCTCCATGCGATCGCCTTCCGCCTTCTTCCCAAAGACGAAGCTACTGAGGTCTATGAACATCTCGATCGCTCGGTACAACAGGCCCTATTAGAAGAGTTTAAAAACCAAGAGGTCCGGGAGTTAGTCGAACAGATGTCTCCGGACGATCGCGCGCGGCTGTTTGACGAACTCCCCGCCAAAGTAGTGCGTCAACTCCTGACTCATCTGAGCGCCAACGAACGGGAGGCCACCTCCCTACTGCTGGGCTACCAACCCGACACCGCCGGGCGTATCATGACCCCGGAGTATATCTCCCTCAAGGAGCATTTAACGGTGAATGCGGCTCTGGAGCGGATTCGTCGTCTCGCGGACACCACTGAGACGGTGTATGCTCTCTATGTGACTGATGCGGCTCGCCATCTGACGGGAATCCTCTCTCTGCGAGATTTAGTGGTCGCTCAGCCCGAGCAAACCGTCGGTGAGATTATGAACCGCGATGCGGTGTTTGTCCATACCAGTACCGACCAAGAGGAAGTGGCCCGCACCATTCAACGCTACGACTTCCTTGCGGTTCCCGTCGTTGACAGTGAACAGCGACTGGTGGGGATTGTCACCGTTGATGACATTATCGATGTGATTGAACGGGAAACCACCGAGGATATTTATGCTCTCGGTGGCTTGCAATCCGATGGTGAAGATTACTTTCAGATGAACCTGTTTCGGGTGTCCCGCCAACGGGCCTCCTGGCTGTTAATTTTGTTGGTGACCAATGTCTTGACAAGTGCGGTAATTCGTGCTAATGAAGGAACGCTCAAACAATTGGTGGGATTAGCCATGTTTATTCCCCTGCTGATTGGAACCGGTGGGAATGTGGGAACCCAGTCTTCGACGGTGATTATTCGGGGGCTAAATATGGACAAAATCCAGACGGGGGGGGCTTGGCGCTTAATTCGTCGTGAGGCGATCGCCGGACTCATGCTCGGCAGTATGCTGGGAGCGTTGGTGACGGTGGGGGCTTACGTCCTCCAGGGGGATATTATTATCTCTTTGTCGGCCGGTGTCAGTCTGATCGCCATTGCGGTGTTAGCGTCAACCTCTGGGGCGGCGTTACCGATTCTCTTTAAGTCTCAAGGCTTCGATCCGGCGTTGATGTCAGCGCCTTTTATTACCACCTGCGTCGATGTGTTGGGGGTTCTGATTTACTTTACCGTCGCTCGGGTTCTCTTAACCTTGATTCCCACAGCTTAACCCCTCGTGAACGATGGAGGAAAAATCGCTAGGATACAAGAATACCAATGGTTAAGACCTCACGAATTGACAAGAGCGAATTGAACCTATGCTTCTCGGTAGTAATTATCCCTCCTCCATCCTGCGCGATCGCACCCTAGAAACCATCCTCCACGAACGACGACAACGGCTGGCGGAGTTGGTGGATTTTCCGGTGCTTCTTTGGTCCGGGCGCCGCAAATCCCGGAATTTCCCGGCCAACAAATACCCGTTTCGCCCCAGTAGTCATTTTCTCTATTTTGCCGGGTTGCCCCTAGAGAACGCAGCCATTCGTCTCGAATCCGGGCGCTTGCACCTCTTCTATGACGATCCTCACCCCAGTGCTGCCCTCTGGCATGGAGAACAGCCCAAACGCCACCAAATCGCCAGTACCATTGGGGCAGATGCGGCGTTTCCTCTCTCGGAATTGCCGGCCCAGGCGAAGGGTGCAGCGACGATTCCCGTGCAAAACGACGATGTGCGTAGTCTTCAGGCTGGGGTGTTGGGGCGATCGCTCTCGCCCATGGATAATTTACAGGGGATCGATCGCCAACTGGTACGGGCGATCGTGCAAGTGCGCCTCACTCACGACGCGGGGGCCTTGGTGGAACTGCGTCACGCGGCGGCCGTCACCGTAGAAGCCCACAAAGCGGGGATGGCTGCCACCCCAACGGCTAACTTAGAGGCAGAAGTGCGCGGGGCCATGGAGGGGGTGATTCTGGCCCACAACATGAGTTGCGCCTACAACAGTATTGTCACCGTTCATGGGGAAGTTCTCCATAACGAGCAGTATCATCATGCCATCAACGCCGATGATTTAATTTTGGCGGATGTCGGGGCAGAAGCCCCATCGGGTTGGGCCGCCGATGTCACCCGAACTTGGCCGGCGAAGGGGACGTTTTCCCCCAGTCAGCGGGCGATTTACGACGTGGTTTTAGCCGCTCATGACCGTTGTATTGAGGCCGTCAAGCCGGGGGTGGAATATCGCCAGATTCACCTGTTGGCGGCCCAAGTGATGGCTGAGGGATTCGTGGATTTAGGGATTTTACGGGGACAGCCCGAGGATTTAGTGGAAGCCGATGCCCATGCCCTGTTTTTCCCCCATGGGATTGGTCATCTGTTGGGGTTGGATGTCCATGATATGGAAGATTTAGGGGATTATGCCGGCTATGAGAAGGGACGAGCGCGTAGTCGTCGCTTTGGTTTGGGCTTTTTGCGCTTGCATCGTCCGCTGAAGCCTTCGATGTTGGTCACCATTGAACCGGGGTTTTATCAGGTTCCGGGGATTCTCAATGATGCGGGGAATCGGCAGAAGTACCGGGAGATGGTCAATTGGCAGCGTCTGGGGGACTTTGCCGATGTGCGGGGGATTCGCATTGAGGATGATGTGTTGGTGACGCCGGATGGGGCGGAGGTGTTGACGGCGGCCTTGCCCACTCAGGCGGGGGCGATCGAGGATTTGCTGAGGGATTAAGTCTCAGGGAGGGGGTAGGCTGGACTGGGGGTGTTGAGTTAGAGGTGAGTGCTATGGCGGTAGAGGTTCAGGACCGATTAACGCTGGATGAGTTTTTGGGACGGCCGGAGATTGATGAGTCTCCGGCTTGGGAATTGTTCGATGGAATGCCCTTACAAAAAACCATGCCGGGACTTCAACATAGCCGCTTACAGGGACGATTGTTGTCCTGGATTAATGGCCTGGAGGGAGAGTTTGAGGCGTTCCCTGAACTGCGGTGTAGTTTTGGCGATCGCTCGATTGTTCCTGATATTGCCATTATCCCGTCTGAGGCGATTCCTCTGACGGAGACGGGAGAGATTACTTCAAGGGGACTGATGCAGGCTCCCCCTTGGCTGATTGAGATTTTGTCCCCCGGGCAAAGTATGACCCGAGGGACTCGTAAACTGTTATATGGCTTACGTCAGGGGACGGAGTTGGCTTGGTTGATTGATCCAGCGGAACGGGTTGTGTTGGTGTTTCAGTGCGATCGCCTCCCTGAAGAATGGCCCCCCCAAAACCGATTACCGGTATTATCCGGTTTGTCCCTAGAGTTGACCCCAGAGGGCTTATTTCGTTGGTTACGGTGAACTCCCCGAAATCTAATTTGAAAACAGAGGTTTCTGATGAATCAAAAATTAGTCCAATCCTTAGTCCAAGTCATTCTTTCCTTGTCCGAAGAAGAACAAGACTATCTACAACGGGAAATCGGTAAACATTCATTTACAAAAGAAATCGCTAAAATAAAACAGAAGTTAGAAGATTTTGAAAATAAATATCATATGAAATCAGATGATTTTTATCGACAATTCCAAGCTGGAAACCTGGAAGATTCTATGGATTTTTTTGAGTGGAACACTTACTATGAAATGCTCATTAATGCAAAGATAAAAGCCTCTTAAACCTGATGAACTTAGAGCAGTATATCATCGCTATAAAAAACAAAATATCGACCAGCCCAATTATTCATGATATTGAGATAGTTGATGAGAAAATTTTACTCAATGATGGTTATTTCAGGGTTCGTCTGACTCTGATTAACGGCGATTTCCTAGAACTTGCTGAAGCGTTCACCCTTGAAAATAATCAACTCTCAACCTTAAATTATCGTTACCAATGGATGGACTCAGCAAAAAAAGTTCTTAGAAAACGATGGGATAGTGTCAAGCATTTTCCAGATTTACCTAATTTTCCGCATCATGTTCATATCGGTTCGGAGATTAACGTACAACCTGGAAAATCACGAAATATATTAGAGTTTATAGATTTTATTGAATCCGAACTGTAGGGGCGAAAAATCCCCTCCTGTCTCAAGGGATGCCTCTGACGGAGACGGGAGAAATTGCTTCAATAGAGTTGACCCCAGAGGGCTTATTTCGTTGGTTAGGGTGAACTCCCCGAAATCTCAAATCTCCTGTCATGGCTGAAGCCGTCGCATAGAATCCGGCTCTGCCGCCTGAGTCAAGCCTAATCAGCCAAATCCTCGTTGCACGATGTTGCACGATAAAGAATGCCTCAAGATCCTGCCGACTCACCCATCGCTACAATAAAAATAAAACCTCACCCCCCCTCCCACAGACTATGACTCCCCGCGAACAACTGATTCAAGAAATTCTCCTCGCTCCTGATTCCTCGGTGAATCTTTTACTCCAACTAATGGGTCTCCTCCGTACTGATCCAACTCACCTCACCCAACAACTTCAAAACCTCCTAAGCAGCACTGGCTATCCTCCCCCAGACCCATCTCCTTTTGCCTTTGACCTGGCCAGTGATTTGGCCGGCTGCCTTAACGCTCCCCCAGATCTCTCAACCAATCCTCAATACTTGGAAGGCTAATGTCTAAGGCTGGCATCCTCGGGAGGGTCAACTGGGATTAGTATGGGGAAGGTGAGTCAGGTCGAGGAGAATCGATGAGTTTGCAGGCGGGTGAGACTCTTTATGGGGGAGACTATAGGGTGGTGCGATCGCTCAACGAAGGGCGAGTCGGGATTAGTTATCTGGCCCAGTACAAGGGGGGCGATTCTCGTTCCGAGACGCTTCGCGATCGCGTAGTCCTCAAAACCTTGCGGGATCAGGTTTTGGCTGACTTAACCGCCCAAGAGCGAGAAAAATTCAATAACAAGCTGACCAATGAGGCCGTCAAGCTGGCCCGTTGCCATCATCCCCACATTGTCCGCTGTTTCGGTTCATTCCTCGAACAGGGTCAGGCGTTTATTGTCATGGAGTTTGTGGCGGGGGATGATTTAGCCAGTTTGCCCACCGCAACTTTGCCCGAAGAGGAGGCGTTGACTTATATCCGCCAAGTGGGAGAGGCGTTGACGGTGGTGCATGGAGAGGGGTTGGTGCATCGGGATATTAAACCGGCTAACATCATGCTGCGGGCGGGACAATCCGAGGCGGTGCTGATTGATTTTGGCGTCACCAAGGGGTTTAACGAAACCCTCACTTCGATTTATTCGAGCAATAGCGATGGCTATAGCGCATTGGAGCTGTATGATCCTAGTCAGAAGGCGCAACCCTATTCTGATGTCTATGGGTTGGCGGCGACGCTCTACACCCTATTATCTGGGGATGTCCCCCCCAGTGCCGAGGAGCGGGCAAAATTGGAGCGCAAGGGTCGGAAGTTGCCTCCAATTTCCGGCGTGAGTTCTGCAACCAATCGGACGATTCGTGAGGGGATGAAGTCGATTATGGCGATCGTCTCCAAACCATTGAGGAATTTTTAGCGTTGTTGCCGGTTCCCCAACCGGTCGAACCGTCGCTACCGCAGACACCCCCAGATCCAGGTTTTCGACTCAATCTCTACACGCTTTATGCAACAATTCTTGGAATTATTGTAGCGATTATTTTAGGAATTTTCGCCCAAGATATTCGCGGAGCCATTGATGATTGGTTCTTGTCGCCGGGTGTAGAGCAAAGGGATGAATCGTAGGGGAATGGACTTTCTCCTGTATTGCAGCGGGGTTCGTGGCTCACTTTGAGCTGTTGCTGCGGTCTGTAGATTATGCTGAACAAGCTGACATTGAAGAAATCTTTAACCCTTATGACTATGTAAACCAGACCTTTCAAGATATTAAAGACTGGTTTTAATTGTGAATGTTACACTCAGTAAGTCTTCCCAAAAAATTCTCTCCTCAATCGCGCATTATTGGGAAAGGTATTGCCATACCGTGGCTCTGCTGTCTGGAGACCGAACTCCTCTAAGAGTGAGCCATTGGGCAAAGCAAAGTAACGATGGAAAAAACGAGATGCTCCCGATAAAATTCAGATAAAATTTATGGAGATTTCCATTCGTCTTCTGGTATCATAGCCAAAATCATAATGTTGCGTAGTGTTCCAGTGGGTAGGTCTTTCCCTCGATGATACGGTACGATAACCTGAGTATCCCGATTTCCGCTACGCCATTTTCTATGACTACCTTTCTGAGAAATCATTTTAAATCCGTACTTGCGTAATATGCGCTCAACTTCATCAGCATTCATTCTCCTGAGTCGAGTCATCCTATCAGAACCTCACCGATTACTGCTCCGGGTAAAAGTTCAATTGCATCAGGTTGTAAATAAAGCTCAATCGCTTCTCGTATATTATCAAGGGCTTCTTGTTGAGTTGTACCAGCAGAGGTACATCCCGGAAGTTCTGGACACCAAACGGCCCATTCGTTTGTTTCTGGATCGGGTTCAAGGATGACGCGCCACTTCATGCTTGCTAGAAATTTGTAAGTTCAATTAGATTATACCAGACCGCTTGAAAGTGCTATTACCTCTCGTGCCTTGGCTCTGCCATGGCATGGGTGTTGGGCGGCTCTGCCGCCGGGTGGAGGCAGAGCCTATATCCTCTAATATTTTTAGTTTCTCCCGAGCATATCTTGCTCGAATGAGCATTTCTAAGATATCATAGAGGTTAGCAGCAATCCGATCTCCAAGGGTGAACTTGTAACTTTTGGGCAATCGGTTCAAAATGGGGACATACCACTGAATTAAGTCGTAGGTTTTCTGGATAATTGGTAGTTCTTTCATTAAAAAAAATAAAAAAAAGCTCCCTGCGGTCGCTTTTAAAAGGGTAAAGGGAAAAAAGAGCAGAGGGCAAGAGGGCTAAAGAGTAAAGGGCTACAAGAGTCCTGCGCCCACCAGACAGACGCGAAACCCAAGGAGGTCGTCGAAGAGGTCGCGCGAGTAGTGGAGGCGGTTGGCGCAACGGCAGAAAAACGGGTAGGCGAACCAAGAACCGCCACGCAGTACGTATGTTTTATCGCTTTCCTTCAATAAAACCTTAAGATTTGCTGAAGGTTTTTGATAACGATTATCATTCACAGTCTCATCCCAGACTCGACCATCCCCAGGCGCACCCTGATAATTGTCATGTAAGGGGTCAAAACACCACTCCAAAACATTGCCATGACCATCATACAAGCCAAAGCCATTGGGGGGAAAGCTGGCGACTGGGGTAGTTTGTTTTCGATATTGTCCTTTGGCTTCCTCGGCAACGGTATAGTTCCCGTCATAATTGGCTAAATCCGTGGTGAGTGCTTCCCCAAAGGCAAAGGGGGTCGTCGTCCCGCCACGACAGGCATATTCCCATTCTGCCTCGCTCGGGAGCCGATAGTCTTTGCCCGTCAGCTTACTCAATCGAGCGCACCACTCCACCGCATCATACCAAGACACTTTTTCAACCGGACGATTCCCGCCTTTAAAATGGGATGGGTCGGGGTTCAAATGCTGGACAATTTTGCCCACTTGCGTCACCACAACCCGCCATTGGTCTTGGGTGACGGGGGTTTTGCCCATCAAAAAGGGAGAAACCCGGACTGAATGCTGGGGACTTTCCCACTTAAACCATTCTCCACCATCCTTTTTTTTACACAGGCGCTCAATTTCCGCCTCTTCGGTTCCCATCAAAAAGGTTCCACCGGGGAGTTGCACCATCTCCAACTGCACCCCTTGACCTAAATCCTGGGGATAGTACTGCGCTTGACCGGGGATGGTTTCAATAATGTTTCCCTGACGGTTAACCCGTACGGTCTCGAAATGAAAGGACGGTAACCCTCCTTTCCTATTATCAGAAGTATCAGGCAACAAGGCCAACCAGTCCGCCACGGTTTGGGGGCGGTCTTCTGACTCAATTGCCATCCCCTGTTTAATCGCGTTTTGCAGTTCTGGTGACCAATGCTTAGGAATCACCAGCCGATCGCGCCTCAGCCGAATCGTAGCAATCGGTGGCAAGGTCCCCGTTAGCACATAGTACAGGGTCGCCGCTAACGCATAGACATCGGTAAATTCCCCCCGATGTTCCTGCTCATCGTACTGCTCAATGGGGGCAAAACAGGGCGTAAGAGCGATGGTGTGGGTTTGGGTCAAATTGGGGATAAACTCCCGCGCAATGCCAAAATCAATCAACACCGCCTCATCGGCCGGCAACCGCACCATAATGTTCTGGGGCTTAATATCCCGATGCAGCAATCCCTTCTCGTGCATCACCCTCAAGGCGTCCCCCACCTCCCGGATATAGCGCAACGCCACATCCTCCGGCAACGCCCCGCCACGCAAGACGCGATCGCCCAAATCCTGCCCCTGAACATACTCCATTACCATACAGGGCAGCCCCTCATGGTTAAAGTGATTCTCCACCTGGACAATGTGGCGATGGCGACAGATGGCGATTTTGGCGGTTTCTCGGTCAAAGTCCCGCAGAAACTTATCTCGATAGGGGCTATACTGTGCCTCGGTCATCACCTCATCCTTGAGGGTTTTCAGCACAAACGCGCGACCCCTGGGACCTTTGACGAGGTAGGTGATGCCGAAACCGCCGACTTTGAGGCGCTTTTCGATGGTGTAGCGGTTGCCAAAAATTTTTGTACCCGGTTGCCAAGCCATAGACCCCAACGAGAGACTTCCTCCAGTTTACCGGATTGGGAGGTCTCTTGGACCGGCGATCGCCTCTCTGGGGTGTTCTGCAAGAGAACCGATGCTCTATAATTTTGGGAAGTAACTGATCGACTCTCGAACCTACCGCCATGTCGGATAACCGCTCCACTCCTATGCCAACCGACCAACGCGATCGCTCAA
>LSZA01000007.1 GCA_001637315.1 Phormidium willei BDU 130791 | reverse complement strand
TCTGTAATTCTGAGCAATCTCAGTTTTACGACCCTAGGGTTTGCTACTGTGGGGTTTAGCATCAAGTCTTTGATGCGCCCCCAGTTTTTCCCCTACATTTCCTATTTGTTTAAAAGACATCCAAAGAGACTTGCGCTCAATATGATGTCTTGCCCGGACGCACGTTAGATTTAGAGGAGGTTAAACCTCGTGACAACATCGTTCAACACTGCCATGATCAGTGGCGGACGTGACCAACAATCATCAGGATTTGCCTGGTGGTCTGGGAACGCTCGTCTTATCGACTTGTCGGGTAAACTACTCGGCGCTCACGTCGCCCACGCGGGCTTGATTGTCTTCTGGGCCGGCGCGATGACCTTATTTGAGGTCGCTCACTTTGTTCCCGAAAAACCCATGTATGAGCAAGGTCTAATCTTGCTCCCTCACCTGGGAACTCTCGGTTGGGGCGTTGGCCCTGGTGGTGAAGTCATCGACACCTTCCCCTACTTTGTCGTGGGTGTTCTTCACCTGATTTCTTCAGCGGTTCTCGGCCTCGGTGGAATTTACCACGCAGTTCGTGGCCCCGAACGCCTCGAAGAATATTCCTCCTTCTTCGGTTATGACTGGAAGGACAAAAACCAAATGACCAACATCATTGGTTTCCACCTCATCCTCTTGGGATGTGGTGCGCTACTGTTGGTGGCTAAAGCCATGTTCTTTGGTGGTGTCTATGATACCTGGGCACCCGGTGGCGGTGATGTTCGCGTCATCAACAACCCCACCCTCGACCCCTCGGTCATCTTTGGCTACCTCGTTAAAGCACCTTTCGGTGGCGTTGGGTCCATCATTGGTGTGGACAACATGGAAGATATCATCGGTGGGCACATCTGGGTTGGCTTAATCTGCATCGCCGGTGGTGTTTGGCACATCCTCACCAAGCCGTTTGGTTGGGCACGCCGTGCCTTCATTTGGTCTGGTGAAGCCTATCTGTCTTACAGTGTCGGCGCCCTGTCTCTGATGGCGTTCATCGCTTCGGCTTACGTTTGGTTCAACAACACTGCGTATCCGAGTGAGTTCTACGGCCCGACTAACGCTGAAGCCTCTCAGGCTCAGTCCTTTGTCTTCTTGGCTCGTGACCAAAAACTCGGTGCTAACATTGGGTCTGCTCAAGGACCGACGGGTCTCGGTAAATACCTGATGCGCTCTCCGACCGGTGAAATCATCTTCGGTGGTGAAACCATGCGCTTCTGGGACTTCCGTGGTCCTTGGCTTGAGCCTCTCCGTGGACCGAATGGTCTCGACCTCAACAAACTCAAAAATGATATTCAGCCTTGGCAGCTTCGCCGTGCGGCTGAGTACATGACCCATGCTCCTAACGGGTCCATCAACTCTGTGGGTGGGATTATTACGGAGCCTAACTCTGGTTTTAACTACGTTAACCCTCGTGCTTGGTTGGCGGCGTCTCACTTCATTCTCGCGTTCTTCTTCTTGGTGGGTCACTTGTGGCACGCTGGACGCGCTCGCGCTGCTGCGGGTGGGTTTGAATCGGGACTCAATCGTGAGACTGAGCCGGTTCTGAATATGAACCCTCTCGACTAGAGCCTCTGGTTGAAGTCTGGTTCTGGAGGTTAGATTCTGGAGGTCAGACCTTCGCTATTGAGCTCAATTGAGTGGAATTAGGGTATGATGTGGCTCCCACTGAGTTGGGAGCCACTTTTTGTTGTGGGGATGGTACGGGTATTTTGCTGTGATGACTGGGCGTTTTTCCGATTTTCAGGCATGAGGATGTCAAACAGTCTGGTAGCCTAGTGATGGGGGTTTCTGTGGAGATGCGATCGCCCGGAAACACCTTGTCAGATATGATGCAGAAAAAGGATAAAGGGATGGTAATGACGGACGACCGGAACTCGCCTCGGGACGAGCAGTTTGATCTCCGTGCCTATTTGGCGGAGGGGAAGACGTTAGTTGAAGCGGCGCTCGACCGCGCACTTCCGGTCATCTACCCCGAACGAGTCTATGAGGCGATGCGCTATTCTCTCTTGGCTGGGGGAAAGCGGTTACGACCCATTTTGTGTTTGACGACCTGCCAGATGCTCGGTGGGACTCGGGAGATGGCAATGCCAACGGCTTGTGCGTTGGAGATGGTTCATACGATGTCTTTGATTCACGATGATTTGCCATCGATGGATAATGATGATTATCGACGGGGAAAATTGACCAATCACAAGGTGTTTGGCGATGATGTGGCGATTTTGGCGGGGGATGGACTCCTGGCCTATGCCTTTGAATATATCGCTGTGGAAACCCGGGATGTCCCCGCTGTGAATCTGTTGCAGGTTGTGGCTCGTTTAGGACGAGCGGTCGGCGCGGCTGGATTGGTGGGGGGACAAGTGGTGGATTTGGAGTCGGAAGGGAAACCGGATATTGCTCTGGAGACATTACAGTTTATCCACACTCATAAAACGGCGGCCTTACTCGAAGCCAGTGTCGTTTCCGGGGCGTTGTTGGCAGGAGCCTCTGAAACGGAGGTTGAGCGTCTGTCTCGCTATGCCTATCAGATTGGTTTAGCTTTTCAGATTGTGGACGACATCCTCGATGTGACGGCGTCGTCTGAGGTTTTGGGTAAAACGGCCGGCAAGGATGCTAAGGTGCAAAAGGCAACCTACCCGAGTTTATGGGGATTAGAAGAGTCGAAGCGACAGGCGGAGATGGCGATCGCAGAGGCTAAATCAGAACTTGAACCGTTTGCTGAAGCGGCTCGTCCCTTAGTCGAAATTGCTGAGTTTATTATCCGTCGCCAGTACTAAGGGAAGTTATGGAAGATTTGGCGCAGGTTTTTAATAATCACATTTTAATTGTGGCACTCGCGGCCTGTTTGATCGCGCAGTTGTCGAAGTTACTGTTGTACGCGGTTCAACATCGTCGCTTGAATGGACGCGTCTTAATTGAAACCGGTGGAATGCCGAGTTCTCACTCGGCTTTAGTGACAGCATTGGCGACGGGTGTGGGACAAACTCTCGGCTGGGATAGTCCTGATTTTGCGATCGCCGTCGTGTTTGCGGTGATCGTCATGTATGATGCCGCTGGGGTGCGCCAAGCAGCGGGGAAACAGGCTCGGGTTCTCAATCAAATGATTGATGCCTGGTTTCATGAGGATATTGAGTTTGATGAAGACCGCCTCAAGGAACTCTTAGGACATACTCCCTTTCAAGTCGTTATTGGTTCGGCGTTAGGTGTCGCGGTCGCCTGTTTACTTCAAGGGGGTTGACAGGACAAAAAAAAGACCCAACCGGAATCGGTTGGGTCTTTTGGTCTCATCAAAATAAAGACGTGATTCGTGCTTTAGTGAAGAGGATGGAAGAGTAAATCGGGAAAAATGCGATTAAACTCAATCAAAATTCCCGCCGTAATAAACATCCAGGCCGTTGCCAAAACGGGAGCTGTTGACAGGTATCTTTGTAGGTCTTTCATAAATTAACTCCGTGGTTTTCAAACGAGAAATGAGTCCAGTCTAGCGGGGAGAAATGGGGATTTCATTGTCGTTGGCGAACATTTCTCCAGTGGTCATTTCTTTGAATGCCGCTAGAGGCCAAGCAACGCCACCTAAGGAGCAGCTAATAGCCCGAGGAACGTCGATGATGATTTCTTTTTCTTCGGGAGATTTCTCGCCACGAATAGAAATTAGATAACTCCGACCGGCCCAGCCAATCCAGCCAGCAATGTACAGAAACAGCACGCCAGGAATGAGAAATTCTCCAGCATGGCTCCAGCGACCATCCACAATCAGGTGAGGAAGGCCCTCTTCTCCGCAGAGAAGTTCGCGTCCATACAGTTCAAACCGTTGTTTCGCTTGCTCAGTGGTTGCGGCTTTGGCACGGGCGATAAAGGCAGGACTCTCGTTACAGGGAGTCAGACCCGCCACGTCAGCCGAAGCGGTGGGAGCAAAGCTGAACCAAAGAACTGCTGTCAGTACCAGCGCTAATAGTCGTCGCATAAGAATGCTTTCCTTGGATATCAAAACTTAAAATGATATCTTTGATGACCTCGATGTCAGTGTCGGAGTCAATGTCAAAGATATCTGGCTAGCATCCTATCATAAAAGATATCGCTTCCCGGAGAGCCTTTTAGAGTAAATGACCACAATCCTGGCTATTGAAACAAGTTGTGACGAAACTGCCGTTGCAATTGTTAAAAAACGTCAAGTTTTAAGTAGTATTGTTACATCTCAAATCGAAACCCATCGCCGTTATGGGGGGGTTGTGCCGGAGGTAGCCTCCCGGCAACATCTCGAACGACTCGGCGAGGCGATCGCCCAAAGTTTAGACCAGGCCAACCTCCATCCCAGTCAACTCGATGGAATAGCTGCTACCTGCACGCCGGGCCTAGTCGGGTCGTTACTGGTTGGGGTGATGGCGGCCAAAACCCTAGCCCTCGTCCATGACAAACCCTTCCTCGGGGTTCACCATCTCGAAGGCCATCTCTATGCCTCCTATCTCAGCGATCCCAGCCTAGAGCCACCTTTTCTCTGTCTGTTGGTCTCCGGGGGGCATACCAGCCTTATTCACGTTAAAACCTGTGGCGATTATCACAGCCTCGGTCAAACCCGCGATGATGCCGCCGGTGAAGCCTTTGACAAGGTGGCCCGTTTATTAGATCTCGGCTATCCCGGCGGCCCAGAAATCGATCGCCTGGCCCAACAAGGGGACCCCAACGCCTTCTCCTTGCCCGAAGGCCGGGTGAAACTGCCCCAGGGCGGCATTCACCCCTATGATGCCAGTTACAGTGGCTTAAAGACCGCTGTGATGCGCCTGGTGCAAAAACTCAAGGCGGAAGGCGACGAACTTCCCATAGCCGATCTCGCCGCCAGTTTCCAAAAAACTGTGGTGCGATCGCTCGTCAAACGCACCATCCGCTGTGCCTTAGATCATCAGTTGTCAACGATCGCCGTCGGAGGAGGTGTCGCCGCCAACAGTGGCTTACGTCGAGACTTAACCGCCGCCGCCGAGGAAAACGGCTTACGAGTTCTCTTTCCACCGATGGCCTACTGTACCGACAATGCGGCCATGATTGGTTGTGCCGCCTCAGAACACCTCAGCCGAGGGCATACCTCACCCTTAACCTTGGGGGTACGCTCTCGGCTGTCGGTGTCTCAAGCTATGACACTTTATGGGAATAGGGAATAGGGAGCAGGGAACAGGGAACACCGGAACAGGGAACACCGGAACAGGGAATAGAGTTCCCGTACTGTTCCCGTACTGTTTAGGTATCCTGGCGATTCCCGGCAAGATAGGCGTTGAGGGCCTCGCTGGCCAGGTCTAACATGGGTTTGCCTGAACGGAGGGATTCTTCTTTGAGGCGATCATAAACCTCGTCATAAATGCGAATCCGATGGCGTTCTTGTCGTTTGGGTTTCAAGGTTGAGGGATCGTAGCTGTCGGAGAACTGTTGTAATCCGTCCATACCCATGCGATCGCAGAAATCACCAAAGCGCTCACCGGGTTGACGCTCTTGTTTGAAATAGACGAACAAGGGTTCTAACACCTGTTCGATTTCATCGGCCGCCACGCGATCGCGATACACTTGCGCCAAACGAGTCTGATGGGGATCTGCTCCCAACCACATCTGATAGACATTGGGAGCGCGTCCGACAAACCCTAACTCGGCAATATAGGGCCGCGCACAGCCATTGGGACAACCGGTCATCCGGATCACAAATTCCTCTTTACGCAGTCCCACGCGAATCAATAGCTTGCGAATGCGCTCCAAAATATCGGGAATAGCCCGTTCTGATTCGGCGATCGCCAAACCACAAGTCGGTAGCGCAGGACAAGCCATCGACAACCGTTTCAGGGAATCCAAGCCTTCGAGGGACTGAACTCCAGCCTCCCGCAAGATACCGTTAATGGTCTCACGCTGGCTCGGATCAATGTCGTACAGCAAGACATTTTGATGAGGCGTTAGACGCATCGGCAGATCTAACATCTCAACGATACGGCGCAGGGCGCTGCGGAGCTGCCAATCTCCATAATCAGCAATGCGTCCATTTTGAACCCATAGCCCTAAAAAGAGCTTGCCATCCCCCTGTTCATGCCAGCCTAAATAGTCTTCATAGCGCCATTCGGGTAAGGGCTGATAGGGGTGTAACGACTTGCCAAAATAGCCTTCGACGGTGCTGCGGAATTTCTCGACCCCCCAATCATGGAGGAGATATTTCAAGCGAGCGTGACGACGGTTATGGCGATCGCCGTAGTCCCGTTGTGCTGCCACAATCGCTTTCACCAGGTCATAAATATCAGCTTTATCCACATAGCCAATTTCATCAGCCAAGCGAGGGAAGGTTTCCTCTTTGTTATGAGTTCGGGCCAAGCCGCCACCGGCGAGGATATTAAACCCTTGAACCTCTCCCTGGTCGTTGCTAACCAAGACGAGGGACAGATCTTGCGAATAGAGGTCAACGGAGTTATCCCCTGGAACCGTGACACAGCTTTTGAATTTACGGGGCATATAATGCTCCCCATAAATCGGTTCCTCTTTATCCTTAAAGATGGTTCCATTGCCATTGCGTTGTCGGGCTGCTTTCACCTCGGGATCTTCTTCCCCGGAAATGGCTTTTTCGCCATCGAGCCAAATTTCGTAATAGGCGCCGCTTTGGGGTGTGAGCAGATCGGCAATGCGATCGGCATACTCCCAGGCGGCGGCATACTCGGGGCGATTTTTAAACGGGGCCGGAGGTGCCATGACGTTACGGTTGAGGTCACCGCAGGCCCCGAGCGTTGAGCCGAGATTACGCACGATCGCGCTAATGGTGGCTTTGAGATTTTTTTTGAGGATGCCATGAAGTTGGAACCCTTGGCGGGTGGTCACTCGCAGCGTTTCGTTGCCGTAGTCGGAAGCCAGGCGATCGAGGGTCAGGTATAGCTGCGGCGGAATAAAGCCACCGGGGTTCCGGGTACGGATCATCATTTGATAATCCTTTTCTTGTCCCTTAACCCGATTATCTCGGTTGTCTTGTTGATAAGAGCCGTGAAATTTCAGGATCTGAATCCCGGCTTCACTAAAGTGGGTGGTATCTTCGAGGATTTCTGTAGCAACGGGTTCACGCAGAAAGGCGCTGCGTTCTTTAATTCCTTCGAGTTTTGAGAGTTTGCGTTCGCGAGAGTTGGGGGTCAGCGTAGCCATGCTTTAACAAGGTAAGAGTACGTCATCATCGCTCCATCCCCTGCCATCGGAGGAGTTGAGGCGATGCAGGATTCCCCGGCTCAGGTCTTTGGGAGTCCTGAAGTCCGGTAATCCGGTCGAGATTGTGGAGAATACATCTTGCCAACTATTTTAGCATCCTTGGGGGGACGCATCAGAGGGGTTGAAATTAATCTTTGAGATGGCGATTTGAAATTACGATTTGAGATGGCGATCGCCGCCCCTTAGGGAGAAGAGATTTCCTCTAAGTTGCCGCCGACGACCCAACCTTCTTGATTACTCGACTCAGAGCGAACCCGCTGCCAGGCTCCATTCTCGGCATTTTCTAAGACTGTTACCGTTTCATTAAAGGCAATGCCCCCCAAGCTGCCGGCATCGTAACTAGGGTTGTCTCGTAGCAGTAAGCCTTCGGGCCAGGTGACGCGAGCCTGATAGAGTCCGGGGTTTGGGGTCGGACTCGGTTCTGGGGTGGGTTCGGGGTCCGGGGTTGCCTCTGGGGTGGGGGTTGTGCTGACTGGGGTTGCGCTGGGGGCTTGGGGGCTATCAAACTCGGGTTTAGGGGGGAGTGCCGTCAAGCGGGCCACCAGATAGAGGGACGCAGCAACCGCCCCACCGAGAGTGAGGGCGATGGCCAGGGTAAACCCGAGGATAAATTTGGCTAAATTGGACAGATTCATGGGAAAAACGGGTGGTTATGAGTCACCCCGTAGTTGTCCTTGGATACGACTTGAGAGACTACCTTGACGGGAGGCTAAACGCGCTTTCCCGGAGGTGGCCCAGTCTTGGAGAAACTGGATTTGTTCTTGAGCGGTGCGAGCCAGCGGCACAATTTGGCTGGCAGCTTCTAGGATATCTTGGGTGGTAAAGTCACGATTTTGACTAAAGCCAATGTGCATAGCTTCGACAATCATCTGTTCGATCTCGGCCCCGGAGAAATCGGGGGTTTCATAGGCCAGGCGATCGAGATCGTAGTTGGCCAGGTTATGGGGTCGTAAGCGGGATAGATGCACGGCGAAGATTTCCCGTCGTTCGGCTTGGCTGGGCAAACCGACAAAGAAAATTTCATCAAAACGACCTTTGCGCAACATTTCAGGCGGTAACACCTGAATATCGTTGGCTGTGGCCACGACAAACACGGGGGAATCCTTCTCGGCTAACCAGGTAATAAAGGTGCCAAAGACACGACTGGTGGTTCCTCCGTCTCCTTTTCCACCGAGGCCGGCGAAGGCTTTATCAATTTCATCAATCCAGAGAATACAGGGGGCCAGGGCCTCGGCCACTTGAATCATCTGACGGGTGCGGGATTCGGATTCTCCCACGAGGCCCGCGAACAGTCGCCCCACATCTAACCGCAACAGGGGTAAATGCCAGTGATGGGCGATCGCCTTGGCACTCAGAGACTTCCCAGTTCCCTGAATCCCCACCAGCAGCAGACCTCGGGGATAGGGCAGGCCATACTCGCGGGCTTTTTCTGAGAATCCGCCTCCTCGTCGCAGCAACCAATCTTTGAGATTATCTAAGCCGCCAATATCGCTAATTTCTTCGGTAGCCCCGTAAAATTCTAGGATTTGGGTTTGGCGGATGGTTTGGCGTTTTTCTTCGAGGATGAGGTCAACGTCTTCGGGGTCAAGTTGGCCGTGGCTGGCGATGGCCCGGGCTAAAACCCGACGAATCCGCTCTAGGGAGAGTCCCTGACACGATCGCACCATATCATCGAGGAGGCGATCGCCCAAGGGACGGCCCGTCGAGGATAAGAGTCCTTCAATTTCTCGGCGAATTTCCTCTGCGGTTGGCAGAGAAAACTCCATCACCGTCAAGACTTCGCTTAAATCTTCGGGAATGGTGACATTTGGGGCCAGCAACACCAAGTTTTTGGGTTGAGACTTGAGTAAGCGGGCTAAGTTGCGTAATTTGCGTGAGATGGAAATATCATCGAGGAAACGATGAAAGTCGCGCAAAACAAAGATGGCCGGGGCATTGGCGGGTAGTTTTTCCACCTGTTCGAGGGCTTGCAGGGGATTGCGTTGGGCTTTACCGGCATCGTTGGCGTTACCCTGATACCCCTCGACAAAATCCCAAATATAGACAGCACGATTACCTTGGCTTTGAGCCGATTGGCGAATACTGGCTTCGACTCGTTCTTCTTCCAGGGTGGAAATGTAGAGAATCGGGTAACGCGCTCGTAGCAGCAGTTCAAATTCGTCTTTAAAGCTCATGTTTTAGGGAGTTGGCTCACTCGGAAGTTTTCCTTGGAGATCTTGCAAGGCGGCCCAGCGGCGATCGATTGGCGCTGGCGCGGTGGTGTCTACCTCAATACCGTCGCAGTCTTGACGACAGAGTTTGCGGTGGGGAAGTGCTAGACAGAGTTGTTCGTAGAGCCAATTTTCGGGATCGAAGCTTCCCTCGGGATGGAGGCTTTCGATCAGTTCTTCGCTGAGAACTTCTTGTTCGAGGGGTAAATCATCGGTGCGATCGGCGTTGACATCGAGCCAAATCACCTCGTCAGGGGAGACGTTCAGGCGGTGGTTATAGTTTTGTAAGCAGCGATCGCAGGTCAAGGTGACGATCGCCTCGATGGTGGCCGCAACCTGCAAGTAGCTTCCCTGATGGCTCACGGATATTGTCCCCTGCACCGGCATCAAGGTCTCCAACTCCGCGATAAACTGCTTAAAGTCAATGACCTCGGTTTTTTCCGGTGCTTTGAGTAGTGATGGAACATAAATCGGTTCCATTGTCAAGTCCTCCCAAACTGTGATGACTCGGTCGAGGCGATCGCGATCGGCGCCATGACATCTGTTGTCGTCCTCTCAAACCTATTCCCTAGCCGCAGCAAAACCTGTTCCGAGAGCCGGAACAGGTTTTTGGCCCAACTCATCGGTTCAAGACTGGCCGGCTTTTTTCTTGCGTTTCGGCTCAAACGGTAACTCTTGGCGAGATCCATCTTTCGCTTTGGCTTTCTCTTGAGCATCCACAATTTTTTGCAGATTCTCAGGTAGGGGTTCCCGAGACAGGATAAAAGTTTGCAGAGTTTGGAAGATGTTAGCCACCACCATATACATCAATACCCCAGCCGGAAGCGGGAAAAATAGAAACATCCCCGAGAAGATCACAGGGGTGAGCTTACTAATGGTTTGTTGCTGGGGATTGGCATTACTATCTTGCCCTTGTCCTGAGAGAACCTGGTTGAGATATAAACTCAGACCAAAAAACAAGACCATACCCACGATATCCCAATGAATTTCTCCATTGTCGCCAGTCGCACCGACTCGACCGAGGGCTTGAATAAACAGGAAGCCTTTATTCGCCGCTAATCCAGGAATTTTCCCTTCTAAGGTCACTTTTCCCGGTTGCAACGCTTCTAAGGTGCCATCTTCGGCGATCGCCACCCGATTTTCACCGTCTTTGATTTGCCATTGCGGTTGTACATCCGGGTTATCATAATCCTGAAGCAGTTGTTGCAAGGGCGTTCCATCTAACGATTGAAACTCTAAGCGAGTTTTTTCACCCACCACCAGGCGATTTCCGGCCGGTAACACGGCTGCCACCTTACGGTGGACACCATCGGTAACATAGATATTTTTGGGATCGCTGGTATACACCTGGGGTTGAATGCGCTCGATCTGTTCCCGAGGGAAAATTTCTAACTCGACTGGGTAGCCGATGTCAGCAAACGGCGATCCTCGTAAGGTTGCAAATAGGGCAAATAACACCGGCATTTGTACTAAAATCGGCAAGCAGCCCGCGAGGGGATTGCCAAATTCTTTGTAAACAGCACTCATTTCTTCTTGCTGTTTCGCCGGATCATCTTTATATCGTTCTTGAACTTCTTTAACCCGTTTTTGCATGGCCGGCTGCGCAACTCGCATCCGACGCATACTGCGAATCGATTTAGCGCTTAGGGGGTAAAGCGCGAATCGGATCACAAGGGTTAGGGCAACAATTGCCAGTCCGTAGCTGGGCACGATCCCATAGAATAAATCTAGGATCGGCAGCATTACGTTATTGGAGAGAAAACCAACACCAAAATCCATTACGTTTTACGCCAATTTCTGCGCGGTGATATCGTCAATCTGAGCCAATCGAAAAGTTGTGGTTTGGGGATTATTGTCCCAAAGAGCCACTAACTTGTTGGGCCTCGGGAGATAAATGCTCTTGAATGTAATTGTACACCTCTCGAAATTGAGGGACCGCTCGCAGTTCGAGTCGGCTGCCTCCTTGTAGGGTGAGAACCATATCGCCCCAGAGTCCGAAGCCTCGGGGAACGGTGACAATTTTGCGAATTTCTGAGTAGACCACATCGGTGCGATCGCGTCCCATCCAGCCTCCCGTCACCGACAGACGACGGTTCGTAATCCGAAACCGTAGCCAGAGGGCGCGGATGACAGCGCCAACGGTTAGAGGTAAGCCGATGACCGTTAAACCAATTAAGATATTGAAAACGAGGTCGCCGATATGGGGACCTCCTTCATAAAAGACTTCCTCACGAATGCCCATTGAGTACCTCGATTTTTGCCAACAACTGCTCTAATTCTTGCAGAAAGTGTCGTGAATTGCACTCTTTGGCGTCGGGATAGGCGATGATAATCACGTCCCAACCGGGACAGACTCGGGGCAGCAACACTCGCAATGCAGCTCGAAGGCATCGCTTAATTCGATTGCGGACAACGGCTTTTTTACTGATTTTACGGCCGACACTGATGCCAAAACGAGTCGGGGGAACTTGAGCAATGCTGTTCCCCTCATGAACTCGATGATCGACGCGATAAGCCCGCAGTCCCAGAACTCGGCTGCGAGTCCGCTGGCCGCGTTGATACACCGTTTGAAAGTCTTTCCAATGGCGAAGTCGGTGAGCGTGAGGTAGCACCGAGAGTCTAAACCGAGAGCCGAGCCCGTCCTTTACGACGACGAGAGTTGATCACGCGCCGGCCGGTTTTAATGCGCATCCGGGCGCGGAAGCCAGAGGTCCGTTTACGTTTGCGGACGGTTCCGCCGAAAGTTCGTTTGGTCATGGGTTGAGGTTGTAGTTGACAAACATGCAGTTTACCATTCTACAGCAAATTCCTCGGGCTGTTTGAGGGGATTGGCAATTTTCGCGGCTTCGATGGCCTGGTGATGGGCAAACCTAGCGCGATCGCAGTAACGTCGGGCCACGGAGTCCTCGGGACAGCTCGTTAAACACACTTCGAACCCGGCGATCGCCTCAGTCCATTGTTGCTGTTCGTAAGCTTGGACGGCCTGAGTAAAGGTAGCGAGAGTCTCCTGTTTTTTCTGACCCAGGGCCTCTGAGTCCCCGTCAAACACCTCATACAGGGTCGTCCTGCGAGATTTCCCCCTTACCGTTACCGCTCCTAGCCGACGCAGCCGGTACGCTTCAGGATGAGCGAGTCCCTCAACGGTTTGTTGACTAATCAGTAGCGGTGCGCCATAGTCTTTTGTCAATTGTTCCAGACGAGCCGCCGAATTGACCGTATCCCCAATCGCTGTTCCATCGAGACGATTGGTTTCACCGACAATGCCTAACATCAGTGGGCCCGTATGAATGCCAATCCCCAACTCAATGGGTTGGATCTGCGGATTCTCCTGATTGAAGCGAGCCAATTGCTGCAAGATGGCGATCGCCCCTTGAACCGCCGAGTCAGCCCCACCGCTGAACAGGGCCATAATGCCATCACCCAGATACTTGTCAATAAATCCCTGATGGTCTTGAATCACCGGGCTAATTTGGCTGAGAAAATGATTGAGAAAGGCAAACGTTTCCTTGGGGGAAAGTTGTTCACTGCGAGTCGTGAATTTGCGAATATCGGCAAATAGAACTGACATCTCCCGTTGCAGGCGATCGCCCAAGTCCACATCCAAGATACTTTCTTTGTTGAGCAATTGTAGAAACTGCTGGGGCACAAAGCGGGCATGGGCCTGGTTCAGGGCACTTAAATGATCGGCGAAGGCCCGGCGATCGGCCTCGGCCTGACGACGGTCACTGATATCCTGAAACGCCGTTAACCCATAGAGAACCTCACCCTTCCCGTCAAAAATAGGCGTCCCCCACACCTCCAAGGGAACACGCCGCTGACCATTATCAATTTCCAGGTCATCAATCGCCGAGCAATCTCCCCGCAGCGCCCGCATTAAGGGTAATGCCTCTGAGGGATAGGGGTTGCCATCACTGGCACGATAGGCATGATAGATCTGTGCCAAATCCCCAGGACGGCTTTTGGCAACAATCCCCTTGCCCAAAAGACGTTCAGCGGTCTGATTGGCGTAATAGGGCTGCCCCTGAGCATCGACGACAAACACGCCCACCGGCATCGCCCCCAGAAACTGTTTCAGTTGCTGTTCACTGTTGCGAATTTCCTGATAAAGCTGGGCATTGGTCAGGGCGATCGCCGCCTGTCCGGACAATAACTGCAACAACTCAATCCGTTCGACCGTAAAGGCTCCCGGCGTGAGATTATTTTCCAAATAGACGACCCCAATCAGTTCATTTTGATGTCGTAAGGGATAACAGAGCAGTGATCGCGGTTGCTGACTGAGCAAATAGGGATCTTGAGCAAACCGGCCCTCGCTGCGGGCATCCATTAACACCACAGGTTTCTGAGTTCGGGCCACATAATAGACAATGGAGGTTGCCAACGTCCCATTTAGGGGTCGCTCCTCCACCTGCACCTGTTCTGGCTCCTGTTCATCGGATAGGCGACCCTCAACGGCGATCGTCCAGTTCGGGCGAGTCTTCCCCGGTGGCAACACTAAGGCCCCCCATTGAGCACCAGCACTGGTAAGGACAGTTCGCATCAACGTCGCTAACAAGCGGTCCAATTCAATCTCTTGGGCGATCGCCTGGGCCGCCTTCACCACAGCCGTCAAATCCAATGCCCCACTCTGACTCCCGCTACTGGTCAGCCTCGTGGTCTGGGTCGCGGTCTTGGGGCCGGGGGAGGTAAACCAATCCAAGGGATAATCGGCCTCCAGTTGAGCTAGCTTAGCGGGGGATTGCCAACGGCGATAGGTGTCGTAAGCCGACTGTAGATAGGCCTGAGCGATGCGAGTGCGTCCCCGGCCCCGATAAAAGTCTCCCGCCAACTCCCACGCCAGGGCCTCTTCATGGAGAAACTCCCCGAGAGCTGCCCCTTCAATAGCCTGTTCATAGGCCGCCTCGGCCGTTAGGACATCTCCCGACAGCCGAGCCATTTCCGCAACTACGAGATCTCGTTTATGGGCAAAGGTGCTGGGACTGGCCTCGGCCCAACGCTCCAGGCTATCCCGTTGCTCAAGAATCCGAGTCCAAAGGAGTGGCTGTTGCGCCTCAGATGCGTCTGGATAAACCCTCAGAGCCGCCAGAGCCTCATAGAAGGGCAGTTCCAGGGCGGGTAATAAGCCTGCCATGGCGTTGAGATAGGGTCGAGCCTGTTCCAAGGCAGTCAGAGCGGCCATTCCATCTCCTCGAAGCAAATACAGGAGCATCCCCTGAACTAGGTGCAGACTATACAACCCACCGTGAGTCTTGTCTTCTTCCCATTGAGCCTGCTGAGGTGCGGCATCAAACAACTCCCCGGCCAAGTCGCTGGGATTGGCATTGTGACCTTGGAGGTTCAAGGTCATTTGGGTCCAGAGACTGGCATAGGCCAGAGAAAAGGTTTGGTTGAATCGCCGTAGCAGGGCGATCAGGTCTCGTTGTTCTGCTTCAACGCGGCTGAGGGGTTCGCCGCTCAACAGTAGGTTCGAGCCATAGTGAAGGATGGCATAGCCAGTAAATTCGAGATCCCCGGTTTGTAAGCCGATTTGGATGGTCTCCCGCAAACCCGTCAGGGCAAATTTCAGGGGACGTTGCCAATGATGAATAAAGGCATGGAACAACTCCAAGACTTTACAGTCCACAGCCGGATTGGGGTAGCGGTCTAAGACCCGTCGAGCTAATTCGCCAAAGGCGTACCCCCGTTGAATGTCAAGGGTTTGCGTTCCCAGGAGTAAGCCGCAAAAGGCATAGGCAAAGGCTCCTTCTGCACAGTTTCCATGGCGCCAGCATAGATCCAACATGGTCCAGTTCAGGGGAGCCAGTCGTTCAGGACTGCTGATGCACATGGGACTGAATAGCACCAAAGCGATCCGTAGGGCGGCCTGAGCTGTTGCATCTCTTAATTGGGGCAGAGCATCCCACTGTTCGATCTCCCCTAAGTCTGGTGCCTTGTCTAGGACGGTGATGCCGAGATGGTCTAGGGCGGCCTGACCGAGGGCGATCGCCTGCTGCATTTGGTTTTGGACGCTATAAAACTGAATTTCAATTTCCCAAACCGGAACCCGATCCAAAACGGTTTGCGCCTGCTGGTGAACCTGTTGAGCTAACTGGGCTGCCTGGTCATAATGGCTGCACAGATATTCTGCTTCGACGGAGTTACGGTACAGGGTCAGGGCGAAGGAGTAGTCCTGTTGCCAAAGCTCGTCTCCTTCCAGCTCTCGGGCCACGGCCAGGTAGTTGGCAGCGGCGGGATAGGCGGCTGCTGAGCGAGCTTGACGAGCGGCGAGAATGTTACAGCGGCTGACCTGGGTGCGATCGCTGGGGTCATCAACCTGGGGGAGGCCCAGGTTGAGATGATCCGCAATTTCAAAATAGGTGGCCTGGGAGTTGCCACAGGCGAGTTCTGACAGCAGAATTTGACCGATTTGCCAATGCGTTTTAATCCGCCGGTTAGCCTCCATTGATCCATAGGCGGCTTCTTGTAGGCGATCATGAGCAAAGTGATAGGGGTTAACTCGTCCCTCCCTCTGGGACTGAGTATCCACGATGACAAATCTTGCCTCAATGGCGGGGAGTAGGGTTTGAATGATAACAGCTACCGAGTCTTGAGTCAGGGAGCTGAGGCGATCGAGGTTAAAGTCGTTGCCGACGCAGGCGGCGAATTGCAAGAGCTGTTGGGTCTCTGGTGGAAGTTTACGGAAATTAGCTATCACTAAGTCCACCAGGTTATCGGCTAGGTGCTGATCCACCTCAGCGAGATCCCAACACCATGGATTGACCGTTGCCCGGTCATCATGACGGTCATTGAAGCGAATGATCCCATCTTCGTAGAGGGTTGTCAGCAACGTGGTCATGAAAAATGGGTTTCCCGAGGTCTTGCGCTCAATGACTTGAGCAAGGGGACTCACCTGTTCTAAGGTTTGCTCAAGGGCAGCGGCGATCAGCTCAGTCACGGCCTTGAGGTCGAGGGGCTGAAGCTCAAGCGGCTCGATCACCACCCCGGCCTGTTCGAGGTGGTCGAGGACAAGGGCTAAGGGATGGGTTCGACTGACTTCATCGTTGCGATAAGCGACAATGGGCAAAAAGGCGAATCCTTGTTCATTGAGTAGGACGCGCTGGAGTAGTTTTAAGCTATCTGCATCGGCCCATTGCACGTCATCGAGAAACAAAATGAGGGGATGCTCGGGTTGAGAAAAGACCTGTAGTAGGTTTTCGATGACGAAGTTGAAGCGCTCCAGGGATTGGCTGGCGGGGAGTTCAGGGACTGAGGTCACCTCCCCTAGGATGAATGCCAAATTGGGGACAAGCTTGACGGCAATTTGAGCGTTATGACCCAGGGCAGTTTTCAGTTTTTCCCGCCAAATTTGTACCTGGTCATCTCCTTCAAGGAGGAGATGATCTACTAAATCTGAGAGGGCTTGAGTCAGGCCGGCGTAGGGAATGGCTCGCTGAAGCTGGTCAAATTTACCTCGGGCAAAATAGCCCCGCGCGGCGGTAATTGGGGCGTAGATTTCCTGCACCAATCGAGATTTCCCCATCCCCGATGGCCCAGTTACCAGCAGGAGTGAGGCGGCGGCGGTGATATCTGGGTTTCTCTGGTCTCCGATGCTGTGGTCAAAGGCCTGTTGTAGTCGCTGAAGTTCTAAGTCCCGTCCATAGAGCTTTTCTGGGATTTGTAGGCGATCGCAACGGTCTGTACTCCCGAGGGGAAAGGGGTCAATCGACTGGTGTTGCTCATAAGCTTGACGACAGCGCCGTAAATCCTCGGCTAACCCCCGGGCGGTTTGATAGCGATCTTCGGCATTTTTGGCTAGGAGTTTGAGAATAATCTGGGCCACAAGGGGGGGTAATCCCGGAGCTTCAGGGGTTGGAGGCGGTTGAGCAATATGGCAATGAACGAGTTCCAGGGGATCGTCATGTTCAAAGGGAAGAGTTCCGGTACAGAGTTCGTAGAAGAGAACCCCGAGTGAGTAGAGATCGCTGCGAGAGTCAAGGATGCGATTCATACGCCCAGTTTGTTCTGGGGAGCAGTAGGGGAGGGTTCCTTCTAGGCTCTGGGGTGGGGCGAGGTTGGGGTGTTCGCGCCGAAAGCGGCTGGAAATGCCAAAGTCAATGAGTTTAAGTTGACCGGTTTCTGGGTGAATTAAAATATTGGCGGGGTTGAGGTCTTTATGAATAACGCCACAGCGGTGAACGTCCGCTACAATTAACGCGATCTCTTCAGCGATACGTAGGCAGGTTGTCCAGGAGTGAGTTGGTTGCTGGAGATACCACTGAGATAGGCTTAAGCCTCCATAGTCTTCTAGGATGAGAATCGGTAAACGGCGATGGGAGATTAGGTCATAGGCTTTGACTACCCCCTCTAGGTTCAGGCTCTTGAGGATTTCGTATTCTTGCTCATAGCGATGGCAGTCATAGAGTCCCCCATCTTGATCGGGCTTTAAGACTTTCAACACCACCGCTTGGCCATCTTGATCCCGCTCGGCACGATAGACCCGAGTCTTGGAACTGTTATGAAGGATTGTGGAAATGGAGTAGCCTGGGATGAGAGGAATGGCCATATTTAAGTCAACACCGGCACAGCCTGAGAGCCACTAAGGGTATTTACGGCAATGACCTGGTTTCGTCCGTAATTTATTAAATTTTAATCGAGGTATCTACTGACTAGGGTTTGCTTGGGCGATCGCCATAGTGATAGAGATTAGGGTTTTGGCTCAGCGGAGATCCTGGGCGCACCCGACCGCCAAGACGCAAAGCTACCGCACAGGCACTGTTTATCCCTGTTGTCAATGCCCCTTCCATCCAACCACCGGCCCAGGAGACGCCGTCTCCGGCTAAGTAAATCCCGCGATCGCTCTCTGGAGACAATGCTGTTTGGAATTGATAGTAAAGAGCATGAAGATGGGCATCTTGACCGGGATATTGGAGTTTGAATGCTCCCTGATAACCAGACTCAACCTCCCAGTCTATACACAGGATATCATCTTCGCCCTGTAGAGGCTGTAAATGGTCTGCAAACTCGGGGCTAACGTTGGCGATCGCCTGACGGAAACACTGCAAACGCTCCTGTTTATCCAAGGCCAGGAGTTTACTAGAGTCATCTTCCCAGGTATAGCTAATGAGGATCACGCCGTTGTCCTCGGGGTTGTAAGGATGAGGGTAGTCCAAAGCATAGACGCCCCGAGGCAATTCGTCAGTTTGGATATTTTGAGGAAAGGTTGGATCATCGAGCCAGAACTTGGTTTTAGTGCGGATAAAGAGTTTGGATGAGTTCGTCGTGTGGAGGTTGCGAATAGCTACTTTCACCGCTTCATCAACCACCGGAATACCGGGACCACCTAAGGTTAGACCCAACCGTTCCATAGCGCGAGTAGGGATGGCAACAATCACGGCCGGGAAACATTGATGATGGGTTGTTCCCTGGCTATCACACCAAGTCACTTGGGGTTGCTCCTGATGCCAGTTAATTGCCGTGACCCGTGAGCGATAGCGGATTGCCTCTGTGGAAGCCAGAGAGGCAGACTTGCCGCTGGGGAGGGTGACGGATTGATGATAGAACCTCTCCATCATCGTACTGATACCAAAGGGCAGAAACTGTTGTTGATTTTCCCAACCGTTGGCGATCAGGCGAAAAATTTCTAGGAAGTTGGCAGGATAGACGGGGCCAAAGCCTCCAGAGCCGATCCCTAAGGCACCAAATGCGTTCAATTCTTCGTCAGTCCAATGGGGAATTCCTTGTCGTACCCCTTCGTAAAAGGTTAAATCCTTATAGTGATCGATGTAAGACTGCCAAATTTGTCGCAGCCGATCACGATCCTGCCTCTGCCAAGCCTCTTGTAAAGGTTGCCATAACCCACTACTGAATTGAGACCAGGCTTGGCCAATGGCTCGAAATTTGGCATCCTTGGGCGTTGCCTCTCCTGTTGGCCAGTCAATGATCCGATTTTCATAGTAGAGACGAGTGGGGACTTGACCCGGATCAGGAAAGGGGCTGCGTTCGGTTAACCCAAAAACTTGGTTGAGATAGAAAAAAAATAATCCTCCCGAAGGAGGAAAACGCATGGCACCGAATTCAGCCAAGATGTCAGAGTTGGGAAACTTGTGGGAGTAGGCGCGTCCTCCTAGGCGATTGCTAGCCTCAAGTACCACGGGTTGCGCCCCAATTTTCAATAACTCGTAAGCGGCGGCCAACCCGGATGCACCAGCGCCAATAACCGCCACCTTGGTTCCCCAGGCTGGCCGTGGGAGACTGGCGATCGCTCCTTGTTGAACGAAATCGACGTAGTCATAGAGGGTATCAATCATCCCCCCAATTGAACGGGTGGGTGCATTGGGGGCGATGTTCGACAAAAGGGACATAGCCGTAGGAGGGTGACAGAACTGGGGATAGCTGCAATCTACCATCGAACTGGGGGCGACGGCTCTGTCCTGGGTTAAGTTGAGGTGAGTTTCAGCTAATCCTGTTGACCTAGTGTCATGAGGGTGTCATGAGGGTGTTATGAGGCTACCATCACACCTATCCTTGAGAGCCGGAGCAATCTCGGGTACCGAGCCACCGCTGGAATTGAGGTTAGCGGGGGCTAATGCTTAACACCCAAGTGCCCAGATAGCGAGCCATAGGGAGATCCCCAGGACTAAATACCCGTGCATTGAAGTAGTACATCCCGCCAAAGCGAGGGTTACGGACGTTGGAGAAGACGATTTCGACATCATTCCCTGCTGCGATTGGCTCAATCGGGTAAATTTCAATGACCTGGTTCTCTTGATCCCAAATTACGTCTTCGAGGGCGATGACTTCATAATCGCCGTTTTCTCGAACCCGTACCTGAACCGGTTGGCGATCGGGATCGCGATCCGGGTTTAAGGTCATGTCAAACTCGCCGTTGTAATAGTCCGGGTAGGTGATGGAGAGCTGGTTGACGGCAAAATCCATTTTCTCGGCCGGAATCCGCAGACGATAGCGATCGCGAGGATGTCCAGTCGTGCCGTAGTCAAGGCGAAACCCGAGTTGATTTTCCCGCCGTGGCCCCCCAAACAGGGTAAATCCGGGTAACCCCTGGGCCGTCACCTCGGGGGGAGCGGCAACGGCTAAGGCACCAATGATTAGACTCGCAGATAACCAACGTTTCATAAGGACTCCTAAGTATTTAGATCGCAACGCTAGATCACAAAGCTGGCGTGACGAGTCGGGGTCATGCGATCGTTTTTTTACCGTGTTAACGAATGTATCAAAATCCGACTCAACTGTCATGATAGTTCACAAGAGAGGCGATCGCCGTTCTCGGGGCCGAATCGGGACAGACCAACGCCCCAAGTCATGATCCCCAAAGGATTAGAGAGATTGGGTTCTGTGAGCGCGATCGCCCAGAACCGCTGGCCAACGGCGACATTTAAACGAAGGAATCAGGAGCTAAAATGCCGACGGTCTTCGGGAAATCCACCTCAAAACGAGAGAAATCACGTGACATTTTAGACCCTTCAGGATCGGGTCAGCCGTCTTTTTAGTATTACTGTTGGTCTTAAGACAAGTTAAAGAGCCTGTGCCAGTTTCTAAAGATTGATCTACCATTCCCAGTAGATCAAGGCAGATGCGATCGCGTCCCTGTCCTTCAGCGGCAGGCCGGCTAACCTTAGCCCACAGGTCTTCGGTCGCATCACGGGTTGCATCATTTGTCGTATCAATTTGGTTATCGCGAACTGATCGTCAAATCATCCCGCCGCTAAAATCGCAGCATTAAACCCGTAGAGGAGTCTTCATGAAAGTTGCAGTTGCCAAAGAAATCGAGGTCGGGGAGCGCCGAGTGGCCCTCATTCCCGATATCGTGGCTCGGTTGGCCAAAAAAGGACTCGATATCTCTATCGAAGCCGGAGCCGGTGAAGGATCCTTCTTCCCTGACTCGGCCTATGAAGCCGCCGGTGCCAAGATTGTCTGTGATCCCAATCAAATTTGGCAGGGGAATGATGTGCTGTTAAAAGTTGCCCCGCCAACTCCCGAAGAAGTCGATCGCCTCAGTGCCGACACCACGCTGATTAGTTTTCTCAACCCTTTAGCCAATGCTGAATTGATGCAGCAGATCGCCCAACGGGGCATTACCGCCCTGAGTATGGAGTTGATTCCCCGCACCAGTCGCGCCCAGAGTATGGATGCTCTGTCGTCTCAAGCGGGGGTGGCCGGCTATAAAGCCGTCTTGGTGGCGGCCTCAGCCTTACCCAAATTTTTCCCGATGCTGACCACCGCCGCCGGAACCATCCGCCCGGCAAAAGTATTTATTGTTGGGGCTGGGGTCGCCGGGCTACAGGCGATCGCCACCAGCCGTCGTCTCGGGGCCGTCGTCGAAGCCTTCGATATCCGGCCCGCCGTCAAAGAAGAGGTGCAAAGTCTCGGGGCCAAATTCGTCGAGGTTGAACTCGAAGAAGACACCGTTGCCAAAGGAGGCTACGCCAAAGAAATCTCAGAAGCCTCGAAACAGAAAACCCAAGAGGCAATCTCCAATAGTGTCGCTCAAGCCGATGTGGTGATCACCACCGCCCAAGTTCCCGGCAAAAAAGCCCCTCGCATCATCAGCGATGACATGATTGCCCGGATGCATCCGGGATCAGTTGTGGTGGATTTAGCGGCACAACAGGGCGGTAACTGTGAAGGAACCGAAGCTGGGGCCAATGTCGTGCGTCATGGCGTCACCCTCATCGGCCCGATCAACTTACCCTCATCGATGCCCGTTCACGCCAGCCAGATGTATGCCAAGAATATCTCAACCTTCTTGGACTACCTGATCAACGACGATCAGCTCAACCTGGATTTTGAAGATGATATCCCCGACACCACTTGTGTCACCTTTAAAGGGGAAATTCGCAATGAGCGGGTACGCCAGGCTCTCGGTGCCCCGTCGGCTGCCTAGCCAGTTCCGTCTGGCTCAATCCTAATTCGACTCATAGGACGTTTGATATGACTGATCCGATTATTGCTGCATTGTTTATCTTCGTCCTCGCATCCTTTGCCGGATTCGAGGTCATCAATAAAGTTCCGCCAACTTTGCATACTCCCCTCATGTCTGGCGCGAATGCCATTTCTGGGATTGCACTGTTAGGGGCGATTGTTGTGGCGGGCGATCGCGATTGGAACGTTACCGTCATTCTCGGCTTGGTGGCCGTTGTCTTCGCCACCATTAACGTCGTCGGCGGTTTCCTCGTCACAGACCGTATGCTGCAAATGTTCAAGAAAAAAGAGGCTAAAGCATGAGCGAATTTTTGCCAACAGGCATTCAACTGAGCTATCTGGTTGCCGCCTCCCTGTTCTTTATTGGCTTGAAACGCCTCGGTTCACCGGCAACCGCTCGTCAAGGGAATCGTCTAGCCTCGATCGCCATGTTGGTGGCGATCGTTGCCACACTACTCGATCGCCAAGTTCTCAATCACCAAATGATTCTGGTGGGCATCGCCATCGGTTCGGTGATTGGTGCGATCACGGCCCAAAAGGTGGCCATGACCTCTATGCCCCAACTGGTGGGACTCTTTAACGGCTTAGGCGGGGCAGCGTCGGCCCTTGTGGCTATGGCTGAGTTTTGGCATTACTTCGATCTCACCGCTGAGCCAAATGCAGGGTCAACGATCACAGTGATGTTAGGGGTGCTTATTGGTGGCGTCACCTTTACCGGCTCCCTGATTGCCTTTGCCAAACTTCAGGGCCTGATTTCAGGCTCTCCGATTACCTTCCCCCTGCAACAGCCCTTTAACGCCGCCTTGCTGGTGAGTTTCCTGATTGGTAGCGGTTACCTAGTGGCCACCTCTCCCACCCCATCCCTATTTTTGGGCTTAGTGGCCATTTCCCTCGTCCTCGGGATTATGTTTGTCATCCCCATTGGTGGCGGCGATATGCCAGTGGTCATCTCCCTGTTGAACTCCTTTTCTGGCTTAGCGGCGAGTGCGGCGGGGTTTGTGGTGATGAATAATATGCTCATCATCGCCGGAGCCTTAGTCGGTGCGTCGGGGATCATTCTCACGGTGATCATGTGTAAGGGCATGAACCGCTCTCTGACAAATGTCTTGTTTGCGGCCTTCGGAACCGGAGAAGGCGGCGGTACGGCGGCGGCTGGTGGTGGGGGCAGTCAAGGGGATAAAGTGGTTCGCAACATTGACCCCGAAGAATGCGCCATGATGCTCGGCTATGCTCGTTCTGTGGTGATTGTGCCAGGCTATGGCATGGCGGTGGCTCAAGCTCAGCATTCGATTCGTGAGCTGGCTGATCAGTTGGACAAAATGGGGGTTGAGGTGAAGTATGCGATTCACCCCGTCGCTGGACGGATGCCGGGACATATGAATGTGCTACTGGCTGAAGCCAATGTTCCCTATGATGCGCTCTATGATATGGATGACATCAATCCTCAGTTTGAGGAAACCGATGTGGCCTTAGTCATTGGTGCGAATGATGTGGTGAATCCGTCGGCCCAAACTGAGAAAGACAGCCCCATTTATGGGATGCCGATTATTCAGGTCGATCGCGCTAAACACGCGATCGTCATCAAACGGGGTCTCAGTACTGGTTTTGCTGGGGTCGATAATGAGTTGTTCTACCGCGACAAAACCATGATGTTATTTGGCTCTGCCAAGGATATGGTCTCGAAACTTGTGGCTGAAGTGAAACAGCTCTAAGCGACCGTTTCGTTCTACAAAACCCAGTTTTTCAGCATCTTGGCTGAAGGGCTGGGTTTTGTGGAATTAAGCACAATTCATAATTCAATTTTTGGCAATTCTAAACAATTCGCTATTTACAAATCATTATTTATGTATCCTTCTTGGTTTAATCGGGAAACGGTGGGTGAGGTTTGGCGAGTTCCTTACGGCGATCGCGCTCAAGATGCTCGCAATTGGCAACAACAGCAGCAGATCCGGCCCGCCAGCGAAGATAAACGGCGACTGGGACTGCTATTAATTGATGTGCAAAATACGTTTTGTATTCCCGGTTTTGAGTTATTTGTGGGGGGACGTAGTGGCCGGGGGGCTGTGGAGGACAATCAACGGCTTTGTGAGTTTATCTATCGTCATCTAGGAGACATCACTGAAATTATTGCCACGATGGACACCCACAGCGCCTTACAGATTTTCCATCCTGCCTTTTGGGTGAATGACACCGGTGAGCATCCCGCTCCCATGAGTACCCTAGAACTGGCGGATATTGAGGCCCGAACCTGGCGTATTAATCCTGAGATTGTGCCGATGTTGCCCCTTGACATTGACCCTGATGCCTATGCCCGGCACTATGCCCGGCAACTGACTCAAGAGAGCAAATATCCCTTGACAATTTGGGCGTATCATGGTATGACTGGCAGCATTGGTCATAGTTTAGTGGCGGCCGTTGAGGAAGCCTGTTTTGTTCATAGTTTGGTGCGTCGCAGTCCAACACGCTATGAACTCAAAGGAATGCATCCCCTGACTGAAAATTATTCAGTGCTAAAACCGGAGGTGCAAACAACGGCCGATGGGACGGCGATCGCCGAGGCCAATACCGCTTTAATCGAGCATCTGTTGAGCTTTGATCAGCTTATTATTGCCGGACAGGCTAAAAGTCATTGTGTCGCCTGGACGGTGCGGGATTTAGGGCAAGAAATCCGCGATCGCCATCCCCAAAATCCCGACATCATGGCCCAAAAAATCTATCTTCTCGAAGACTGTACCTCGCCGGTTGTGATTCCTGGAGTCGTTGACTTCAGCGAGGGGGCGGATGCCGCCTTCGCCGACTGTGCCAACTTGGGGATGCAACGAGTGTCGAGCCAATCCTCATCAGACTGGCTCAACCAAACTTAAAGACCGAGATCAAGACCCGCTCCCTGTAATCCTAGAGCAAATAGTACCAACGTTGCGATCGTTCCCACCACGAACGATGCCGATCGCAACAGCGGTAAGTTGCCAATATAACAGACACTATAGAGAAGACGAGCCACCAGAAAAACCAGAGCCGCCCCAGTCGTTGTCGAAGAGCCGGCCTCCGTGACGTAGACCATCAAGGCCGCCGCCGTAAATGGGAGGAACGTCTCAAATGAGTTTTGGTGTGCCCACGTCGCCCGTTGTGCATAGGCCGGGAGGCGATCAAACATAGCCCGAGGAGCCGCTAAATCATACCCCACCTGAACGCGAGCATAGCCAACCCAAAGATAAGGCAAATAGATCAAAACCGCTGCAACGGCGATCGCCAACAGCAAGATCAATGAATCAGACCATTCTCTTAACATCAAGGCATTCCCGGCTGAAGCATCAATCGAAATAAAACAGCGTCACAATCTTACGTTGGTCTTCGGCATCCCGACAGGTTTGGAGCAGGGTGTGGCTATCATGGAAAGCAAAACAGATCAATTGCTGACAACGGCTAATGATCTCCAAATTGCAATTAGCACTCGCTTCAGCCAACGACAACTCATCATGTTCTGGATGCTCCACCAGATGCATAACTTGCTCAAGCTGTTTGCGTGACTCATTGGCCTGACGTTTCAGGCTTTGAGGAAGAATCACCGTTAACTGATTGGGATCAGCACGCATGGCTCCGCGAATCGCCGCAGAATTGGTCCCCGTTGCCCCCGAGGTAATCAAACGATTCCCTCCCAGGACTAGGGCATAACTCATCACCTCAATGAGATGTTGATGAGTGATAGGAACATGACGCGACCCGAGAATCGCGATGCGTTTGGAACCAGACTGCTGAATCGCAGCTAGCTCTTGTAGGAAAACGTCAACTTTCTCGGAAGTCTCTGTAGTTTGACTCAAAGACAGTACGACGGGAACTGAACGACGCAAGTATTGTAACAGACAGAACGCTTTTGCGGGGAAGAACGGGGGGAGAGTTGACTGGCTCGGCCAGAACCCAGGCCGCTCCTGGAGGCCAGCCTTAGGGTATTTTCCCCCACCCGTCTCGGTTCTAGTCTGGTTTCTAGTCTGGGTTTCCCAACTCCAACATCTGCAAGAGTCGCTCAACATTCAAATGTTCTTGAGCCATCTGATAAATATAGTCAAGCTTCATGGGTTCCCGCACGGGGGTGCGTCCAAACATCGCATCGAGAATTTCGACCGTGGTTAACGTATCTCGTTCGACAGAGATCACGGGAATTTCAACTTCCTCAGCGCGATTGAGAACTAAATCACTCGGAGTCAGGTGATGGCCCGTCAGGATCAGACAATGGGTTGCCGTTTCCAGAGCCGCTAACTGAATATCCGTGCGATCGCCCCCAGTAACAATGGCCGTATTGAGACTTTGTTGAAAATACTTCACCGCCGAGTTGACGCTCATGGCCCCAATCTGGATGCTCTCAATCATCAAATCCAGACGATCCTTACCACATAGCACCTCAGCCTTGAGGTTTTTCACCACATCCTCAACACTGACACTGCGTAGCAACGCACTATGAGGTAAAACTCCCACCACCGTAATGCCAGACTCTTCGAGAAACGGCTGCACCCGAGAGTGCACCTCATCCAACTCCTCAAGGGGGACATTGTTGAGGATGACGCCCAAGGGGCGATCGCCCAACTGAGCCTTGGCCGATAACACGCGATCAATCGTTAACATCGAGTGATAGCGAATCACCAGTAACACAGCCGCGTCGACCAACTCAGCCATTTGCGGTAAGGCTAGGCCAAAACTGCGTCCTTCCGATAAGCTCGTCGGTCCTTCCCAAAGCACCAACTCCACATCAGGACTGGGTAAATCCCGAACCTGTTGAGTGTAGTCCGTCGTATCCTGTCCTTGTAGCCGTTTGGCTAACAGATCCGGCGAGAGAGTCAGAACTGGGGCTTGGATGCGATCGCCACTAAGTTGTAGCTGTTGAGCTACAAAATTGACTTCCGCCTCATTTAACTCAGGCGAGGGGGACTGACTCACGGCGGGAACCAAGGGTTGGCCGATGGCAAATTCCAGACCCCGTTGACGTAGTTGACGAGCTAGTCCCAACAGACTAGATGTCTTACCACTACAGGGTTCAATCGAGCCAACGATTAGATATTTGGGGGGGTTTGACACGCTAGACACTCCTTTTCCATGCTGTGAGATGGCTGTAGACACAACTCACCTTCACTGTGTTCAATGTTCGATCTACTGTGAGCCGTCAAACTTCATAGTAACTGTATCAAGGGCAACCGTCCGTGACCTACTCCGTTTGGGGCCAACGTCAATCCACTCCGGCCCACATCCTTGCTATCTGGGTCTGACTAGCCGTTGAGGACTACTCATCCACATCTAATAGTTTGTGGTAAAACCCCTTCGAGAAGTCCACAACCCGGTACTTCTTAAAAATAATCAGCAGTTCGATGACAAAGTTAATAAACTCATAATTCGCCATCGTCGTCTCATAACTCAAATCCGCATTCCCATCAAACTGTAAGCGGCAGCGGGTTGGATCCGCCGGAAGACTCGACACATTCCAGGTGGCGACAAAGGGAATATTCTTGCCTCCCTCGATGCGGCGTTCCCCTTCGAGATTTCCCTTCTCATACAGCCCAATCGCTAAGGGCAGCGCACTACGCTGATTATTAGTCTTATAGTAAGGGAGATAGACCATGACTTTGGCCTTAGGGGCAGGTTGCAGATTTTCCAGTGACATAGTACGAGAAGTAGAATGGAACGGCTTGTGGCATCGACGAGACCCGCCAACCCACCATACGCCATTCTATCCCTAGCGCCGTTCTCTCTCGCACTTCGTCAGCTAGGGCTGGCTCAAGCTGTTACCTAGACCTGCCTCCTCCCTAGATTTGACTGAGATTTGACCTGGGCCAGACCGGTACTTGATTCACCTCACTGACCGACTGCCCGAAGCATGGCATTTTATTCTAGAGAGTACTTTGAGATATTTTGAGATTGTAGCTTGGTCTCACAGCTACAGCCCTTTTTCGTGAGAATGCAGCACAACAAACCCCCACTATGCCCGTAAATTTTTGGTTTGATCGCAATCCCTCTCAGTTATGGGAACCCTTACATACAATTTTGTCCGATCGCCCCATAGAGGCACCCTCATCAGTCAGCCCCTCGGGGGAGTTATCCTCCTCCTCCTATCGAGGCTATGCCGGACGACGAGCCAAAGCGGCCCTGGTGTTACTGCTCATTTGGGGGATTGTCATCGGGCTACATGTTGTCTCATGGGGAATCTGGCTGGTCTGGGGACTCACGGGACTCGTGGGCGTTCATGCCTTGAGAACCATTATCCTGCCGCCCCCTCGTCGTCAACTGATTCCCCTATCCACCGAGGGTCCACTACCCTATGTCTCGTTTCTGATTCCAGCTAAAAACGAGGAAGCGGCTATCACCCCGCTGATTGAGATGTTGGATCAGATTGACTATCCCGGCGATCGCTATGAGATTTGGGCCATCGACGATAACAGTAGTGACGGAACCCCAGAACTGCTCGATACGTTAAGTCAAAAATACGATCGCCTCAACGTCCTCCATCGCGATCACAGCGCTCGCGGTGGTAAATCCGGGGCGCTCAACCAAGCCGTCAAACTCGCCCAAGGAGACATCATCGCCATCTTTGACGCCGATGCTCAAGTCAGTGCCGACTTCCTCTGGCGAGTGTTGCCCCTCTTTCAGCGCGATCGCATCGGTGCCGTACAAGTCCGCAAAGCCATCAGCAACGCCGCTGAAAACCTCTGGACGCAGGGACAACGGGCAGAAATGATTTTAGATGCCTATCTACAAGAACAACGGGTGGCTGTCGGTGGAATCGGCGAACTGCGAGGCAACGGACAGGTGATTCGCCGTACCGCCCTCGAACGCTGCGGCTATTTCAACGAAGAAACCATCACCGATGATCTTGACCTCACCCTACGCCTACATCTGGACCGCTGGGACATCGACTGTGTGACAACGCCCACCGTTCGCGAAGAAGGCGTGACCGAAACCCTGGCCCTGTGGCATCAACGCTCCCGTTGGGCCGAAGGGGGTTATCAACGCTATCTCGACTACTGGCGACTCCTGTGCGGCCGACGGCTAAGTTTCTCAAAACGGTTTGATTTATTGGTCTTCCTTTGGATTCAATATCTGCTCCCCACCGCCGCCTTCCCGGATTTGTTACTGTCCCTGCTGCGGACCCGTCTCCCCCTATTTAGCCCCATGACCACCCTAACCATTAGTCTGTCCCTTGTTTGGATGTTCTTGGGCCTACGACGGGTGAATCGTGTCACCCAGCAACGGCAACCCTGGCCTCTGTTGTTGCGGGATACCGTTCAGGGAACCCTGTATATGTTGCATTGGCTGTTAGTCATGGCCAGTACCACCGCTCGCCTGGCGGTTCGTCCCAAACGGCTCAAATGGGTCAAAACGGTTCACCGGGGCGTCTCGGAGGCCAATTAATGGCTTTGAATGGCTTAAACTTCAAAATCGAGATCATCGTCCAAGTCCACCACATTTCCATTGAAGAATTGGGCAAATTGCTCAGCGACGTTGTTGAGTTCTTCGGCGTCCCAAGTGCGACCCGAGCTATCCTCAGTGGTCTCAGCATTAGCCGGATGAGGACTCCCTGGCTGATGATGGGGATCTTGATGGGGATCTTGATGGGGATTTCGGGGGTCTGGGGCGACTGAGCCATTTTGGGAGATCGCTGGGTTTGGGGAGTCTGGGGTTGCAACTTGTGTCTTGGACTCTGATCCTGCCGGCGGATAGGCCGGTGCCGTCTGGGAAGGTGCGGGGGAATTGTCCCAGGGAGGCGAGTCCAGAGTAGTCGTGGTTGAGGAATCGTCAAATGAGCCTGATACGGTGGCTGAGGAGGTCTGAGAAGGGGGGACTTGAGCAGACACTCGGGGGGAGGCGATCGCCGCCGGAGAAGCTGGATTAGGGGCAATTTGCGGCGCTGGTGGGCGGGTCTGTCCTTGAGAGGAGATGATGCTGACGCGAATGGTTTGGTCTAAGATTTTGCCGAAGGCCGCTTCGATGTCAGGAACTTTCGTTTCTGCCATTTTGATGAGAGCTTTCGGCACGCCGATATGAGCGATTTGACCGTCAAATTTCAGTAAGTGACCCTGTTGGCGTAAGAGTTCTTTCGTGGCTCGTCGTTCGAGTTGTTCGATGACCTGTTGCCAAACTTGAGGGAGATTGTAGGTTCCTGTCTCCTCGGGGCTGATGTTCGGCGAGGGAACGGGTGAGGGAACGGGTGAGGGAATGGGTGAGGGAACCGCTGACATAGGAGCGGTTTGAGCGGTTTTACTGGGTTCTGGAGAAGCGGTGGCGGGGGGGGGAGGAGCTGAGGTTTGAGGAACCGTCGCGGGGACGGGTGTGGGACTGGCTGGCGGTACACCGGCTGGAGGGATGGCTGGCTGCACGGTTGGCGTTTGGGCCGGTTGAACCATCGCCGGTTGAACCATCGCCGGTTGAGCCATCGCCGGTTGAGCCATCGCTGGACGCTGTAAGTTTCCTGGAAGTAACCCTAGTAAGGTCACTTCTAGCCAGAGACGGGGTTGAGTGGTTTGGCGAACTTGGCTATCACAGGCTCGTAAATGCTGGGAACCGGCCAGAATCAGGGATTCATCCCACTGTTTGGCGAAGTGACAGAGGGCCTCCCAGGTGTTGGCGGTGACGGCGACGAGATCGTTGCGTTGGGGAGCGGTTTTTGCAATGAGTAAATCTCGATAAAAGGCGGCGAGATTTTGCATGACAATTGGGGGTTCTCGTCCGCGATCGAGCAGATAGCGACAATGTTCTAAGACACGCTGGGGATTGTTGGCGGCGATCGCCTCAAGTAAGGTCAGCAAATCTCGCTCGGGAACGGCTCCAACGAGGTCCCAAACTCGTTCAACGTCAATGTCTTCGGGGAGTAAACTGAGTTGATCGAGGACACTTTCGGCGTCTCGTAAGCCACCCTGTGCTAGTTGGGCAATTAGGGTAATGGCTTCGTCGCTGATGGCGATCGCCTCTTGTTGGGCAATGTAGCGTAAATGCCCAGTCATAGCTTCTAGGGCAATCCGCCGATAGTCAAACCGTTGACAGCGGGAAATAATCGTCGGTAAGACTCGTTGTGGGTCGGTGGTGGCGAGGATGAAAATAACGTGAGCGGGCGGTTCTTCTAGGGTTTTTAAGAGAGAGTTGAATGCCGCTGTACTCAGCATATGGCATTCGTCGATAATATAAACTTTATAACGGGCTTGAACCGGGGCAAATTGCGCCCGTTCAATGAGTTCGCGAATGTTGTCGACTCCGGTGTTACTGGCGGCATCAATTTCGATGACATCTAGGGAGGAGCCTCGGGCAATACTGCGACAGGTGTCACAGGTTCCACAGGGGGTTTCGGTGGGGCGATCGCTGCTCAAGCAATTGAGCGATTTCGCGAAAATCCGCGCACTAGAGGTTTTGCCGGTTCCTCTCGGTCCACAAAATAGGTAAGCTGGGGCAATACGCTCTTGACGAATCGCGTTCGTTAGGGTGCTGGCGATCGCCGTCTGTCCGACTAAATCCGCAAATGTAGCAGGACGATATTTGTGGTGTAAAGGCTCGTAAACCACGGGAGATAATGAAGACTAGGGATTTGGTATATTTTTTTATTACTTTCTATTTTACGATAAGACGAAGACTTTGTAAATAAAAAAATCGGTAAATAACAAACATAAAAAATACCCCCTAAATCCGCCCACCTTAAAACAAAAAAATAGGCTGTAGAGGGTATTCAATAAAACTAAAAACGAGACGAAAAAGACCTACTCAACATTGAGCTTAATTTCGTGGTCTTTGAGTTGATTTTGTAACCATTGGGCGAAAAATCGCTCTTCGAGTTGTTTACGCAGATCCCCTTCATAGGCGGCTGGAAGGACTTGTTCAATCCGTAGAATTGTGTAGCGTCCTTCCACCTCCAGAGGACCAATCATATCACCTGCGCTGCGTCCATTGAGTTTTTGGCGAATTTCCGGCGGCAACTGTCCTAGCTGTAGGGTTCCCATCGTTCCGCCCACAGAACTGTCATTGGTGATCGAATGTTGTTTTGCCAAGGCTTCAAAAGTCGCTGACCCAGCGGTAAGCTGTTGCTGAATTTCCATAGCTAAAGTTTGAGCTAAAACCACAATTCTGGACAAAACAACTCGGTCTAACGCCGCTTTGTTGTCGTTGAAATACTGACGGGCATCACTTTGAATTTCTTTCTGCTTGAGTAGCTCAACTCGCAGCGATTCTGAGACACGTTTTTGGAAGGCATCATAACTCAAATTTTGAGATTTGAGCCATTCCTCAAAGCGACTGGGATCCGTGAGTTTGTTCTGAACCCGAAAATTCACGATCGCCTGCTCAATTTGCTGAGGTTCAACGGCAATATCTAAGCGTTGGCTCAGAGTTTGCTCGATGATATGGCGGTAGAGAATCCGTTGAATAAACTTCGGTAAATCGCCCGTCGTATTGAGATAACCAATAGCCTGTTTTAAAGAAATTGCCTGGTCATCAATAGTAATGAAATTGTCAGTCATAATCCGTTGCTGTGATGTGGACAGGGAAACTTCCCCGATCGCTCAGATACGTTCTCCAATACCTTAAAATGAGCCGTGGATCAGAAAAATCAGGATTGCACCCATTAAGATAGACCCATTGAGGAAGGTTCCCGCGATCGCACCTTAACGCACTTTCCCACCCCAAACTCTGGCACAATAGCCTCAAGCCGATTTTCACTCCAAGCCTTCGAGAACTGTCCATGGCGATCGCCCTTTCATCCCTAGAAGCCGGACTCATCGTTTCCTGTCAGGCCCCCGCCGACTCTCCCCTCCACAATCCGACCATCATTGCGGCCATGGCCCAAGCCGCTGTCAACCAAGGAGCCGTGGGGATTCGCGTCGATACCCCGGCCCATGTGCAAGCGGTTCGTCAGCGTCTCCCGAATACCCCCATTATCGGCTTATGGAAACAGGTTTGTTCCGATAGCGATGTTTACATTACCCCACAATTTCACCATGCAGCGGCCATCGCCGCCGCCGGGGCCGACATTATCGCCCTCGACGCCACCGAACGGCCTCGTCCCCAGGGAGAAACCCTAGCTGAGATTGTGCAACGAGTCCAGTCGGAGTTGGAAAGCCCCATGATGGCAGATGTTGACAGCCTCAACGCGGCTAAGACAGCGGCCCAACTCGGAATCGAGATCCTCGGGACAACTCTCTACGGCTATACCGCCGCCACCGAGGCCAAAAGTCCGCCGGCCTGGGACTTACTCCAAGAGATCGTCGCCACCTGTCCGGGATTCATCATCTGTGAAGGGGGGATTGCCTCACCGGAGATGGCACGACAAGCCCTAGAAATCGGCGCTAACGCCGTTGTCGTTGGCACCGCGATTACGGGGATAGATATCTTAGTTCAGCGCTATCACAGGGCGATATTGGGGCAGTAGGCAAGCCATCTCAATGATCCATTTAACGATAGGATAGAAAGCAGCCCCGGCGAAGTGGGGTTGCAGCATTGTGGTGAGTAATCATGGTAGGGATCGTCAAGCAACCAATTCTAGTCTTTGGGCTTGGGGCCTCAGGTGCCTTGTGGCTTTTTGACAGTTTAGGCAATCGATTTACCGATTTTGGGGACTGGGGTGTTTGGGGACTGATTATTGTCGGTGTCGTCATTTGGGGGTTGGGGCGTAACACGGCCCCAGCAACGGCTCAACCCCGCCCCACTCGGATCAATCGTGCTGAGGTCGAGCAAGCCCTCAATCGCGTTCGGGCCAGCCTAGAGGTTTTAGCCTCTGAACGGAGGTTGTCCGAGTCATCCGATGCCTCTTCTGGCCGATCTTCTAAGGTAGCTTCTGAGGTATCCCCAGCCGCGTCCTCGACTCTGGAGACTTTTGAGCAACAGCTTGAGGGATTGCTGGCGACCGACGAAACTCGACCGCTTCAGATTGCTGTGACCGGCCGTAAGTCTGTGGGCAAAACCTCCTTGGTGACAGCCTTAGAGGCTGAACTGGCGATGGGGTCTACGTTAGAAGTCGAGATTCAGGAATTACCCCCATGTCTGCAACGAGAGGATGGGACGTTGTTCACCCAAGTGCAACAGGCGGATGTCCTCGTGTTTGTGGTAGATGGCGATATTCGAGAATCTGAGCTGAATTGGGTTGAGAGGATAACAGCCACAGGACAGGCGTTGATTTTAGTGTGGAACCAAAGCGATCGCCATCCTCCCCAACAACAGGCTGAGATTTTAGGGCGGATTCGTCAACAAGCTGAACCCTATCTCCGGGGCGATCGCATTCTCGCCATTGCGGCGGCCCCCAGTCCCATTGAAGTGCGCCAATATAAGCCCGACAATAGCGTTGAGACCTCCACCGCTACCCCAGCCCCGGAACTGGCGGCCCTGAGTGAATGTTTGGAGACCCTGCACCAAGATGCCCCCAGCCTGATCTGGGCTACCCGTTACCGAGCCGCACAAGCCTTACGGGGTGACATCCGCCGGGAGATTAACCGTTTCCGTCGTCAGCGGGCCTTACCCCTAATTCGTCAATCCCAATGGATTGCAGCGGCGGCGGCCTTTGGGAATCCGGTTCCCAGTTTAGATTTATTGGCGACGGCGGCGGTCAATGTGCAATTGGTGATGAACTTGGGCAAAATCTATCAGCAACGGTTATCACTGGACCAAGCGAAAGCGGCGGCGAAAACCTTGGCGGAAGTTTTGGTGAAGTTGGGGTTAGTCGAAGTGTCAACTCAACTGGTCACCACGGCTTTGAAACACAATCCTATTACCTTTGTGGCTGGGGGCGCGACTCAAGGGTTGAGTGCGGCGTACCTGACGCATATTGCGGGGTTGAGTTTAATTGAGTATTTTGAGCAGTGCGATGAACTGGCCGCTCGTGAGGGCGGCGCGATTCTCAACGGGGAGCGGTTTGCAGCGATTGTGAAACAGGTGTTTGAGAAAAATCGTCGTAAAGCCTTTGTTCAATCGTTAATTCGTCAAGCCAGCGATCGCTTTGCCACGAAACCGGCCTAAGCTACGGCCCAAGGGCTAGAAATGATTCGCCCAAATTGGGGAATTTTTGCCTAAAAATCCCTCGATTTTTCTGCCCAACGCTGGGGTGGCTGCCGGGAAAAGTTGGAAGTCCCACAAACCTGGATTGCCCACCCGTTAAGGAAAGTTGGTCGAAGCTTGGTAAAAATGACGGCTCCTTGCCCAACAATTTTGTGGGAAACCTTCGAGAAAGTTGACTCTAAATTTCTAAATTAAGGCTTGACAATTCTTAGGTTTTATTGGTAAGGTTGAGTTCGAGTCTTGAGGGGATAGGCAATCAACACCAAAGCGGTCAAGAAACGACGATACGGACTAGAACCCCAAGCGCATCGTCAGCACCCCCGGCTGAAGCACGGGGACTTCGTGCCCCCGGCAACAGAATAGCTGACCAGCTTAAGCCTTAACTGGCTACGTTCAGAGCAAGAGTTAAAGTTCCTACCTGGGAATGCGTGCTAGTTCCCGGCTCTAGAACCGAATCGTTAAACAGTCCTAAGGGGTTAAGACCGTGCGATTGGGAAAGTACCGACTCTGAACATTAGCGTTCGCGCAGCGTGCGCGTTAGCGCATAGCAAACATTACCCCGCAAGGGAGTTGGAGCCAACCATAGCTCTATGGAGGGGCAACCATACCCCTCCATTCCGCAAGGGGGTGCTGGCGGCTAAAGCCGCTTGAGTCGGTTTTCCTCTCCGCGATCAATCACGGAGCTTCCAACCCTCCCAGGAGTTTTACGTGAAGACTCTGAAGTTTTCTTTGACCAAATCCAGTTTTTACCCAGGATACACTCAATTATGTCAAGTCAAGTTACCGGAACCGTCAAGTGGTTCAACGAAGAGAAAGGATTTGGTTTTATTACCCAGGAAAACGGCGGACCTGATGTGTTCGTCCATTTCCGAGCCATTGTTGACGACGGCTTCAAAACCCTCGCAGAAGGTCAAAAAGTCCAGTTCACCGTTGAACAAGGACAGAAAGGTCCTCAAGCCCAAAACGTCACCGTGATTTAGGCGTTAGGTTAACTCTGAATTTCTGAAAGCCCCGATGGTCGGGGCTTTTTTGCTGTCTACTCGTGATTAACACAGTACGGTACAGTAGAGAGCGTCACCTGTAGTTAGCGTTCAGGACTAGCGCCTTTCCGTCATGCCTTGGTTTGCCAAAATTGAAAGTGGGATTGTAGACAAGTCCACCTTTGATCAGTATGTTCCGGCCCATATTGATTATGTCAACGCCCTCAACGAGAAGGGACATCATGCCCGCAGTGGTTACTGGAACCGTCGAGGCGGCGGGATGTTACTGTTTGAAGCAGAATCGATGCAACAGGCCGAAGCCATTGTCCAACAAGACCCCCTGGTGTTGAACCACTGCGTTACCTACGATCTCTATGAATGGTGTTTGGTGGTCGATGATTGACGTCAATGATTGACAATTCCTGACCATTGCACCTGTTTTTGCTGGGTGCGGCGATAGGAAAAAAAGCGATCGCCGTCCCGGTAAGTGCAATGGGGGGAAATGGCAATTTGTTGGGGAGCCAGTCCCAGCCGCTGAAGTTGGTGCATGATGGCCCGCCGAACATCCAGCCGCACTTTTCCCGGTTCAACATCGGGCAAGACGGGGGGATCATCGAAATCCGAGAGGGCCGCAATCATGGCTTCACCTTCCTGATGAGGATTTCCCGGCAAAAGTGTCGCCGCCACTTGGGCCGCCACCTCTAACGACACCTGGTAGACTTCCCCAGAAATGGCAGGACCGAGGGCCACCCGAAGATTGGCCGTGTCGCTGCCACGGTTCCAGAACTGGGCGATCGCCTCCGGAACAATTTTGGCCGCTGTTCCCCGCCAGCCGGAGTGAATCGCTGCCACAGCTCCTCGGTCAACATCCGCAATTAAGACGGGAGTACAGTCGGCCGTACAAACCCAGACGGATTCCCCGGGGCGATCGCTCACCAGTCCATCCGCCTCCTCGGTGGTGCCGCGATGCGTCGCCGAGATGGGGTGAAGTGACTCCGTTGCGGCGATACGATTGCCATGAACCTGATGCGTGCGATAGACAACGGCATCCGTTGTTAAACTCTCGACCAAGGTTGTGGGGCGATCGGGATAGAAATTTCGGGTAAAAAAACCGTGGGGAAACGGGTCAAGAAGATGACAGGTTAAGTAGGGCTTTCCCTGCCAAGTCTGCCATTGCCAAGCATCCATAGGGCGTTGCAAGAATAAAAAAAAGAGCAAGTTGTGTGAGGAGCGCTGGCAGTCTATTCTGTTCCATGCTACTTGAATTTAGGGCAACTGGCGTGATGGGTGAGACTCCAAATCTTTCGATTCCCCGCATTGAGGCGGCGATCGCCACCTTAGAACCGGCTCTAAGAGGCTATTTTCAAATCACCGTCCAAGATACGGTTTCATCGACCAATCAACTCCTGTGGGACCGCCTAGAGACCGGTGAGAAGGCGGGAACCGTTATCTTGGCCTCACGTCAAACATCAGGGCGGGGCCAACGGGGCCGTCACTGGCTGTCTGACCCCGGTGGCTTATACCTGTCCCTGTGCGCCACGCCAAAACTGGCGGCCCAGGATAGCTCTCAACTCACCATCGCCAGTGCTTGGGGAATTGCTCGTAGCCTCCGAGACGGACAAATTCCCGTCTCGCTCAAATGGCTCAATGACATCTTCTTGCAGGGTCGTAAACTGGGGGGGATTCTCACCGAAACACGTCTGAGGGGCGATCGCATCACCACAGCGGTGATTGGCGTTGGGGTCAACTGGACCAATCGGGTTCCTGATGTGGGCATCAACCTACATCAATTTTGGGCAAATCACCCGGAATCCCCCCCCTGTTCCTTGGAGATGTTGGCAGCGCGAGTCCTCGTCGGCATCGAGTGGGGGCTGTACCGACTTGAACATCGAGGAATTGAGGCGATTCAACCCGAGTATGAGCAATTTCTCAAGAGGTTCCCTTAAGATAGGGGATGGTTTGCTTGTACCAAGTCCAGCACAAATTGCTGTATTCGCAATGTCATTGATGCGATCGCCTGTATCCTTGATCAAGATGACTCAGATCAAGATGACCAAGGCGGCGATCGCAACTTACGGGGAGATATGCAAAAACGTTCGACTTACACAACCCTCTCACTCACCTTTTTAGTCCAAGGACTCGGCTGGCTGGGTAGCTTCGGTCTACTCGGCGGTGGCGTGGTCTTCGCCAAAGGTCCCTATAATCCGGAGCTTCACTTGCAAGAGAAGGTCCCGGATCACTCACCTACCCCGGTAGACGCCACCCCCAATTACGCCCCGGAGCCAGTCGCTCCAGCGCCAGTTTACAGCCCGCCGCCGAGCCAACCGGCGGCTGATCGCGATCACGATTACAACAGCTATCAAGCCCCCGTTGAAGCCCCGATTGAAGCGCCCATTGAAGCGCCCATTGAAGCCCCCCGAGCCACTCCCGAACCGGAGAACGTCCCCGAGGCACATCAAGGGGTGTCTCCCGATGCCGTCTTTCAAGCCCAACCTCAACGGGAGTCCATCGCTCCCCCAGAATCCCTCAATCGCCCTCAACTCGATCGCCCTCAACTCGATCGCCCCAACTTACCTCCCCAACATAGCTACATCGACGACACCGACTATAGCTTAGGGGCGACCACCTCTCAAGATTCCCAAGTGGTCGTCTTTGAAGAACGCTCCAGCGGTTGTGAAGCCCGTGTCAGTGGGCGAGTCAGAGGGCAACTCTGTCGCCCCACTCAGGCTCAGCCTCAACCCAGTTCACCCACGAACCTGCCTCAACAACCGCAAGTCGCCTCGGGAAATCGGGCGCCAGCGGCCCCCTCATCTCCAAGCTACCGAGGGAACTCCGCCCCCGTTCCGGCCTCGACGGCCTTTACCGCCAGTTCTCAACCCAGCAGCGGTGGCCAAGTGACCAACAATGCCAACCGCATCCCCTCCGTTGATGTCAGTTATGCCCAGATGGAAGCGCAACTGTTGCGGGATATGGCCATTCAACCTTTAGAACGGAGCTTCCGCAGCCGCGATCGCCGTCTCATCTTCCCCCTCTCGATTCCCGCTCCCATTACCTCCTTCTTCGGCTGGCGGCATCACCCCATTGCCGGAGTGCGTCGGTTTCATGCCGGAACCGACGTAGCCGCCGCCACCGGAACCCCAGTCTTAGCAGCGTTTTCGGGCAAAGTTGCTATGGCTGAGATGTTAGGAGGCTATGGCTTAACGGTGATCCTCGAACATAATGAAGGAACGGCGGAAACTCTCTATGCTCACTTGTCTGAGTTATTAGTCCGTCCGGGCCAAGAGGTGCATCAGGGACAAGTGATTGGCCGGGTTGGCAATACCGGCTACTCGACGGGTCCTCACCTGCACTTTGAGGTGAAACAACTGACTGAACAAGGTTGGGTTCATCTTGATCCCGGCCGTCAACTCGAACTGGCCCTCAATGATCTCATTAACCAGATGCAAGTCGCCCAAGCCGTGGAGACAGATTAGCTTAGGGCGCTGTGGCCAGCCCACAACCGATTAGCGTTCCACGGGATGTTGTCCATAGAACGGTAGGGCTTGGAACCAGGAGGGACGGTGTCCTTCCTGGTAGTTTTGTTGGGCTAAATCGAGAAGGCTAGTGATGGAATCGGCGAGGTCGTCTTCTTCAGCTTTGATGAGGTAGTAGGGCGATCGCCATTGATCTAACAAAGCCGTCCAATCCTCAAAACTGCGGGCTGTATCCGTCACTAAGGTGGTTAACCCCGGTCCCTTGTCAGTGGGTTTGTAGATAGCCGTGAACAGTTGTCCCCGAGACGCCATTAACTGCACCGCTAAATCGCAGTTAGAAGGAATACGGCTGTCTTGCTGACGGCGGTACTCAGCCATAACTTCCAAACTTGAGCGAGCAAATAAGGGAATCTCAAGCTGTTGAGCCAGGGTGCGGGCCGTCACTACACCAATACGGGTTCCCGTGAAGCTTCCCGGTCCCTTGGCCACGGCTAAAAAGGCTAAATCCTGCCAGCGTTGCGGTCTGATAAACTCCCGCAGATACTCATGTAACTGTGATGAGAGCGATCGCCCCAGGGGCCAGGTTTGAGCGCGGGCCTGAGGATGAGAGGAGTCTCCCTGACTCACCGCTAAGCCCAGCCGAGCGGTGGTGGTATGTAACGCTAATCCATAACCAGTCATGATGATTGAAACTGACTCCTTCATGAGTCAGGGGTTGGGTTTTCCCGACCTGCGCCCATAGTCAAGGGCAACAGGGCTGTTTTAAGATATAAGTCAGATTGGGGTCAGCCTTAGGGGTTTCGTGCGATCGGTCAAACTTTCAAATTTTGACCAACCTTGCCAAACCCAATGGCGGCAGAGATCACACCGTGAGTTATATCAAAGGCATTAAACATGGGTTTTTTTGATTCTGAGATTGTTCAACAAGAAGCCAAACAACTCTTTGAAGACTACCAATCCCTGGTAGAACTTGGCAGTAAGTATGGCAAGTTTGATCGTGAGGGGAAAAAACAATATATCGAGCGCATGGAAGAGATGATGGAACGTTACCGGGTCTTCATGAAGCGCTTTGAGCTTTCCGAAGACTTCATGGCCCAAATGACCGTTCAACAACTCAACACCCAACTCAATCAGTTTGGCATCACGCCGCAACAGATGTTTGATCGGATGCACGAGACCCTCGAACGCATGAAAGCCGAGCTGCAACAACAGCCTTAAGGACGATCAAACTCGGCCGGTGAACGGAAGTTCTCAACCGGCTCATTGGCCAAGTACTTCTGCATGAAATCGCGCCAGACGGGCGCTACAAATCCGCCTCCAGTCGCCCCATAGGAGAGTGGCATATTGTTGTCATGGCCCGCCCAGACAGCGACAGAGAGTTGTGGCACATAGCCGACAAACCAAATATCCCGCTGCGACGAGGTGGTTCCCGTTTTTCCGGCGGCTGGGCGATCGAGTTTCGCTGAGGTGGCGGTTCCTTGGTTGATCACCCCTTGCAAGGTATCCGTCAGAGCCGCTGTGGCCCAAGGATCTAAGACTAAGCGAGGGCGAGGGGTGTTGTCTAGCATGACATTTCCCTTACTGTCGGTCACTTGAGCAATTAGGGTCGTATCGGAGCGCCAACCGTTGCTCGCAAAGGTGGCAAAGGCCCCCGCCATTTCTAGGGGCGTTAAGTCCACCGATCCCAGAGGAAGAGAAATCACCGGGTCAATTGGACTTTCAATTCCCAACAGCCGCGACACCTCAATCACTCGATTTAAGCCAATGTCCTGGCCAATCGTCACAGCGGGAATGTTCAGAGACACTTCAATCGCTTTACGAATGCTCACCGCTCCGGAAAACCCGCCACCATAATTCACGGGCCGGTAGAGTCCGTCGCCGTCAGGATAACTGACCGGACTATCGCTGACAATGGTCTCAGGCCCATAATTTCCCGTGGCAAAGGCTGTGTAATACACCAAGGGTTTAAAGGCTGAACCCGGTTGTCGCTGGGCTTGAGTTGCCCGGTTAAACTCGCTCTGAGTATAGTCATATCCGCCCACGATCGCCTTGACAAAGTTCGTGCGTGGGTCAACAGCGGCCAAGGCTAACTGTCCCTGCTGAAAATCTCGATAGAGTCCTTGGTTGAACAGGCGGGTATGCCAATCTTGCACCGTTTGCTCCGCCATCCGTTGAGTGCTAAGGTCAACGGTGGTTTGCACCCGCATTCCGCCTTTACTGAGAGCCTCTCGCCCGAAGCGTTGCGTCAGTTCTTCTACAACGGCTCCGGTCACATAGGGAGAGATACTTGAGGGGAACGAGGAAATCGTGCCGAGACGGATGGGCTGTTCTCGAGCTTCCTGGGCTTCTTCAGGGGTGATCCATTTGAGGTCCAGCATCCGGTTGATGACGATCGCCTGTTGCCGTTTTGCCAGTTGATAGTCGGCAAAGGGACTATAGCGTTCAGGGGATTGAATTAACCCGGCCATCATCGCCGCTTCGGCTAGGGTCAAATCGCGGGCTGATTTGTTGAAATAACTCTGAGCGGCGGTTTCTGCCCCATAGAGGTTATGACCCCAATAGACCTGGTTGAGATACAGTTCCAGGAGTTCGTTTTTATCTAAAATCTGTTCGAGGCGAATGGCGAGGACGGCTTCAGCGACTTTGCGGCTAAATTCCCGTTCCGGGGTCAGAAATAGGTTTTTCACCAACTGCATCGTTAGAGTGGATGCACCTTCAACGGTTTCCCCAGATTCTAAGTTGGCCAACGCCGCCCGAATCACCGCACCGGGGTTAATCCCCTGATGAACAAAGAAATGACTATCTTCAATGGCGAGAACGGCGAGTTTGAGGTTATTAGAGATTTCCTCAAAGGGAATGACTTCCCGGTTGGCCTCATCATGGATACTCAGGAGTAGCTCGCCATTGATATCATAGATATGGCTCGTTTCCGTGGGCATATAGCTGCGCAACACTCGCACGTCGGGGAGGTTGCGAAAACTGATCGCCAGTCCCACTAATCCCCCGGCGACCACTGAACTTCCGAGCAACGTCGTTCCGAGAAGGGTGCTAGCCGTGACTTTGCCAACGGCTTGCACGAAGCGAAACAGTTGCATGGGGATTTGGGTTTTCTGGTTTCGATTTTGCCGAATGGTGTTACCTGACACAAAGCGCCTTCCTTACCAACGTTTGTTTTGAGAATGTGTGTTGAGACTAGTCTGCCGGGTGATCTGCCGGTTGGGGTGCGATCGCCATCAGGTCGCAAATCGCAGACCTTTAGGGGGATCACCTAGAACCGAGGGGACTGGACCGACTCTACACCATGGAATTCTACCCCATGAGAGATTGACGAAAACACAGAGGACTTGACCCGGAACACGAATGAGGGTTGACCGTTCGCGTCGATGAGAATTTCAAGTTGGCCCATCTGGTCTGCTATTATAGCCACCTCATCACGACTAGCGCGCAATTTTTCCGGACCCATTTGCTATGACCCCTGATTTATCTTGGCTACACCGAGGAACGGAGGAGATTTTTCCCAATCGTCCTGACTCGAGTGATGAACACGAAAACCTAGAGGTTTTGCTGACTCGTTGCGATCGCCCGTTGCGAGTTAAACTGGGCATTGACCCGACTGGCTCAGATTTACATTTAGGCCATAGTATCCCTTTCAGGAAAATGCGGGCTTTTCAGGATGCCGGCCATACGGCGGTTCTGATTATTGGCGATTTTACCGCTCGCATTGGCGATCCCACGGGCAAATCTGAGGTGCGCCGCCAACTCAGTGCCGAACAGGTGAAGGAAAACGCCGAAACCTATTTGCAACAACTGCGGCCGATTTTAGATTTTGACACCCCCGGCCGCTTAGAAATTCACTATAACTCGCAATGGCTGAGTGACTTGGATTTATCGAAAATCCTGGAATTGTTAGCCACCATGACCGTTGGGCAGATGTTAGCCAAAGAGGGGTTTTCCTTGCGCTATGATGCTGGAAATCCGATTTACTTGCATGAATTTCTCTATCCCTTGATGCAGGGTTATGATTCGGTGGCAATTGAGGCCGATGTTGAACTCGGTGGGACGGATCAGAAGTTTAATTTAGCCGTCGGTCGCGATTTACAACGACATTTTGGCAAAACCCCGCAGTTTGGCCTACTGCTGCCGATTTTGATTGGCACGGATGGGGTGCAAAAAATGTCGAAGTCTCTTAATAACTATGTGGGGTTGCAAGAGGATGCGCTGTCGATGTATTCCAAGTTGGAGAAAACGGCGGATTCTCAGATTAATCAGTATTTTGAACTCCTGACGAAGCAGCCGTTGGATCAACTTCCTGAGAATCCTCGCGATCGCCAAAAATGTTTGGCGTTAGATATTGTGGGTCAATATCATGGTGAGGCGGCCGCGCGAGAGGCCCAACAGGCGGCGATGTCTCTCGTCGGGGGCGATATGTCAACGGGTGCTGACGCGGTGCCGGAGTTTTCCTTGTCAGGGGTGGAGTTTCCCGCCAAACTGTTTTACATCCTAGGGGCCAGTGGACTCTGTCAGAGTAGTGGCGAGGGCCGCCGGCAAATTCAGGGGGGTGCGGTGCGTTTAGATGGCGATCGCATAACCGATGTCAATGCCAGTTTTGAGTCGGCAGCAGACTTAGCTGGGAAGGTGTTACAGGTTGGCAAGAAAAAGTTTGTACGCTTGAGCGATTAGTGAGGGAACCGAGAGCGAGGTGGGAACAAGGCTGCGAGATATCCAAGTGACGGAAGTCGTCGATGGCGATACCCTGAAGGTCAAAATTGACGAACAAGAAGAGTTTGTTCGTTTAATTTGTGTTGATACTGAAGAAAGCAGTCTTCATCCGGCACCGGAAACGGCTAAACCGGTTACAGAGGCGGGGATTGCCGCTGATAACATGGCCCATCAGTATTTTCGCCAGGCCAACGGCGATCTCTATCAGGTGGATTTAGAGTTTGATACGGATGATTCCCCAGGGGACTGTTTACAGTGGCATCGTGGCAATTGTAGCCGCTTGGTTTGCTATGTGCATCGAGGGGACAGCCATTATAATCTGCTGACGATTAAACAGGGCTGGAGTCCTTATTTTACGAAGTATGGGCGATCGCGTTTGTATGATACGGCGTTTACTCTGGCGGAGTTTGAAGCCCAGGCCTATCAGCGCAAAATCTGGAATCCCCGCGTGAACGCCCACGGGGCCTCTCGCAACTATTGCAGTCTCTCGGCTTGGTGGGCTTATCGGGCGGCGATTGTTGAGGATTTTCGCCGCTGGGGAGCCGCCTCGGGCGCGATTTCGGTGCAGTTAGACTATCCTCAGGTGTTGCAGGCGATCGAGGATGGGCGAGAGGTGACGGTATTTTGTGATCTTCAAGGGGGAATCCGTAAGCAGGTTGAGGGAGGTGCAATTATTTTTACGGGATCTCGTCTATGTCCTCTCAAGTTTTGGATTCCTACCGCCTCGAACCCCGATGGGGAGGCGTTGGTGCGCTTAGTCTTGCATCGTTATGCCGGTCGCGGTCGAGGCTATGCCTATGTTCGGGGTCGGATTACTCTACATCGCGGCCTACCTCAGATGATTATCCGGCATCTTGGTCAACTCTCCGACCTTCCCGGTCCAGCTTAAGAGACATTGAGGATTGAAGCTCATCTGAGACTTGAGATTGGCCTTGACATAGGGAAAAGTCATGACCCCTATAACATAATTCGATGTGACAGGGCTAGTTTTTTACAAAAATTTAGACTAAACTGGAGCCATGGTCTTAACCATTCTTTAATAAACACCTGTTTTAGTAAACATCCTTTAAATTCAACCGAAACTCAACCGTTTGGGCGTGGCTTCACTCAATAGCCGCGCCTTTTTTGTGTCTAGGGTTCAGAATAAAGAGGCCAGGGGCGGGATTTGAGTCAGAAGCTGTAGAAATACCCTTCCAATCGAGGCAAAAGACCGTTTAAGATGTTGGGCAAGCCGATATGAGCGAGCGGAGGGCAATGGAGCCGTCACACCGTTCTGAGGCGATCGCCAGTGAACTGATAGGAGAGAGTAAGGACTCAGGACTTATGGAGCAAAGGGAAACGCGATTGACCAACCCCGACGGTATCGGCGATCGCTCGGTCGAAACCGTATTAACCGAGCTGACTGAGGATCTCAAACATCTACAACAGGATCTCATCGTGCAACTCACGCGAGATGTCAGCCGTCTGCAAGCGGAGAAAACACGACTGCTCGATGATATCAACCAACTGCAAGATCGCTATCAACAACTCTCTCCCGGCCAACGTCCCCCCGCGCTGAGTGAATCAGACGATGAGCGTCAGGTGTGGGTGCAACAATTGGCGCAATTGGTGGCGGCCAGTCTCGAAGAACGGCTCTCCGCTCACGTCGAGGAACTGGCGGCCCGCCAATTGCCTCCTAGCCGTCCCCGAGCGTCCTTAAATGAGGGCGATCGCCTGCGAGATTCCGTCGATAGCCGCTTCCACCAAACCTATCGAGGATTGAGTCAGGAACTGGGCAACTACCGCAGTGATCTCTGGCAATCTCTGCATCAACTCGACAATCTACAACAACAAGGGGAAGCACTCCTTGATACCCTCGTGAGTCGTTTAGGCCAAGAATTACGAGACGAGGCCAGCCAACCGACCAGACCGAGCCTATCTCCTCGGGCCTACCGCAACGGGGCCGCAGAAACGCCTAGCCTTGAGTCCTCGGCTCCTGCCAGCGATGCTCCAACCCCCTCGACGGAAGACAACAACCTGGTTCCGACACCTCCAGTTCCCACCCCTGAGGCCCTGGAGTCAGAGGTGGATGAGAATCAGCCCATCCCCAATGATGCACCGCCACCGCCCGCGCCTAAACCGGCCTCTCAAGTCCAAACGGGACTGATTCTGGCCCTGCTGTACTCGGCGGTGTTGTCTCTGTTTAATGTCAGCATCCGGGTGATTCTCAGTGAACAGACCATTCTGGAACTCATCGGGGGAGGGGTGACTTGGGGAGGCATTATTTCCCCGAGTTTGGGCAACTCCATGCTGATTCTGTTTATGCGGATGGTGGTGGTGGTTGTGTTGATGCCATTGGTGGCGATGCAGCTGTATCCGCAATGGTGGCAAGAATTGAAGGACTTTCAACGGCCTGAAAACCGCCGTCTGCAATATCAGGTGGTTTGGAGTGGTGTGGCTCTGTTTGCCTCGCAGGTCTTGATTTATATTGCCATCGGTAACATTCCCACGGCAGTAGCGATTACTCTATTCTTTATTTTCCCCATTGTCACCGTGTTGGGGGCTTGGTTCCTCTTTGGCGCCCGACCCACCATCACCCGAGCCGTTATTATGGCGGTGATCCTCATCGGCAGCTTATCGGCTGTTCCCGGAATTTTTACGATTTTCTCGGGAGGATTAGCCGGTGGGGGGCTAGTTTTGGGAAGTTTGACGGCGTTAGGATCAGGGGTGGCCTTTGCGGGATATGTGTTGCTGACTCAGATTGCCTCGAAGCAACTACACCCGATTTCCTTCAGCTTTGCGAATTTTGTCTGTGTGTTTGTCTTTTCTTTTGTCGGCTTAGTGGTGGTTGAGCGCTTGGATGCGACGATGAGCTTGCCGACTCAAAACATTGGTGGCTTACTCTGGGGCGGGTTTTGGTTGGGCCTGCTGACGCTGATTAGCTATGTTCTCAACAACTTTGCCATCCGCTATGCGGGGGCTTCGTTGGCCTCGATTGTTGGGGCAACGGGTCCGGTGATGACGGCGTTGTTGGGTTTCTTTTTAATTGGCGAGCAATTAACGGGTAACCAAATTTTTGGGATGTTAGTGGTTACGGCTGGTGTGGTGGCCTTGAGTTTAGAGCGGATGATGCTGGCTCGTAAGGGTTAAGGCTTGTATAGAACAGCCAGAAACACAGAAAAGACGCACCAGACGGTGCGTCTTTTCTGTGGGAACGGAGAGGGAGGGATTCGAACCCTCGTTAGAGTTGCCCCTAAACAGCATTTCCAGTGCTGCGCCTTAAACCGCTCGGCCACCTCTCCTCAGAGACTGTTTTGAGTTTTTCAGTCATAGCTTTCCCATCTTAACAGAGATTTTGGCGATCGCCAAGCCTTTTAGAGATTTGTGGCGAAAAATGACATCGAAGTTTGGGCGATCGCCCCCCAACATCCCCAGCCCGTGAGGGTTGAGGCTCAATGGGTTAGAATGAGCGCCTAGCGATGCCGTTGTAGTGTCCCGCCACTTTGCCCTAAGCTCAGATTGGACAACAGATGATCCTCTCTATGACTCGTACCCATCAAATTCGCATTCACGATCGCCAAAACGGTAAAGACTACACCGTCACGGTTCCTGAAGATCGCTATATTCTGCAATCGGCGGAAAACCAGGGGGTCGATTTACCCTTCTCCTGTCGTAACGGCGCTTGTACGACGTGCGCCGTGCGGGTAATCTCGGGGGAATTGTACCAACCTGAAGCCATGGGCCTGTCGCCGGCGCTCCAGAAAAAAGGCTATGCTCTCCTCTGTGTCAGTTATCCTCGTTCGGATATCGAGGTCGAGACCCAGGATGAAGATGAAGTCTATGAACTTCAGTTCGGTCGCTATTTCGGGAAGGGGAAAGTTCGCATGGGCTTACCCCTCGATGAAGATTAACCGCGATGTGGCTAGGGGACATCCTCTGAGTTACAGTACAGTGGTATCACTTTTGTTTTTTAAGTCCACGCTAAGGTAGAGGTTCGTGCATGGCATCCATTCGTGAGTTGCACCGAGAATTGATTAATAAAGAGCGATCGGCGGTTGAAATGACCCAGGAAACCCTTGATCGCATTGATGCGTTGGAACCGCAACTTCACAGCTTTCTCCACGTGACGGCTGAAGCGGCGATCGCCCAGGCGCGGCGAGTGGATGCCAAAATCGCGGCGGGGGAGTCCATTGGACTGCTCGAGGGGATTCCCATCGCCATTAAGGATAATCTCTGTATGCGTGGGGTTCCCACCACCTGTGGTTCTCGGATTTTAGAAAACTACGTTCCCCCCTACAATGCCACCGTCATTGAGAAGCTAGAAGCGGCAGGGGCGATTTTGTTGGGTAAAACCAATTTAGATGAGTTCGCTATGGGGAGTTCGACGGAGAACTCAGCCTATCAGGTAACGGCCAATCCCTGGGATGTCTCTCGGGTTCCCGGTGGCTCGTCTGGCGGTTCAGCGGCGGCGGTGGCGGCCGATGAAGCGGTGGTCGCGTTAGGCTCGGATACGGGCGGCTCCATTCGTCAGCCAGCCTCGTTCTGTGGGGTGGTGGGGATGAAACCCACCTACGGTTTAGTCTCGCGCTACGGGTTGGTGGCCTACGCCTCGTCGTTGGATCAAATTGGTCCGTTTGGGCGCACGGTTGAGGATGCAGCGACGTTGCTAGAGGCGATCGCCGGCTATGATCCCCGCGATTCGACCAGTCTCAAGGTCGATATTCCCCATTACTCCCGGGCCGTGAAACCCAACCTCAAGCCGAAAGGACGGTTACGGGTAGGGATTATTCAAGAAACCTTTGGTAAGGGCCTCGATCCTGAGGTGGAAACAGCCGTTAAAGCGGCGATCGAGGTGTTGCAAGAGTTGGGAACGGAGATTTCTGTGATTTCTTGTCCCACCTTTAGTTATGGCTTACCCACCTACTACATCATTGCTCCCTCGGAGGCCTCGGCCAACTTAGCTCGCTATGACGGGGTGAAGTACGGCCTACGGGCCGAAGATGCAGACAATCTGCTGGAGATGTATGAGAAAACTCGCGCTCAAGGGTTTGGCCCGGAAGTTAAACGCCGTATTGTGATTGGGACGTATGCTCTCTCAGCGGGCTATTATGATGCCTATTATCTCAAGGCTCAGAAGGTGCGGACGTTGATTTGTCAGGATTTCCAGAAGGCGTTTGCTCAAGCCGATGTGCTAATTACCCCCACCTCGCCGACGACGGCCTTTAAGGCGGGGGAGAAGACGGATGATCCCTTGAGTATGTATCTGTCGGATTTGATGACGATTCCGGTGAATTTGGCGGGATTACCGGCGTTGAGTCTTCCCTGTGGTTTTGATAGTCAAGGGTTACCGATTGGGATGCAGATGATTGGCAATGTGCTTCAGGAGGAACGACTCCTAGAGATTGCGAATGCTTATGAACAGGCGACGCTCTGGCATACTCGTAGCCCTAAACTCTCGGTTTAGGGGGTTCGGCTGGGGGTTAAGCCTTGCTCGCTTTGCTCGCGCCGTTGGTGACGCTTTCAGGGGATTCGATGGCGACATCTCCCGGCGTTTCGGCGCGGATAATTTCTAGGATGAGTTGTGCATCGCCGCTCATGGAGTCGCGGAAGCGGCTCAGTTCGGCGTGGCTACTGGCGACTTTTTGCAGAAGTTTGCCGGTTTTGCGATCGCTGGCCAGTTCGAGTTCTTCGGGGCTGAGCGATCGCTCGTTGTCGAGTACGGCCTGCACGAGGCTAACGAGGGGGCGTGCTTCCTGACAGGTTTGTTGATGGGTGACTTGTAGGCTCAGGAGTTGACAGAGTTCCTGGGCGCCTCGTTCGACGGGAAGGAGGGTTTGAGTATCGGTGGGTTCGGAGACGGCCATAATTGAGTCTTGATGAATTCCGTTGGCAAAGCGATCGGCGGGAAGTAAATCCTCTTCCCATAATTTTCGCACGAGTTCGATCGCCCCTTGACGGGTTTTGGGACTATCCCGTCGCCCAGATAGGCGCACTAAGGTTCCCACCCGTTGCGCTGGGGGCTGTTCAAGGTCATCGATAATCAGATAGTTGAGGGTTGGGGAAGACACGTGGCGGCAATTATCGGGTCAGATGGTCTTGAAATGGTCAACATTGCTCACTTCTTATTGCTCAATCCTTTTACCATAAAATGTAATTTTTGTCAAGTCTATTTGAGGTCAAAACGTGACGCCAGGGTGAATGCTTAGCTGAATTAACCCGCTGAATTTATGACCATTGTTGGGTCGGCTCAGGCGGTCACCTCCGGCTGAAAAATTGGGATTAACGGCCTTAAAATAAGGGACATCACTGTGTCCTGAACTGGGCAACAGGATCGGTTGGAGCGTCTCTTAATTTAACCAAATTCTAGAGAGTATGCGGGTAAATGATCGGTATTATCGGGGTCTGATGGGTTGGGCGATCGTCATGGGCCTACTGATGGCTCCATCCTGGATGGCCCGAGAGTCGAGTCAATTGGGGGCTGTGAGAACCACAGAGTCGCCAGGGGAGCGGATTCCCCAGGTTGTGCCTCAACAACTGCATTGTGAGGATGAACCGAGTGGCTTCGGGTTACCGGGGTTTCAGCCGGGAACGTCTAAACCCCAGGTTGAACGGATGATTGGAGCTCCGGCGGCGGTACAACGGGGGTATTGGGGCAACAGTACGGCCCTGGTCTATTATCTAATTCCCAATCAGGTCAGTCTGGGATTGTTGTTTGATGATAAATCTAATGTTTTACGGCAGACTGAAGCCTCGTTTCACCATAGCTTAGAATGGCCTCTGGTGTTGTCCACCTTGGATAGTATGTTGGGCTGTCAACTCAATGAGGCGATCGAATTGGGATTTCACCGCGTCTGGGAAGGGGATATCTCAGAGTACCGCTTCCAACTGGCGGCGATGGAGGGAGTCATTTTTTGGGAAAGTGACACCCACGTTTATATTGGAGTTTGGCAACAAGGCTTTCAATAGACTGCAATCGGACTGAGTTATGGCATCATTTCCTCCATCGGCTTCAACTTCCCGTCGCTACGCCATTGTCGGAACTGGCGCGATTGGTGGCTATTATGGTGCGAAACTACAACAGGCGGGGGTGGAGGTGCATTTCCTCACCCGCAGCGATTATGAGGTGATTCGTCAGCGGGGGTTAACGGTGGAATCCCCTGGGGGGAATTTTCAGTTAGGGGAGGTTCAGGCTTATGGGGATGTAGCCGATATGCCTACTTGTGATGTGGTCATTTTAGCTCTGAAAACGACTCAGAATCAGGTGTTGGGAGAGTTGTTACCGCCTTTATTGAAACCCAATGGGGTGGTGTTGGTGTTGCAGAATGGGTTGGGGGTTGAAGATGAGGTGGCGGAGTGGGTGGGGGGCGATCGCGTTCTCGGGGGATTGTGTTTTATCTGTTCTAATAAGGTTGGCCCCGGCCAGATTCGTCATTTGGATTATGGGGCGATCGCCCTCGGAGACTATCACCCGGATTATAGGCCGCAAGGGGTGACGGACCGGATGTGGGCGATCGCCCAGGATTTTGAGCGGGCCGAGATTCCCATGCAATTTCACGAGGATTTATTGCTGGCCCGTTGGAAAAAACTGGTTTGGAACATTCCCTTTAACGGCTTATCGGTGGTATTAGATGCCAAAACCGATCGCCTGATTAGCGATCCGAATAGTCGTCAAGCGGTGAACTCTTTAATGGCTGAAGTTGTGGCGGGGGCGAAGGCTTGTGGGCGAGAAATTCCCGAAGCGTTTGTCGAGGAGATGTTAAACACGACCGAAAAGATGCCTCCCTATTTAACCAGTATGAAATTGGACTTTGAGGGCAAACGACCGCTGGAAATTGAGGCAATTGTGGGGACTCCCCTCCGTCGCGGAACCGCCGCTGGAGCAAGTTTACCGCAAATGGCATTGTTGTATCATCAATTGACGGTGTTAGACCGCTATAATCGAGCGTAGCCGTTACATTCGGGACGATAAGTTGCTCAATTCTAAACTTGTAAAACGTAAATCTGCCCAAATCCTTCATAAGATGAATCGTACTAAATCTGATATCAAAATGCTGAGTATCATGGTTTTAAATGATTTTAAAATGAGGGAATTAGGGTTTTATAGTCAATTAAATCTTGGCTGAATCTAAGATAGTTGATTGGCTAATTCATGTTTAATCTATCATTCACCTTTTCAAATAATAAGGACTAAAGTCATGGCTGACTATCAACTGTTAATCGATTTACACAAAGGCGGCGATCGCCAAGGACCAGGTGGCAATGCGGAAACAGAATTAGCTCTCAATCTAGCCCGAATTGACCGAGCGGCCCCACTGAAAATTGCAGATATTGGCTGCGGTACTGGTGCATCCACCATCGTTCTGGCTCAACTCTTAAATGCCCAGGTGACGGCGGTCGATTTCCTTCAAGATTTTCTGGATGTACTCGCACAAAGGGCTAACAAGGCAGGGGTCGCCCATAAAATATCGCCCCTTGCTCGCTCAATGGAGGACCTACCTTTTGCGGACGAGGAACTTGATGTCATCTGGTCTGAAGGGGCAATTTACAACATTGGATTTGAAAAGGGTGTAGCCGAGTGGCGACGTTTTCTGAAGCCGGGTGGTTGGTTCGTGGCTTCCGAGATCACATGGTTGACAGATTCGCGACCCAGAGAACTCCAGAAGCACTGGGATAGTGAGTATCCCGAAATCGATGTCGCTTCGGCGAAGATCAAGAGTTTAGAAAAACAGGGATTTTCGCCAGTCGGGTACTTCGTGTTACCAGAACAGTGTTGGTTGAATGAGTATTACCGACCCATGCAGGCTCGATTTGAGGAGTTCCTGACTCGACATGAGAATAGCGACGAAGCACGCGCGATCGTCGCGGCTGAACAACGAGAAATTGACCTCTACGAGACCTATAAGTCTTACATTGGTTATGGGGTCTATATTGCCAGAAAGTGGCAATAGAAGGGGGACGTACGCCTGGATTCTGAACACCCAAACTCTGCCTATTTTTTAGATATAAATTTGATTTGAATGACTTTGAATGACCAGGAAAATTAATTTAATACCATTTTTTCGATTAGGTTTAACTCCCTAAATGGTTAACCATTCTAAGATATTACCAACTGTTACAGACAAATCAATTCCTTCTAAAACTGGCAGTTGATCATCTTGGCTAAAGACATCAAGGCGTTGATTCTCGCTAATCACTAGAACCGTTGCTTCTTCTGGGTTAATCAACCAGCCAAGCTGAGTTCCCTGTTGGCAAGCCTGTAATAATTTGTTTAACACCTGGGTTGTACTTTGCTGAGGCGAGAGGATTTCAATCATCCAATCGGGATAGGTGTTAAACCGGTTGGCAATTCGTCCGCTGTCGGTTTTTGGGATGCGTTGCCAGCGGAAGACCGCAATATCCAGCACAAGAGAACGGTCTGCAAATGTACAGCGCAATTCTGGGAAGGCTAGGGCAATTTTTGCGGGTTCAGTCACAGCATTAATGGCAAAGCACAGTTTATACTGTAAACGACTATGTTCGCCTTGAGGCATGGGCTTTTGTGAGATTTTACCGTTGATATATTCCGAGGCGGGCTTGGTTTCAGGACGTTCTAGAAAGTCCGTTAAGCTTAGAGATTTTTGGATCGTTTCAACCATGGTAACTCCTTGAAAGTTAGCTTTGTTAGAATTTATACAGGAACAACATCCGCAAAGTGATCCATCGATGACCAAAGCACATTGACTAAATGGTCAACGGTTTTACTCCAAGTATAGTTTTGGTGAACAAATTGAGACCCCAAATGATTGGCGTTTTCTCGGAACTCTCGGTCATTGATAACTCGTTCCATAGCGGCAACTAAAGCCTCAATGTCGGGGTTAAAGAGAAGTCGTTGTTCACCACAAATTTCTTGCCAAATTTGCTCAGCGGTCACTCTAATCGCAAAGGAGGATTGCGTAAAATCATCGGTGGGACCGCCAGCGGTACAAATGACGGGAGTTCCACAGGCGATCGCCTCTAAAACCGGTAAATTAAATCCCTCGGCTAAATAGGGCGAAATATAGGCATCTGCCGCTTGATAGAGTTGGACCACTTCAGCAAAAGATAAGTCTTGTCCGATGTAGGCTAAATTGGCTAAAACGCGATCGCGTTCCTGGGGCGTTAACACCTCCTCTAACGCCGCTTGAACATACTTTTGCGACCCATATAACCCCGTCGTTCCCTTCAAAACCAACCGCGCCTGAGGGTGACGCTGAACCACTTGGGCAAAGGCTTTCAGCAATGGGCGAATCCCTTTGCGGGGATGCTGGGAACTGACATTGAGGAAGATAAACGAGTCTTGAATCCCCAAACGACGACGCAAGGCCTGGCGTTCCTCCCCAGGGAGGGGATGACAAACCTGAGGATTCACCCCCAGGGGAACCACCCGAATGCGGTTAGCATCGGCGCCACTCTGAATAAATCCCTGGCGGGACCAATTGGAGGAGGTGAGAAGGGTGGCTTCACTCTGGCGATGAACCCGGCCAAAATCGGACCCCCCCATACATTGGATCATGGCATTATGGACTTTGCCATATTCCGTCAAACCAAACACCACTAAATGGCGGGAATGGTTTGAGGGGGAAAAGTCGAAGGGCATGTGCATCCGCAAGACGGCTTCACTTTGCAAGGAGTCTGGCGGTTCGGGAATCGTCCGTAAACGGGCTTCCTCTGCCGCAGATAGCAGTCCCGTGGCGGCTTGCCAATCCTGCAAATAGGGCATTTCCCGATGGTACAGTTGCACATCCGGGCGATTGAGGAGTTCCAGGAGTTGGAACTGGTTAACGACGGCGTAGGATTGGGAAATAAACCGCCAACCTTCGACAATTAAGCGCATAGGGGGTTCACCGACGGGTGGCGCGACGCATGGCCGTCACCACCTGGGCCTCGGAAAACACGCCATCGCCCTGAACTTCGGGGAAGGCCGGGAAGACTTCGACTTTCAGGACGCGATCAAAGCGGATGGTGACGCTACGATCATAAAGATGGAAGGTTAACAGCGGTGAGTCGATCGCCAGTTGTAGTTGTTGATAGACTTGTTGCGCGGTTAGGGGAACGCTAAAGGATTCCTCGCCGCCGTTTTCGTAATGGAAGGTGATTTGAGTTTCGCTATATTGACTTTGCATGGATAGTCTCCTGAACAACAAGGTTAGGGGAGTTCGTCAAGACTCGGAGGAAGTTGACTCATTTTCTCTAAGTCCAACACCTCCGCTAACTTGGCTTCGGGCATTAATTCCTTTTCTAACACCAGTTCCCGCAGGGATTTGCCGGTATCGAGGGACTCTTTGGCGATCGCAGCGGCGTTGAGATAGCCAATGTGGGGGTTGAGGGCGGTGACCAGGGCGAGACTCCCTTCAGCATAGCCCAGACAGCGATCGCGATTAGCGTTGATGCCCGCCAGACAACGACGATTTAGGGCATCGAGGGTGTTCCCCAGAATCTCGATACTATGAATCAAGTCATAGGCCACCAGGGGCATCATGACATTTAACTCTAATTGTCCCGCTTGGGCGCACAGGGCGATCGCCTGGTCCAATCCCATCACCTGAAAACACACCATGGAGGTCATTTCCGCCATCACGGGGTTATACTTCCCTGGCATAATCGAGGAACCCGGCTGAACTGGGGGAAGTTGAATCTCTTTCAAGCCGGTTTTGGGGCCAGAATCCATCAGGCGCAAGTCATGGGAGATTTTCACTAAATCCTGGGCCAGATTACGCAAACTCCCGGATACAGCCACGAAAGGAGATAAACTCTGCATGGCCGCCATGAGATGGGGGGCGCTTTCTAAGGGTTGTCCGATATACTCGCCGAGGAGTTCGGCGCAACGGAAGCGATAGCGAGGATGAGTATTAAGTCCGGTTCCCGAGGCGCTTCCTCCCAATCCTAAGCTATGTAAGTCTTCGCTGGCGTAACGGATGCGCCGTAAATGGTCGTTAAGAATCACGGCCCAGGCCCGGAAATCTTCCCCGAGGCGTACCGGAACCGCATCTTGCATATGGGTTCGCCCGGATTTCACCACATCCTGAAATTCCTCGGCTTTGCGGTTGAGGGTCGCGACGCTGGCCTCCAAGGCGGGGAAGAATTGACGATGCAGGGCTAGGAGTGCAGCGATACGGATGGCGGTGGGGATAACATCGTTGGTAGACTGACCATAGTTAACATGGTCGTTGGGGCTAACTTTGTGATAGCTGCCCTTTTCCTCTCCGAGAAGTTCTAAGGCCCGATTGGCGAGAACTTCGTTAACGTTCATGTGGTGGGAGGTTCCGGCCCCGGCTTGGTAAATATCGACGACAAACTGATCCCGCAATTGTCCAGCCAGAACTTCATCGGCGGCGGTGATGATGGCTTCGGAGATCTCGGCGGGGATGCAGTCGAGTTCCCGGTTGGCGGTGGCGGTGGCTTTTTTGATGAGAACACAGGCCTCGATGTAGGCCGGGAGAGGCCGATGTCCGCTGATGGGGAAGTTTTCGATCGCCCTGAGGGTCTGAATCCCATAGTAGGCGTTGGCGGGGATCTGGCGATCGCCCATGGAGTCGGTTTCGATGCGATACTCTGTCATCTGGCTTGCGTTGGACTTGCGTTGGGCTTGCGTTGGACTTGCGTTTTTAGAGGCTTGGGATTATTTTGCCATGTTGCTGGGCGATCGCAACGGCGATAATGGACGTATAGGGCTAGCCAACTGGATGTTCACGGTTTCTGGAGTTAAATCAATGGTACAGGTTCAACCCCGATTATTTGAGAGTTTTGAAGACTATCTCGTTTATAGTGAGTCCCTAGAAGGCTTCTATGAGTTGTATAACGGTCAATTAGTTAAGATGCCCCCCGAATCTGGTGTAAATGTTCAAATTGCCAACCGTCTCCTCCTCCACTTTGCCGGTTTAGTTGGAATTGATCGAGTCCGTGGCCAAGGGTTAGAGATTGAAGTTCAGGGAGAACCGAGAAATCGCTATCCTGATTTGACGATTCTGCGAGAAGAACATATCGAACAACTGGCCCGACGCAATACGGTTCGTTTGTCGATGAATCCGCCGCTATTGGTGGTTGAGGTGGTGAGTCCCGGAGAGGTGCAACGACAGCGAGATTATGTCGCCAAACGCTTTCAATATCAAAGTTGTGGCATTCCAGAATATTGGCTGATCGACCCGGACGCTGAAACAGTTTTAATTTTGGTGTTACGAGAAGGGACTTATGAAGAGATGGGGACATTTTCTGGGGAGACTCCTATTGAATCCTTGAATCTTCCTGACCTAAACTTAACAGCAGCCCAGGTTTTTTTAGGCTAAATCCCTAGTGATTTTTTAGAAAAAAATCATTGGTATGAATTACGTTGTGTGAATCACGATAACAATGACCTTAGATGACAGCCGATTAACACCATATTTAGAAGCCCGCTGGGAAAATTATTGGCTTTGCTATAAGGAGGGAAAGCGATTTTTTAATCGAGGACATTATACGGCTGCGATCGCCTGTTTTGACCGAGCAGTTCTGGCTCGCCCTCATGATTACTGGGCGCTCTATCATCGCGCCAATACGTTAGTTGAATTGGGTGAATTTGAGCGGGCGATCGCCAGTTTTGATCAAGCCCTTGATGAGCGACCTAAGGACTATTGGGCGTGGTACAATCGTGGAATTATTTTATCGGAAGAGATGGGTGAATTTGAGCGGGCGATCGCCAGTTTTGATAAAGCCTTACGCTTGCGCCCCCATGATTACTGGGCTTGGTTTCGTCGTGGGGATGCGTTGCGGTACTTACAAGAATATCGCGCCGCCTTGTCCTGTTATGAAGAAGCGTTGGATAATCGACCCAGTGATTTTTGGAGTTGGTTCCGTAAAGGGGATTGTTTACGGCATTTAGAGCAATTTGAAGAAGCCAGAATTGCCTATCGAGAAGCCTTGAAGAGTGAACCCGATGATTTTGATACTCGCTATAAGTTGGCAGAACTGTACCGTATTCAGGGAGATTATCGCTCAGCGATCGCCCAATATGATGCCTGTTTAGACCTAGAACCGGAGGATACCTATAGTTGGTACAATCAAGCCTGTTGTGCGGTCTTAGCTGGGGATTTAGATGGGGCGATGCTGTCTTTGGAGAAAGCCGTAGAGTTGGCCCCAGAAATTTATGTTCCCCTAGCGATGGATGACCTGGAATTAAAACCACTCTGGAAACGGTCAGACTTCCATCGTTTGATGCAATTTGTACGGCGAAATGTGCGAGAATTAGAAGGCATTGACAAGGGGCGATCGCGGCGATTATGATTGACTAAAATTCTTCATTAAAATCTCACCAATTTAATATTTTTGGGTTATACTAGATATAGACACAATATTAGTATCTCCAAAAATAAACAGGAACAAAACTAAATTATCCAGCTTATCGAGTCACCTTCAATCATATTTTTTGAAGTCAATCGCCGTTCCTTGAAGTCGGAGAAAACGCCATGATTTCCCAAACCCAGCAACCGACGACCCCAAACCAACATCCCATCCATTACCCCGACAGCGACGGACAGCCCATGGCCGACAATACGCTTCAGTTTCGCTGGATTGTCATCATTAAGGAAAACTTAGACCTCATTTTTACCGATAACCCCGAGGTCTTTGTCGCAGGAGATTTACTCTGGTATCCCGTCGAGGGCAATAATCGCATCCGTCGCGCCCCTGATACTATGGTGGTGTTTGGGCGACCCAAGGGCGATCGCGGGTCTTATAAACAATGGGAAGAAAACAATATTCCACCGCAAGTGGTCTTTGAAATTCTCTCTCCCGGAAACACCCTCAAAGAGATGGGTCAGAAACGGGATTTTTATGATCAGTTTGGGGTCGAAGAGTATTACATCTATGATCCCGACCACAATGATTTGAGTGGCCTGCAACGAGGAGAAGAAAGTCTTAAGGTCATTGAACAGATGTCCGACTGGGTGAGTCCTCGCTTGGGGATTCGCTTCGAGTGGACTGAGGAGGGATTAACCCTCTATCGCCCCGATGGATCTCGTTTTCAGACCTTACAGGAAATCAAAGCCGAACGAGATGCAGCCCAAGCTGAACGGGATGCGGCCCAGGCGGAACGAGATGCAGCCCAGACTGAACGAGATGCAGCCCAGACTGAACGGGATGCGGCCCAGGCTGAGGCTAAACGCCTGGCCCAACGCTTACGGGAACTCGGAGTTGATCCTGAAAACCTCTAGCGTGACCGTCAATGTCCGCTTAATGGAGAATGAATAGAGAAAACGCCATGATTTCCCAAACCCAGCAACCGACAACCCCAAACCAACAAACCATCCATTACCCCGACAGCGACGGACAGCCCATGGCCGACAATACCCTTCAGTTTCGTTGGATTGTCATCATTAAAGAAAACTTAGACCTCATTTTTGCGGATAACCCCGAGGTGTTTGTGGCCGGGGACTTACTCTGGTATCCCATCGAGGGAAATAATCGTATCCGTCGCGCCCCTGATGCAATGGTGGTGTTCGGCCGACCCAAGGGCGATCGCGGGTCCTATAAACAATGGGAAGAAAACAATATCCCGCCGCAAGTTGTCTTTGAAATTCTCTCTCCCGGAAACACCCTCAAAGAGATGGCCCAGAAACAGCAGTTTTACGACGAATTTGGGGTCGAAGAGTACTATATCTACGACCCGGATCACAATGACTTGAGTGGGTTACAACGAGAGGAACGGGGTCTAAACGTCATTGAACAGATGTCGGACTGGGTGAGTCCTCGCTTGGGGATTCGCTTCGAGTGGACCGAGGAGGGATTAACCCTCTATCGCCCCGATGGATCTCGTTTTCAGACGTTACAGGAAATTAAATCTGAACGGGATGCAGCCCAAGCTGAACGGGATGCGGCCCAAGCTGAACGGGATGCGGCCCAGGCCAAAGCCGATCGCCTCGCCCAACGCTTACGGGAACTTGGCGTAGATCCTGAAACCCTCTAGCGTGACCGTTAATGTCCCCAACCCATATCCCTCTAATTCTCCCTCAACCAATCGTACTCTCATGACCTTTAAACCGATCCAGTTTTGCCCCTACCCACCCTAATTTAAGAGGAGTTCGAGTTAACAATTTCCATATTAGGAACATTGAGAATTTCTTCCCCTTGCCGCAAAACCCGCAAACTTGTAGCAGCGCCGCCATCTTCAACGATCGGCGTTGAGAGAACATAGTTATAGTCCCCTTGAGACCACCCTTGATTACACATACCATCGCGACAACTGATAACTCCGCCATCTAACGCCAGACAATTGTTCTCATCGTCACAGCCATAATAGGTCAGATCTCCTGTATTATTGACACCATCCCACGTCTCTATTTGTCCGACGATGACTTGCCAAGTTCCGTTGCTGAGAACAGACCAATTCTGGCCCAGATTAATGACCTCAGACAGTAACAGTTCTTGGCGAGTTTCTCCACAAGGTTCATTACTTTCACAATCGGCGACGCTGGTTTCGCGATACCCAAGTCCTACGGTACGACCCAATAATTGCTCATTATCATCGCAAAACGAGTATTCCGCACCAATAGTCGTAGTATTTCCCTGGGAATTGGTAACGGTGACGTAGCACATCAAATCGCCCATTTGTGTTTCCTCAATCGTCGCGACTCTTAGTAAGTTGTCCGCTAAGTTGTCTGTTGGGAGAGAGGTGTCAGTAGAAGCTTCAGCGGTGGTAGCCGGAGTCGGTGATACCTCTGGCGATGGATTGGATGATGTGTCTGGGGGGGATACGTCTGGGGTAACGACGACTTGTTCGGGTTCTGATTCCGGGGTACGGCTATCGGAGGAAATCGTCGCATCGGGGGTACTGTCACAGCCGCCAAGAGATAGGGCGATCGCCAGTAAACTCAGCCTGATCGTCTTGTGAGGGTTCATAATTGATCTAGTTAAGGACGGCGACGGGTTAATAGCACAGCAAACCAGTTCTGTGGATCACTCCAGCAATGAACCGTCTCTAACTTAACCTGGTTCAGAGACTCGACAATATCAGGATACTTAAATTTACGAGAAATCTCCGTTTGAATCGTCTCCCCTTGGGCTAACTCGAGGGTTAGATCTAACTGGCGTAGGGTAACCGATTGAGAAACCTTACTGCGCAGGTGCATTTCGATTTGGGAGTTTTTTTCGTTGAAAAATGCCCAATGTTCAAACTGATCGAGCTTAAAGTTACCCTCAAAGCGTCGATTGAGATGGGCCAACATATTCAAGTTAAAGGCAGCCGTTACTCCTTGAGCGTCGTTGTACGCCGCCTCTAGGATCGATTTCGGCTTAGCCAAATCAATCCCTAAGAGAAAATACTCCCCAGGATGCAGGGCCTGGCTAACCCGTTGCAAAAATTGCTGACAAGCGTCGGGTTGGAGGTTACCGAGGGTGCTACCGAGAAACAGCAACAGACGGCTATCGGCTTCTGTGGGGGGAAGGTGATCTAAGGCTTGTTCATAGGTTCCGACTAATCCTTGCACATGTAGCCGAGGATAGTCGTTGAGGAGGGTTTGGGCGCTCTGTTGCAGCATTCCTCCACTGACATCAATGGCACGATAAATCAGTGCAGAGCGTTCGGGGGCGAGGGATTGGCAATACGCATTGAGGAGAAGCCGAGTTTTGGTCGAACTTCCACTCCCGAGTTCCACCAGTTCGCTGTTTCCGGTGAGGCTTGCGATTTCCGGGGCGGCGGTTTGCAGGATACTGGCTTCCGTGCGAGTGGGGTAGTATTCGGGGAGATCGCAGATTTGCTCAAAGAGTTGGGAACCGCGATCGTCGTAGAAGTATTGAGCTGGCAGGGTTTTAGGAATCTGTTGCAAGCCTTCACGGACATCAGCCCCCGCTGGGGATGGGTTAGGGCGGGTTTGACTGAGGTGAGTCACCGTGAGGCGATCGCCATCCCGACAGAATGAAGTATGGGGAAGATTAGAGGGTGACATAAACAATGGCAACAGCTATGGAAGGGTTCTCGATCCATTGTGCCATCTGGGTTGGAGATTTCAGCTAGCTCGTAGAAACTCCAAGCGAGGTAAGAGGGGATCACGCACGAGGGCAAATCCCACATATCCCCAACGCTGAAGTAGGGGTTTTAGGCTGGGAGTGGCGAGGGATTCGACCGAAATTTGCGCTTTATAGTCTTCCGCAAAGCGGTTGACATAGCTGAGGGCATCAAAATGCTCTGTGAATAGCAACAAATAGCGATCGCCCTCAACCTCGGGGCGCGCGGCGAGATATTGGCCATCTTGCTGCGATCGCAACACATAATAGGTTTCAGAAAACATCATTATCCAACAGATCTACAGAACAATCCTCGAACCATCCCCCGCTAATTATTTTTTAATTCAATGCGAGGATCAACCGCTTTTAAGAGCAAGTCAGCCAACAAATTACCAACAATCAACATGGTGGCTCCCATCATCAACCCAGCCATCACCACAAAGGGATCTTGAGAGCGAAGTGCCTCAAGAATCAGTTTCCCCAATCCTGGCCAACTAAAGAAAAACTCAGCAATAAACGAGCCACTTAGCAGAGCGGCAAACTCAAACCCCAACAACGTAATCATTGGGTTGATTGCATTGCGCAACGCATGAACATAAATGACTTTTTTCTCTGACAATCCTTTGGCGCGAGCCGTGCGAATATAATCTTGTCGTAACACATCGAGTAGTTGTCCACGCATCAAACGTTGTAACCCAGCAAAACTGGTAATACTCAACGCCAACGTCGGAAGTAAGGCGTGCCAAAGAATGTCTAACCCTTTACCCACTGTTGATAAATCATCGTGAAAAACGCTAGTCATATTTCCCACGGGAACTAAAGGAGTAAGATTTTGCGCCAAAATAAGTAACAACAGAGCCGTAATAAAACTCGGAAATCCTTGTCCTCCATAACTGAGAATCCGCAAAATTCGGTCGATGGTGCTATTTTGACGAACGGCGGCAACAATTCCCAAGGGAATGGCAATTGTCCAGGTGATAATTAGAGAAAAAATTGACAGAATCAACGTATTAAACACGCGACTACCAATTAAAGTGGTCACCGGTTGCTGATACATTAAACTCCAGCCAAAATCGCCCTGAGTCACAATTGAAGTTAACCAGAGGCGATATTGAGTGATCGCCGGTTTATCCAAGCCATACCGCTGCGTTAAGTCATCTAAGAGTTCTTGAGACACCGTTGGATTTTGACTATAGGTGTCTAAAAAGTCCCCAGGAGCTAACTTCATGACGGCGAAGCATAACATTGAAGCGATCAATAAAGTTAACAGTCCTTGTCCAAGTCGTTGAATGACATAAATCGTGGTGTCATTCTGGAAAAACTCCGTCAGACGTTGACTGAGAGGACGTTTGGGTTTAGAACTTGAGGAGGAAGGAAAAGTCATCGACAGTGTCAATCATGGGGAACGGTGAGCTTAGTCCAAAGGGGGGAGTTAGTATTGAACGAGACTGATAATAGGAACGTCAGGTAACTGTTGGCGGCCAGCTAAAGCGTTGAGTTCGATGACAAAGGCAAAGCCAACTAGATCACCCTGGGAGTGTTCAACCAGTTGCGCGGTGGCTTTGGCGGTTCCCCCAGTGGCGATGAGATCATCAACGATGATGACCCGAGCTCCCGCCTGAATGGCATCTTGATGGATTTCTAGGCGATCGCGGCCATATTCCAACTCATACTCAACATGATGGACCGCCCGAGGCAGTTTTTTCGGTTTACGGACAGGAACAAAGCCGGCCCCGAGACGGTAGGCTAGATGCACACCAAACAGAAAGCCACGGGACTCCATGCCAATGATAATATCGGGGCGCAGTGGACGGCATTGTTCCACGAGGCGATCGAGGGTGCAGCGGAGTCCTTCGGGATCGGCCAGCAGGGTGGTGATGTCTCGGAAGACAATTCCGGGTTTGGGGAAGTCGGGAACGTCGCGGATGAGGGATTTTAGATCCATGATGATGGTAGGTTTCTCGCGCTTTCGATGAACTCGTCGGACTGGGGACATGGGTATCAGTCTCCACAAATCCTATCAGGAAACTTCCAGGGCTAAAGCGTTCAACTTGGCTCGGGGGAAACGGGCCGGGAATGTTAGCGATCGCCGAGAATGTAATAATCTAGCTTTGAGCGGTTGATCGACCAGCCGAGTCATGGCCCCATTACACCGCCCACCGCCGGGTTGCATCGGCCCCTTGCATCGCCCACTAACCACGTTCACCTGTCAGCTTCGCGCCTCATGGTCTCCAATCCTCCGCAAACACACGATTCGACCCTAACGCCACTACAACAGCAATTGCCGGATATGCCGGTGACTCATCACGGCTGTTCCCGGCGAACTCGTGTCCAACTCGATTTGATGTTGTTGGCGATTGAGGCTCTCGATCTCAGTGGATCTGAAAAAATCCTGAGTCTGGCCCATCAATTGGAACTCAACTCGGTGTTGAGCGATCGCGTCACGGTTTGGCGTATCCGCAATACCAATCCCCTACGGCGAGCCAGTCGCCGCCGTCCCCTCTCCCAAGAGGAAGCCAAAGTCCTGACCATCATTATCTGTCAGCTAGCGCGATCGATGATGCTACAGCTACGGCAACTCAACAAAGAGGCCCAGCAGTTACGGGAGCAAAACCTGCCCTTAGAGAAACATCCTCAGTTAGCCGTTTATCTCTCCCGTTTTCGCACCCACTTCCGCAGTCGCATGAACCCCCGTCGTTCCGGGGTGATGGTTTACGACACGGACGAAAAGCTTGATAATCTGGCAGTTGAGTTACTAGAAAAGTTACTATTTTGTACCGGAACCGCAGGTTTAATTCGGTTTTGGGTGAGTTTGTTTGATGGAGAGGTCTGATGGTTGTACGGCGCAAGTATAGTTTACCGGGATGTACCCTGATTGTAGAAGGGTTAGATGAGCCACATGGCGACTCACAATCGCAGCAGTCGACGCGATCGCGCCTCTGCGTTCTCGTCAGTGCTGAATGTCATGTTTTAGGCAAACCCAATGCCCTCAGCGGGGGGCTGGATTTCCTCGATGAGTTAGTGGCCGCCACCAGCGACTATACCCAGAGTTTCCTGGGAATGGGCAAGGTAGCCGTCCAATCCCCTCAGTCTTGGGTCACCCTCACACCCCTAGAGGGAGGGTTACATCGCCTCAATCTGCGATCGCCCCAAGATGCAAGCACCTCCGAACCTCTGCAAATTGATCTGACCACCCTACAACTATTTGACTTAGTCGACGTGGTCGATCAACTCTTGAGCGATCGCCGCACCCTTCCCGATCGCCAACTCAACCTACTCCCGAGAAACCGCCGCCAAGCGAAAAACGAAGAACCCGTCAGCCAACGGGCCGCCCCCTTCGCCATCGGCTTATCGAGTCTAGTGGTGGCCGCGATCGCCTTGTCTCCCCTACCCGTTCCCGAAGTCGAACAACCTCGGGAGAATGTCCTCGAAGACACCGAGCAACTCAGCGACGCCATCACCACCCCAACGGCCAACGACTCGCCCCCGGAACCCTTGGCCAATCCTGACCGTGAAGATCTCGCCCAGTTAGCCGATACCGTCACCCCCATCGAAGATCCCGACTTACTGGCCGCATTGCGCTATAAGCTCTATCACGAGATTGACGAAGCCTGGACGACCCCCCCAACCTTTGACGAGGATTTAGTCTATCGTGTCAGTGTTGGGGAGGATGGCGCCATCTTAGGCTATCGTCCAGATAGCGATCGCGCCCGCGAGTTTGACGGGGAAACCCCCCTGTCGAGCTTGTTGTATCTTCCGGTAGACGGCGGAACCGCCGCTGTGGAGTCGTTGGCTGAGTATAAGGTCGTCTTTCGGCCCAATGGCGTCTTACAAGTGAGTCCCTGGGATGGCATTTCTCGCTCTAGCCGCACCCCTCGCATTACCGATGTCGCCACCATTGATCGGCTCATCTTCGAGGTGCGTGATGCGCTTTATGAGGAATGGGAGACCACACCGGTCTTCGATCGCAATTTAGACTATCGTCTGGCCGTCACCGAGGACGGGGAAATGACTCAATATGAACCCCTTTCGGATGTCGCATCCGTCTATTTTGGCGAACTTCCCATTGAACCTCTATACAATCCGGCCGCAGGAGTCGAGATTCAAGACGATCGCGTTACCCTAGTTCCCATTGCTGAGTTTCGAGTGGTCTTTACACCTCGGGGGACGATCCAAATTGGCCCCTGGGATGGACGACGTTAAGCCCCTATGAGCCAATCTCCTCCCCCAGATCCCAACACCGCTCGCTCCCGCCGCGATCGCCGTCGTGCCGGGCGCTCAGCCTCATCATCTGCGTCCTCCTCGTCAGGATCGTGCCTTGGGGCGATCGCCATCTTGATCGTTCGCCTGTTGACCCTCGGTGTGAGTCTCAGCCTAGGGGTGATTGGCGGCGTTGTTTGGGCGCAAAGGTCCCCGCAAGCCAACCCCGAAAAACCCCTCAGTGAACGCTGGCGAGTCCAAATTCGCCAAATCACGAACCCGACCCCATCATCACCGACCCCGGATCCCCCTCCCGCCGACCTCGATCGCCAGCAAGTTCAAGACACCATTGTTCAGTTACAAGAGCAGGTGACGCAACTGAATCGACAACTGGCGGCTCTGACCCCCGAAGAGGCTCCCGCAGATGCCCCAGAAGACGCAACAGAAGGCACAACAGACGAGGAAAACACCTTCGAAGCCCAAAAGACCGATATTCAGTCCCAAGTGACCCTGATTGCCACTCAGTTAAGTGAACTTCAGGCGATCGTTGACCCTCCCGAGGCGATCGCCCCTCCCCGACTCAGCCCCGGAATGCCCCTACGGCTGACCCTTCCCAGTGATATTCTCTTCTCCGACAGTGGCGAAGTCCTCGATCCCACCCGAGCCAGCATCCTCGATCGCCTCCTCGACGAACTACAAACCCTCGAAGGCGCAACGGTTTACATTGGCGGCTACCTCGACGCAACCGACGACAACGATGCCAGCCTCGACAAAACCTTTGAGCAAGCCAAACAAGTCGAACAATATCTCGCCAGCAATACCGACACCCCTCTACGCTGGGTCAGTATCGGCTATGGGTCCAGTCGCTTCGCCACCAGCAACAACAGTCCCGCCAACCGCCAACGCAACCGCCGCATCGAAATCCGAGTTAGACCCTAATTCCCCTGTTCCCTGTTCCCTGTTCCCTTCTCATGAACCTCATCTTCCTAGGAACCCCCCAATTCGCCGTCCCCAGCCTCAAAACCCTCATCGAGCATCCCCAGTTTGAGGTGTCAGCCGTCGTCACCCAGCCCGACAAACGCCGAGGCCGGGGCAAAACCTTGATTCCCTCCCCCGTCAAAACTGTTGCCGTAGAAGCCGGGATTCCCGTTTGGCAACCGCAAAAGATTAAGAAAGATGTCGAAGTCCTTGACAAATTGCGAAACAGTCAAGCCGATGTCTTTGTTGTTGTGGCGTATGGACAAATTCTCTCCCAAGAGATTTTAGAGATGCCCCGACTCGGCTGTATTAACGGCCATGGTTCCCTGTTGCCGAAATATCGCGGGGCCGCCCCGATTCAATGGTGTCTGTACCACGGAGACCCCCAAACCGGGATGACCACCATGCAGATGGATGTAGGGATGGATACGGGGGCGATGTTACTGAAGTCGTCTCTGGATATTCACTTACTCGATAACGCCTGGGATGTCGCCGCCCGTTTAGCTCAAGACTGTGGTTCTCTACTGGTGGAGACCTTGCAAGGATTAGAGGCCCGAACCCTGCAAGCCACCCCCCAAGATGATGAGGCGGCGACCTATGCACGACTGATTGAGAAATCTGACTATCAACTCGATTGGACGCGGCCGGCGATCGCCCTTCATAATCAGGTGCGTGGCTTCTATCCCAATGCCGTCACCCAGTTTCGAGAGCAATCCCTAAAAGTCAAAGCCACGGTTCCCGTCGCGGAGCAGTATGATGAGCAACTTCCTCAGGAGTGGGTCAGACAATTACAGTCCTGGGGCGATCGCCTCAAGCCAGAATCGGCAAAACCGGGAGAGGTCGTGCAGATTATCAAAAATTTGGGGCCAGTCCTGCAAACAGGATCTGGACTCCTGTTACTCCATGACGTACAACTAGCAGGCAAGAAAACCCAGTCCGGCTGGGATTTTGCCAATGGAACCCGCCTAGAAATTGGCGAGCATCTGGGCTGATCAGCTTCTGTCACAGTCTCGCGGCTAGACAGAAGTATCTTCGGTCAGAATCAAGATTATTGATTCCTATTACGAAGAATTTCCATGAATCGTCTATCTCAAGGCTTACTCACCCCCCTAGCCGCCCTCATGCTCGCCTCTGGAACCATCACCCTTATGGTTCAACCCCCCGTCATGGCCCAAGAACAATCCCTGCGAACCCTCACCGTTCAAGGCCAAGGGTCTGTCTTTATCCCCGCCACCATCGCTCAGGTGAGTTTAGGCGTTGAAGTCGATGCGGAGACCGCTGAAGCGGCGCAACAACAGGCCGCTCGTCAATCCTCGGCCGTGGTTGAACTGCTGCGATCGCGCAATGTGGACAAACTGCAAACTACCGGCGTTCGTCTCAATCCCATCTATACCCGTCGCGACAACCAACAGGTAATTAGTGGCTATCGCGCCTCCAATACCGTCAGCTTCCAAATTTCGACTGACGCCGCCGGAGAACTCCTCGATACCGCCGTCTCACGAGGTGCAACCCGCATTAACGGGGTCAGCTTTGTCGCCAGTGACGCCGCCATCGCCCAGGCCCGCGATCGCGCCCTCCAAGAAGCCACCCTAGACGCTCGCTCTCAAGCCGATGTCGTTCTCGCCAGCCTCAACCTGCAACGGCGAGAAGTCGTCAGCATCAACATTAGTGGTAGTCAGTACGGTTCCCCCCCAGTAATGTATGGACGGGCCGAAGCCCTGGCCGCCGATGCCTCAACCCCCATTGAGGGCGGAGAACAGCAAATCACCGCCTCCGTCACCCTAGAAGTGAGCTACTAATCTCCGTAGACTAGAAGTGAACAGACTAGAACTCAACCTCAGTACGGGAGAAATTTGCTTGTGAAGGGTCAAACTGTCTTACTCACCGGAGGAACCGGAGGCTTAGGGATGGGTGTCACCCCCAAAATTATCGCCCAGGGGGCCAGCGTCACCATTCCCTACCGCAACACCACCGAGGTCGATCGCCTCAAACAACAGATGTCCCCGGAGGACTTCTCAAAAATCCAGTTTGTCCTCCTCGACTTACTCGACGAAAGTGCCGTCCGCCAACTCATTGAGGATATGGGGCGAGTTGATGTCTTAATTCATCTCGTCGGCGGCTTCTCTATGGGGGCGACTCATGAGTACGACTATAGCGATTGGCGCAAAGACCTCGATCTCAACCTCAACACCACCTTCTTAGCCTGTAAGTACAGTTTGGCTCAAATGCGGCAACAGGGCTACGGGCGTATCGTCACCGTAGGCTCACGGGGGGCTGTGGAACCGGGGGCACAATTAGCGGCCTATTGTGCCGCCAAAGCCGCCGTCGTCGCCCTCACCAAATCCATCGCCGCCGAAACCCAAAACACCGGCATTACCGCCAATTGCGTCCTTCCCAGCGTCATTGACACCCCCAATAACCGGGACGCAATGGGAGATGACAACGCCGACAGTTGGGTCAAACCGAGTTCCCTGGCTGACGTGATTTGTTTCCTCGCCTCCGAGGCCGCCCGAGATGTACGTGGGGCAGCCGTTCCCGTGTACGGAGATCTCTAGGGAAAACAACTCAGGAAAACTACTTAAGTAGAAACTGTGAGTCAGATCACCGTCAACTCCGCAATTGCATCACCAAGAGAACCCAGAGTGCGTCACCTCAAATCTACGGCAGTATCACGGAGACTCGGGATGCGTATCACTGCGTCTGTTGGGCGATCGCTGTCATACTCAAGTCATCGGGTTAAGTTAAGTGCGGAACTTCAGTTCCTCGATTCTGCTAAACGTAAAAATTTGACTTGGGTGCGATGCCCTGAATCCGCATAAGGCCCTCGATGCAATTTCCTCACTCGATGCGACAGTTCCTCTTGATTCCTCCTGGTGATGCGGGAGGAATTTTTTTTGTCCCCGTTCTCTCCTATTCCCCGTTCCCCGTTCCCCGTTCCCTGTTCCCCGTTCCCCGTTCCCTC